>NZ_RZNH01000095.1 GCF_013141825.1 Marinifilum caeruleilacunae
ATAGCTATCCCTTAGGTTTGCATAGTCATGGTTAGTCCTTCTGATTTTGTAGTTTAGTGGTGATTAACCAGTCAGCAGAAGTAAACTAACGATAGTTTAAGGTTTGTAACCTATGTCCCGAATTAGACTTCTGCCGACATGACTTAAGATACCAAATAGAATTATAGGCTGGAACCTAATAAGGGTATTAGTACACAAAGTCATTGGTTAATTCAAATTAAGCAAACCAAAGATATGAAAAAGACAGTTATTGTTGGAATTGATTTCTCTAAAAGAACCATGGATGTAAGCTATTTTATCATGGGAAGTATGCAAGATTATTGGTATAAGCAATTTGCAAATACAGAACAAGGTTGTCAAGAGATGATCTCCTGGATAAAGCAGAGTCACGCTCTGGCATCAGAGTGGCTAATTTGTGGAGAGTATACAGGAATTTATTCCATGACTGCAGCTATGGTTTTCAATGATAATGATCTTGATTTATGGTTGGAAAATCCTAATCAGATCAAGCTTTCCTCAGGCATAAGTCGAGAAAAGAATGACAAGGTTGATTCTTACCAAATTGCTTTGTATGCAGCTCGTTTTATAGACAGAGTAAAGCTATACAAACCACAAAGTAAGGTGCTTTTACAAATACGAGAATTGGTTCGATTTAAAGATCGATTAACGAAAGTAAAAACACAATTAAGTGTTGCTGCCAGTGAATTAAAACATGTCAGAAAAGATTGGCAGGAAACCGAGTATATCTGTGAATCCAGTAAAGTATTGATCAATCAAATTAATGCTCAGATTGCTGACACAGAGAAGCAAATGATGCATTTGTTACAAACTGATCCTGAACTCAAACAGATGTATCAATTAATCAACTCTGTAGTGGGTGTCGGTATGCAAACTGCAATCTATTTGTTAATACATACCTGGGGTTTTAAGGCTTTTGAAAATCCAAGACAATTGGCTTGTTATTGTGGAATTGTTCCCTTTGCCAAGCGTTCGGGAACAAGTCTTAGAGGCAAGCCACATGTGAGTCACATGGCCAATAAAAAACTAAAAACACTGCTTCACATGTGTGCTTTAAATGCAGTGAAATACGATCCCTACTTGAAGCTGTATTATCAGCGTAAAATAGAGGAGGGAAAGCATAAAATGAATGTCCTAAACAATGTAAGAAACAAGCTATTGCAACGTATTTGTGCCGTAATTACTTCAGGTCAGGAATATGACAAGAACTATTACATGCTAAACTTAGCAGCAGCATAATTAAATAAGAATTTTTAACCTGAATTGTTTGGTTTATCCATAGAATTCGGGA
>NZ_RZNH01000096.1 GCF_013141825.1 Marinifilum caeruleilacunae
AGCTTGAACCAGTTCAATGGGTTTTGCACCTTCTGTTTTCAGCTTAAAAATCAACATCTTACTATTCGGGTCATGTTAAGTCGATTGTGATACCACGTTTGTCGATGCTGAGCTATCGTTTGTCGATATCGCTTGCGAGTAAGTTGTTGGATATTTACATTATATGTGAAATCGATGTTAACTAGGAGAGTAGACAAAGTGAAATGTTTAAAATCGAAAGAGGAAATAATTTTTATTAACCTACAAAAGTATATTCATAATATGCTCTTGTATAACTTTTAAAAATATGAAGAAACTTATTTTTAGCTTGATTAGCATGTTGATGATTAGAAATAGTTTAATATCATCGGCAAGCAGAATGATTTGGGATTTATGGTAAAATCTAATAAAATAGTTCACTACTTTGTTTTACCATTATTATCCATAGTGACTTTCATTCATACTTTTCAGACTTGTAGTGATGAAAGTTTAATTGAATCCATTGTAATTTCTACAATTATTACAGTTCTTATTATTTATGTTACCAGGAATCCGTTTGAGAAAAAACGGAAGTAGTAAATCTCTGGTATTTGTCCTCATAAATTTAAATTCTAACTAAAAAATTAACCATTATGAATTATCTTATTATTATCATTGTGTTTTCCATTAATTATTTGATTTGGAAATATCCTCTAAACAAGATCATCCAAAATGTATACTCTTACAATATTGCTTTAAGGTATCTAATAGCGTTTACATTATTTTTATGGATACCATATGGTATTTCTTTGGTATTGATTGAGATCATGGACCTATCTACAACGGTATTGTCTAATGTTATGATTGTTTGTAGTCTCTCCTTTTTATCTCTTTTAACTTTTAAAAGCGTAAAATTGGAGATACAGTAATTTGTCTAAAACAGGCAGTTAATTATTTAGAAACTTTGAGAGTTTAAATATAATGCCGCCACATGCTTGCATAAAAAAGGGCAATTCCAATTGGAGTTGCCCTTTGTATTTTAAGTTGAGTTTCTTATTCGAACTCAGCCATTGTTTTCTTAATAATTTCGATTGCTTCGCGCAATTGAGTTTCCTTAATGGTCAATGGAGGTGCAAAACGGATGATGTGGCCGTGAGTTGGCTTTGCAAATAAACCATTGTCGCGTAAACGCATACAAACATCCCAGGCAGTTTTTCCACCCTTAGGCTTAATCACAACTGCATTTCATAAACTTTTAGCTTGAACCAGTTCAATGGGTTTTGCACCTTCTGTTTTCAGCTTAAA
>NZ_RZNH01000098.1 GCF_013141825.1 Marinifilum caeruleilacunae
CGTAATCAGCAGATTCGAATTGTGAATCAGCTCTTGCAATTAATGACGCATACCTGTCATCCAATGCTTTTTTCTCAGCTGCCAACCTAGCTGCTTCATCGGCCTGGCGTTGCTGTTCTGCTAACAAATCATTAATCTTTGCAATCTGGCTTTTCGGATACTGTTCCTCTGATTTCAAGTTTAGAGCATCAGTATAACTTGCCTTTGAAGATGCGTAATCAGCAGATTCGAACTGTGAATCAGCTCTTGCAATTAATGAGGCATACCTGTCATCCAAAGCTTTTTTCTCTGCTGCCAATCGTGCTGCCTCATCGGCCTGGCGTTGCTGTTCGGCTAGCAAATCATTAATCTTTGCAATCTGACTTTTCGGATATTGTTCTTCAGCTTTCAAGGCCAAAGCTTCGGTATAGCTAGTCTTCGAAGATGTGTAATCAGCAGCTTCGAATTGAGAATCTGCCTGTGCGATCAAGCTTGCATATTTCTCATCCAAGGCTTTTTTCTCGGCTGCCAATCGTGCTGCTTCATTGGCCTGGCGTTGTTGTTCAGCAAGCAGTTCGTCAATCTTTGCAATCTGACTTTTCGGATATTGTTCTTCAGCTTTCAAAGCCAAAGCTTCGGTATAACTTGTCTTTGCAGATGTGTAATCAGCAGATTCAAACTGAGAATCGGCATGTGCAATCAATGCTGCATATTTCTCATCCAAAGCTTTTTGCTCTGCTGCCAAACGTGCTGCCTCATCGGCCTGGCGTTGCTGTTCTGCAAGCAATTCATCTATTTTTGCAATCTGGCTTTTCGGATATTGTTCTTCCGCTTTCAAAGCCAATGCATCGGTGTAGTTAGTCTTCGAAGATGTGTAATCTCCTGATTCAAATTGTGAATCTGCTAAAGTAATAATCGAGGCATATTTCTCATCCAAAGCTTTTTGCTCTGCTGCCAATCGTGCTGCTTCATCGGCCTGGCGTTGTTGTTCAGCAAGCAGTTCGTCAATCTTTGCAATCTGGCTTTTCGGATATTGTTCTTCAGCTTTCAAGTTCAATGCCTCGGTATAGCTTGTCTTTGCAGATGCGTAATCAGCAGATTCGAATTGTGAATCAGCTCTTGCAATTAATGACGCATACCTGTCATCCAATGCTTTTTTCTCAGCTGCCAACCTAGCTGCTTCATCGGCCTGGCGTTGCTGTTCTGCTAACAAATCATTAATCTTTGCAATCTG
>NZ_RZNH01000099.1 GCF_013141825.1 Marinifilum caeruleilacunae
AGGATTAGGATGAACCGTTACGTTCACATCATCAGAAGCTGAACAGCCATTGGCATCAGTTACCACAACTGAGTAGTTACCAGATGTTGACACGGTAATGGTCTGGCTTGTCGCGCCGTTTGACCACAAATATGTTGCTCCTGCATTACCTGCATCTAATGTAATCGTTCCGCCTACACATGTTTCCTGGTCTGGGCCAAGGTTCACAACAGGATTTGGATGAACAGTTACATTCACATCATCAGAAGCAGAACAGCCATTGGCATCAGTTACCACAACTGAGTAGTTACCAGATGTTGACACGGTAATGGTCTGGCTTGTCGCACCATTTGACCACAAATATGTTGATCCTGCGTTGCCTGCATCTAAGGTAATTGTTCCACCTGCACATGTTTCCTGGTCTGCACCAAGGTTCACAACAGGATTAGGATGAACCGTTACGTTCACATCATCAGAAGCTGAACAGCCATTGGCATCAGTTACCACAACTGAGTAGTTACCAGATGTTGACACGGTAATGGTCTGGCTTGTCGCGCCGTTTGACCACAAATATGTAGCTCCTGCATTACCTGCATCTAATCTAATCGTTCCGCCTACACAAGTTTCCTGGTCTGCGCCAAGATTCACAACAGGGTTCGGATGAACTGTAACATTTACATCATCAGAAGCAGAACAACCATTTGCATCAGTTACTACAACTGAGTAGTTGCCTGATGTTGAAACCGTGATGGTCTGGCTTGTTGCGCCGTTTGACCACAAATATGTTGCACCTGCATTGCCTGCATCTAATCTAATCGTTCCGCCTACACATGTTTCCTGGTCTAGGCCAAGGTTCACAACAGGATTTGGATGAACAGTTACATTCACATCATCGCTTGCAGAACAACCATTTGCATCAGTCACCACAACTGAGTAGTTGCCAGATGTTGAAACAGTAATGGTTTGGGTTGTCGCTCCATTTGACCATAAATATGTAGCTCCTGCATTACCTGCATCTAATGTAATCGTTCCGCCGGCACATGTTTCCTGGTCTGGGCCAAGGTTCACAACAGGATTTGGATGAACAGTTACGTTCACATCATCAGAAGCCGAACAGCCATTCGCATCAGTTTCCACAACTGAGTAGTTGCCAGATGTTGAAACTGTGATG
>NZ_RZNH01000016.1 GCF_013141825.1 Marinifilum caeruleilacunae
TGGCTCTTTTGTACAACAACAAAGGAGAATACAAAAAGGCAGAGATTTTATTGAAGGATTACCTGAAACATGTTCCTGAAGATGGTGCAACAACATTTACCTATGCACTGTTCTTATCGGAACGCCAACGCTACGATGAATCGATGGAATACCTGCTGAAAGCTGCCAGATTATCTCCGGATAATCCTCGCATATTCTACAATGTGGCCATGATGTATGATTTTAGAAATGATAAAAAGCAAGCCGTGAATTATTTGAACTCTGCCATCAAGATCGATCCTGAAAATTCGGATTACTACCTTGCACTTTTGAACCTACATGTGAAATATCAGCAAATAAACGAGTCCAAAACTCTTGCTAAAGAAATTCTTTCAAAATTTCCCGATATTCGACAGAAAGAAGACATACTAGCAATTCTAAACCAATAAAAATGAACAATTCGAAAAAATGCAGGTGCAAATGGCCTGGTGAAGACCCACTTTATTGTGATTATCACGATTACGAATGGGGAGTTCCATTGCATGATGATCAGCTCCTTTTTGAGTTTTTGATACTGGAAGGTGCCCAGGCAGGTTTAAGCTGGATTACTGTACTTCGAAAAAGAGACAATTACAGAATGGCCTTCGATAATTTCGATCCAAAAATTGTAGCTCAATACGACGACCGAAAAGTGGAAGAACTCCTGCAAAACGAAGGTATTATCAGGAACAAGCTAAAAATCAATTCTGCCATTCGTAATGCCAAAGCCTTTCTGAAAGTTCAAGAGGAATTTGACAGTTTCGATAAATACATCTGGAGCTTTACCGGTGGTAAAACCATAAAAAACGCCTGGAGAAATCTATCGGAAGTCCCTGCTCTTACCGATGAAGCAACAGCGATGAGTAAAGATTTAAAAAAGCGTGGCTTTAACTTTGTTGGACCAACCATTTGTTATGCCTTTATGCAGGCAACTGGTATGGTAAACGATCATACAACCGACTGTTTTAGGTATGAGGAGGTATAAAATGTCCCAGAAATTGGGACATGAATGCTTTTCTACCTAAACCGAACAGGTACAGTGTATCTTACATTAACCTTATTGCCTTTTGATTCTCCCGGAATCCAATCAGGAAACTTGCTCACAATTTTTAAAGCCTGTCGATCTGCGCGTATATCTCCCGATGATTTTCTTAACTTAACATTAACAATTTCTCCTGTTTTACTGATCACGAAATCTACCTGAGAAGTAGAACCTGCTTTAAATCTACCTGAATACATTTCAGTTTTTCGATTCAAATATCTCATCATTTTAATCATTCCCCCTGGAAATTCTGGCATTTTTTCACAAACAAAATATACCTTTTCGCCATTATAGCTTTCCTCATTAATACTTGTATTCTTGTTTTCTTTCGTGCTTAGAAATTTACCAGATGGATTTGAAATTACCCTCAACACAACTTTTCTAAAATGTGCCCCATCTCGAATTTCTCCTTCTGCTCGAAATTGATCCCAGGTAAAAGCTATTCGATCAAGATTATCGTTGAAGAAAGTAATTTTATACTTTGTATTAAATGTGCACTTAAATTCTCCCTGTTTATTGGTTTTTGCAAGCTCTTTTGTTGTTGAGTTAATGGTTGTGGATTTTGCTTTTCCTGAAAACCTTTCAGTTCTCACCTCGTTCAATTCGCAAATTACTATACCTTCCAGAGCATTTCCATGCTGATCTACAACCACTCCAGAAATCTCAGCTGTTTTTTCACTCTTATCATTTGATGCCATTAATTTGAATGAAAATGTAATACACAAGGCACAAATAAATATCAGCTTAGGGAATCTCGTTAGCATATCAAATGTGTTTTTATCTTTTAGTAATAAACAATAAAAATAGGAATATTAAATCAATTGAAAATTTAATAGTATAAAAAAATGCCTTTGAAAAATCAAAGGCACTACATACTGGATAAATTATTATTAATAGGCTAATAAACCACTGAATACTATTTAAAGAAATGAACTGGTACTGTGTAAGCTACCTGTGCAGGCTTACCATCTAACTTTCCAGGTTTCCAACTTGGCAGGTTTTCAATAATTTCAACTGCTTTACGATCTACCTTATCATTCATGGTTCCTCGCACCACCTTTACATTTTCCACCTTACCCATTTTTGTAAGATAGAAGGTAATAAAGCATCTCGAATCAATTTTATAACTGGCATCCAACTTCTTAACTTCCTGCTCAATATGCTCCTTTAATTTTAAATGTCCACCAGGAAATAGCGGCATCTCATCAACCAGCAGGTAAACATCGTCGCCATTCCATTCGCCAATTACTTTTCCTACCGGATCAGATTTACCACTTCTAAGTTCTTCTTTTTTCTTCTCGCCAAGACTAAATTTAATTGGAAGGGTATAAACAACCGAAACTGGTTTACCTTTCTCTTTTCCAGGTGTCCACTTAGGCATCGATTTGATTACTCGCATTGCTTCATTATCCAAAGATGGACTAACGCCTCTTACAATTCGCGTGCTATCAATCATGCCTTCTTCGTTCACTGTAAAAGTGACAAACACTCGTCCCGAAATCCCTTCTTTTTGTGCTTCTTTTGGATACTTTACATTTTGAGCTATAAACTTCAGCATCTCTTTTTCACCTCCGGGAAATTCGGGCATCTCGTCCACCATGGTATAACTTTTCTTGCCATTCATGTAAATCGCCCCATCCTTCTTCTGAATTTCGAAAGTTTCTGTTTCTTTTTCCACTTTCTCTTCACCCAAACTAAAAGTAATTGGTAAAGTAAACGAGACATTTACCTTCTTCCCTCTCTGTTCGCCGGGCGTCCAGTCTGGCATCGATTTTATCACTCTTAAAGCCTCATTATCAAGCAGTGGATGTACACCGCGAACTATTCTTTCACCTTCAATTTTTCCTTCATCAGAAACAATAAAAGTTACAAATACACGACCTGTAATACTTTTCTCTACTGCCTCTTTCGGATATACAAGTGATTTTGCAATATACTTCTGTACCAATGCTTGTCCGCCAGGAAACTGAGGCATTTTCTCAACAATTACAAAAATGGGTTTGCCATCATGCATTTGTTTCGATCTTTTAATATCCTTTTTATTAATTGTCCAATCATTGCTTTTTGCTGGCAACATTTTTTGCTGAGTTGTTTTAAGCTTGATTTTCAAAAAGTAATGACCATCTTTATCCTCTTTTCCATTCAAGTAAAAATCTTCAACACTCATTCTTTTTGTTTCATGTCCAACAAAAGATATTGTTAAATCAGCTTTTAATGGAACAATCGGGAGTGTAAAATTCCCATTTATATCGGATATGGTTCCAACCGTTGAATTCGAAATTGTAATGGCAGCTCCTGGCAAAGCTTTATCATCACCAGCCAAAACCAACCCCTTTATATTCACAACAGGAGTAACTTTTTTATCATCCTGTGTGTTTTCTTTTACTTTCTCCCCATTAACATCTTGCGCCTGCACTTCAATCACTTGCATATTAAGCCCTAGCACAACAGCAACAAGCGGAATTATTAGTAATAATTTATAGCGCCTATTTGGACCTTTTTCTTTTGACATCATAATCATTTTTTTTTTGTTTATGGAGTGATTGAAGTTATTGGCCAAACCAACCACTTCGGCTCCCATTAATTGATTAATTAAAATTGCCTGATATTGTCCGATGCCGAAACCGCGCGCTATTACTCCGTCATCAGCCAATAATTCATGCGTCTGTTTTATTGCAATCTGAAAAAGCCATACAAATGGATTGAACCAAAATACAATGCTTATTACTTCCACCAAAAGCAGATCGATCCAATGCTTTTGAAGTGCATGCACTTTTTCGTGAATAAAAATGTTTTGTAATTCTTCGTTTTCAAATTCTTCTTTGTGGATCACCACATATCCAAAGAAACTAAAGGCAGGAATTTTCTCATCAAGTAAAATTACTTTACAGTTGTCCTGAATCAGGTATTCCTTTCCTTTTATCAAACTCCAGATTTGCCAGACTTTTACAAGGCTTCGAACCAGCAAGGCAAACATCACCAGCAAATAAAAGCTCAGTAGTAATAATGGAAGATTTACAAGGCTTCTTGCATTGGCTTCGCTTGCATTTTCTGGAATGATTGTGCCAGCAAACAGCTCTGCCGATACCGAGGATTCAACAGCTTCTACCAATACAGTATAAGGTATCCTTACAAAAGGCAAAAACACAGCAAGCATCAGACTTAACAAAAGGTAAGCCCTGATTTCCACAAAGAACCTTTCATTCCTTAGGAAAAGAAAATACAAAGCGTAAAAAGCTGCCAGTATTCCTGAAGACTGTAATGCATATTGATAAAATTCCATCATACGTCTTTCTCCCTGTCTATTTGGTCCTTAGCAATTTGAATCATTTCTTCCAACTCCTGAATGCTCAGCTTATTGTCTTTGGCAAAAAAAGATGCCATTCGGGAAAACGAGCCATTAAAGTAGTTCTTCACCAAAGCCCCGGCCTTAAATCCTGAATAATCCTCTTTAGAGATTTTAACTGCAAACAAATGTGACTTCCCAGCCGGAATTTTATCCGCAAAACCTTTCTTTTCCAGCGCATTCATTACTGTTGCTACCGTTGTATAGGCTGGCTTTGGATCAGGAAAATGAGAAACCACTTCTCTCACATTTGCTTTCTCCAATTCCCACAATATCTGCATCACTTGCTCTTCTGCCCGGGTCAACTCTTTCATTTTAACATTACTTTTAGATTAATCTACTACAAACTTAGTACTAAATTTTTAGTAGAACAATTTTTATTACTAAAATTTTAGTAGATAAATCAATTTTGTCTCAAAGTATTGATTAATGCTAGCTATTTTACTAACTATGCAAAAAAATTAAAGCATGGAAGTATTTGAGTTACCTAAAGAATCGTATACCCTTTGGGACAGAGTAAGAAAAGAGCTGGCATTGTTATTATTGCTAATTGCTATACTTCTGTTTTTTGTTGGCTTACAAGTGGTGTATTTTACTGCTGTAATCGTGATGTATTCTTTATTATTGATGTTAAAACGCAATAGAATAGTTACTTCTCTTAGCTTTAATGATCAGGAACAGGAAATCCGCATAGCATATTACTACTTCATCTTTTTAAAGGGATCGGAGAAAATTCCTTACGCAAAACTGAACTCTAAGCTTAGCATGAAAAGATTTGGTTTTGGTGCCGCAACTCAAACCATTGAAATTTTTAAGGGAAGAATTCTTAGTGCAGAGA
Organism: Marinifilum caeruleilacunae; assembly: GCF_013141825.1. Classification (GTDB taxonomy): domain Bacteria; phylum Bacteroidota; class Bacteroidia; order Bacteroidales; family Marinifilaceae; genus Marinifilum; species Marinifilum caeruleilacunae. The sequence continues at coordinate 5,245 of NZ_RZNH01000016.1, forward strand.
TCAGAAAAGATGGCAAATGGAGTTGGCCGGAAGCTGAAATGGATCAAATATCTGAAAGATTATCGAACATTAATCGGGAGCAATAATCAATTTTTTATTCGGGTATAATTCTTGATATATCTCTTTGTAGAATTTCAATTTACTTATCTTTGATAGTGATTTCAAATTTTAAAAGAATTTATCCATATCCAAAAGTTAATAACATATTGTTTTTTAATAGTCATTTTTTCAGGCTGTTTTTCTGCTGTATCAGCTCAGCAGAATGTGCTAAAAGACAGTATTATCAAGCCAACCAGAAAAACTGATTTACCAGATAGTACAATTGTTATTTCGCGAGATACCATCGTATTTTTATTAGATACCGTTGGCGAGCGTAAAAAGGATGCAAAACAAAGCGGCAGTAAGTTTTATCATGCCATTCAACGCGGTGCTTACAAAAGAAAATTCACCAAAGAGCTTTACAAGCTATTCTTTGTTGCCCCCGATAAAATTTCACCTACCGATACCATCAAGACAGAACGAAGCGAAACCGCTTTTGTAATTTACCAGGGAAAAACCATTCGAAATATCGAGGTAAAAGTGTTGGAACCTTTCGGGTCAAGCCTTCACGACACAACCAAGGTTGCCAATAGCTGGATAGAGAGAGCTGGAAATACACTTCACCACACAAGTAGGCGTGGTCACCTAAAAAAAATGCTCCACCTCGAAGAAGGTGACAAGTTAGATGCCTACTCATTGGCTGATAACGAAAGATTGATCAGGCAATTGAACTATATTAAAGATGCATTCTTTAGAGTAATCCCTGTAAAGGGTTCAAATAAGTTTGTCGACCTGCAGCTTTGGGTAAAAGACCAGTTCTCCTGGGGTATCAACCTTGATTTAGGATCAGGATTATCCACCGATTTTGAAATTTACAGCCGCAACCTTTATGGAATTGGTCACGAGTTCAGTAATAACTTTCACTACGACAGCGATGAAGATCAGAAATTTGGTTATTCGGGCCGATATACCATTCGCAACTTAAAAAGAAGCTATATCGACGCAAGTTTTATTTACGAAAACACCTACGAAAAATCGGTAGTTGGTATTGATTTCGAGAAAGAGTTCGAGACCTACAATACCAAAACAGCCGGAGGTTTTAGTCTTTCGAAAACCATGCGATCGGACAAAATCATGGACGATGACCCTATCCGTAACGAAATTCCTCTCGATTTTAATTATGGCAATTTGTGGTACGGAACATCGATAAAACTAGACTCGAAAAATCTTTTTGCCAGGCGGAAAATGTACTTTACAGGGCGTATTGCCAGCCGCAAATTTTTTGAAAGGCCAGAAACGGGTCCGGAATTGAACCAGTTTTTCCACAATAACATTCTATACCTTGGCGGGATAAGCATAAGCCAAACCCAGTATTACAAAAGTAACCTGATTTATAACTTTGGTAGAACAGAAGATATCCCTTATGGATCGCTTGCTCAAATGAATTTTGGATATGAGGACAGGGAGTACTCTCACCGCTTGTACCTTGGCTTCGACTTTCAGAATGCAACTTATATAAGAAAAACCAGGAGTTATTTATTCAATCGAATTGCCATTGGTGGATTCTTCAATTCCAAACGATTCGAACAGGGAACATTAATTGCACAATCGAAATTTTTTAGTTGCATTCGAAAATTGGGTGCTTTAAGGTTTCGTAATTTTGGCGATTTAAAATACACCCTGGGAATCAGGCGATTTCCGGAAGAATTCGTCACCATTAACAATCGGTATGGCATACGCGGATTTAAAAGTGAAGAGGTAATTGGCAAACAAAAGCTCAGTCTGAATTTAGAAACAGTTGCTTTTACACCCTACATGCTAGGTGGATTCAAATTCGCCTTTTACACCTTTGGTGATATGGGAATTATTGGAAGCAACCAGAAACATATATTCAAAGGTGATTATTACTATGGCTTAGGCTTTGGTGTACGATTACACAACGAAAACCTGGTTTTTAAAACCATACAATTGCGATTGGCATTTTACCCCAATGCTCCTTCCGATTTCCAGTCGGCAGCCTTCCGCCTTTCGGGAGAAGAGCGCCCTCGTTTTAACGATTTTAAAGTGGGACAACCCGATGTTGTTCCATACGAATAACATTCGACCGTTAAAGCTTTACACTTTGCTCTCTTTCCAGTTGGCAAAACGCAGGTACAACCACGATCCGAATGCCAAAAATCCGGCATAGAAATACTCCGATACCCAAACACCCGAAATGGACAATTGGAATACCTCAATGAGCATGTATACTCCACCCAGATAACAGGCTAATACAACAATTTCTATTAACATGGCATGAAAGGTATTGCCTGTTCCCGAAACACCCTGAAACAAGGTTATTGCAATAGGAAACAACAAAGCTGCACCAAAAATTACATACAGTACAGGTTTGGTTTCCAGAATCAGGTCAGTTTCTTCAGTATAAATAGAAATCACCAATTCGGGGCTCAATAAACTAACGCCTACAAGTGCCAAAACGGCCAGGAAAGAAAGCTTAATGGTACGATAGATCACAGGCAGTACTTCTTTCGGTTCTCCTTCTCCCAAAACCTGGCTCACCAATGTATTTGCAGCCGAAGCAAATGCCCATACAGGAACCATTATCAACACATAAATACTCCTGATGATATTAGATATGGCTAGTTCCCTCTCTCCCATTTTCTCTACCAGGAGAAAGAAGACAAACCAGCAGGAAAGAGCCAGAAAATTTTGTATCATCATGGGAAATGAGACTTTCAAAAGTCGTACATACAATTCTTTGTCAATCTTGGGAAAGCGAAAAAGTTTGTACTTATCGATTGGAATTTTTCGAAAGGTATAAATCATGAAAAATACCAGTACACAAGCCTCGGCAATTACCGATGCCAAAGCAGCACCTTTAATTCCCATTTCGGGGAAACCAAAATTTCCAAAAATTAAAGCATAGTCGAGGAATATATTAATGACAGCCATAAATGCCGTACTCCAGCTTATCACTTTTGTTCTGGCAATGCCAATATAAAAAGCTCTAAACAGAAGATTTACACAAGCAAACAAAATTCCCCAGGCACGCACAGAAATGTAATCGGTACTGGCTTGAAAAATGGCATCCGACTGCACAATCCCTTTCAGAATTGGAGGAGCCTGAATTTGCATAAAGCCCAACAATAGAATGGCCAATATCAGTAAAAAATACAAGGCATGATCGAAGGTTTTTCCAACCCTGCTGTAGTTTCCTTCTCCATATCTGCGAGCAATTACAATTTGAGTTCCCAGGCCAAACCCCCAACCCAACATCACAACTGCAAAGTAAAAAATGGTAGCAATTGCAGCTGCACCAAGTGCTATTTCACTTAAGTGACCCAAAAAGGCAGTATCTGTTAAGGCAATAATATTTTGCGCCACACTCCCCAAAATAATTGGATAAGCAATCTTCCAGATATTTTTATAATCAGTTTGTATTTTCACGATTGAGAAGGATAAAAATAAAAAAGCCGGCTCCCTTTATCGAAGCCGGCGAAAATTAGTTCTTTTATTTCAGATAATCATCAAAATAATTGCTGACTTTCTGTTTTAAGTGAATTCTATCACGGCCTCTAACATTGTGCTCTGCTCTTGGGTATGGGAAGTAATCAACCTGTACATTGTGCTTTACACATTCGCGAATAAAATTCAAACTGTGTTGCCACAATACTGTTGGGTCAATTGCTCCCTGGCAAATTAAAAGTTTTCCTTTTAAATCCTTCGCTTTCGCGATTAAGGAAGTTTTAGCGTATCCTTCCGGATTCTCACCAGGTGTATCCATGTATCTTTCGCCATACATTACTTCATACCATTTCCAATCGATCACCGGACCACCAGCAACAGCTACCTTAAATACATCAGGGTAGTTGGTAATTAACGAAATGGTCATGAATCCACCATAACTCCAACCATGCACTCCAATTTTATCAGCATCTACATATGGTAATGTTTTCAAAAATTCTACCCCTTTCATCTGATCGGCCATTTCTGGCTGACCACATTGACGGTGAATTACAGCTTCGAATTCTTTGCCTCGATTTGCAGAACCTCGGTTATCTAAAATGTATAACAGGTAACCATTTTGAGCCATGTACTGTTCCCACAAACGAGAACCTCCCATATATCTGTTGGTTACCAACTGGGCATGCGGACCTCCATATACATACACTACAGCAGGGTATTTTTTGTTTGGATCGAAATCAGCTGGTTTTACCATGCGGTAATGCAAGTCTGTTACACCATCTGCCGATTTAATGGTTCCTAATGAAATTTCTCCCAGGTTGTAATCCTTTAGTTTGTTTTCGGCTTTAAGCAACTGTTTTACAAACTTACCGCGAGTATCGGCTACATTTACAATTCTTGGAACATTCAGGCTACTGTAATTGTCCAAGATGTATTTTCCATCGGCACTTACCTGAACATCATGATAACCTTCATCTTTTGTAAGACGATATCTTTTCCCTGTTTTTAGGTTTAGCTTGTATGCATGTCGGTCGATAGGGCTTACTTCTGTTGATACGTAGAACATGTATTTTTCGTCCTTATCGAAACCTAAAATTTCTGTAATTTCCCAATCTCCCGAAGTAAGTTGTTTGATTAGTTTTCCTTCCGTGTTGTAAAGGTAAGCATGGTTATAGCCATGACGATTATTGGTTTGATAAATAAACAAGTTTGGCTTTTTCTTTAAAAACACCAACTTGTGCGATGGCTCAACCCAACGTTCATCTTTCTCTTCGAACAGGGTAGCTACAAATTTACCAGTCGAAGCTTCGTACTTATTCATTTTTGCATGATTCGATTCACGATTCAAAACCTGGATATAGATGTACTTGTTTTCTGCTCCCCATGAAATATTGGTTAGGTATTGATCATTTCCAAAATCATCTGCTTGAATCCAACTGGTCTTTTTGGTATCAAGATTATATACGCCAAGGCTCACCTCTTCGCTATCCATGCCGGCCATTGGATATTTAATTTCTCTTAAATCTCCAACTCTTGTATTGATGTCAACCAATGGAAAAGAAGTTACTTTGCTTTCATCTTTGCGATAAAAAGCCAATTGTTTTCCGTTAGGAGACCAAAAAATTCCACCACTAATTCCATATTCGCTTCTGCTCACTGCCTGACCATTCACCATATTCTTGTCGGTATCAGCAGTTACGGCAATTTCTTCTCCGTTTGCACCAGCAATGTACAGGTTATTCTCGATGGTATAGGCTACGGTATTTGAAGCCTCACAGAAATCTTTATTCTCTGCTTTTGCATTCACTTTTAGTTGTAACAATGCTTTTTGGGCCACAAAATCGTAATGAATTAAAGCTCCACCTGCATTAAACTCCATTACGTTTTCAGATAGCCATGAAAAACGAGGAAATCTTTTCAGCGCTTTTAAACTTTGTGCCTCTATTCCTTTATTGAAATCTTCTAAACTTAATAAAACCGACGGTTCACCTCCTGGTTTTACAAGCATAATTTTATTCTCTTTCACATAAGTGTATTCACTCGCATCAGCTCTCCACGACAATTGAGATATATTTTCAGGGTAAAATTGTCTCCATTGCCCCAAAATTGCATCTTCCATCGACAATTTTTTTGACTGTGCATTGAGGCTAAGCAGAAGGCCACAATTAATTAATAAATAGACTAAAAGGAATATTCTTTTCATCTTCTTTGGTTTGTTGTTAAATATCTTTTTAAAAATTTTAGCTTTCAAATGTATCCTTTTTAGTATAAATACAGTAATAATGTTAGAATAAATTAATCAGGACGACTACCAATTGACTTGGAATAATTCCAAATCAGGTTGAAAAAACTACTAAAATAATTTACTAATCGTTTTCTATGTGATGAAAACCAGTAGCTAAGTGTTGTTTTTTCTTCTCAATTGGTTCAACTAATTAAAGAAAAACAAAATGCCAAAGAAAAGAATCCCAAACAGTATTAAACTATTACTATTAGTTGTAATTGCAGCAATTGCAACCTTTCTAATACTACAGCCTTCCGATACAGTGAAGCAAGAAACACTTATCGAGCAGGAAACCGAGGCTGAAATCATGGCTGATGCTGAAAAAACAGGTAATATTTTCAAATACAACAACATTCTGTTTAGTCTGCCATCGCCCTATCAAATTTCTTTACTGCTCGAAAAGTCAGGAATATCTTACAACAAAGATTTATTGAACTCTACCAAGAAGTCGGGCGATTATATCGATAACTTCAGCAAGGCCATCAACTTTGGAGTGTATGGTTCCGATTTGGGATATATCAATATCTACAAACAAACACAAGATGCTGCAAGTTACTTTGCTGTTTTGAAAATTTTATCGCAAGACATTGGTTTGTACAATGCCATGGATAAACCAACCGTAGAAAGAATTGAAAACAATATTGAAAACAGGGATTCACTATTGGTAATTGTAAGCAATACCTACCGAAAAATAGACAACTACTTAAAAGCAAATAATAGAGAAAATACAGGGGCCTTGATTTTGGCCGGCGGATGGATTGAATCGGTATACCTGTTAACCCAGCAAATTAAGGAACATCCAAATGAGGAGTTAATGCAAAGAATTTCGGAACAAAAGCGTCCATTGGAAAATCTGATTAAACTGCTGGTTCCTTATTCGAACGAATCGAAAGACTATTATTTTTTGGTTGATAAATTAATTGACCTGGCCTACACATTCGACGAAATTGAGGAACAATACAAATATGTAGCTCCTATTACCGATGCAAGAAAGAAACTTACCCTGGTAAAAAGTAAGTCGGAATTGGTAATGAAAAAGGAACAGTTGGCAAAAATCACCGAAAAGGTGTCTGTTATTCGAGAGCACATTATTAAATAACCTGAGAAAATCTATACTTATGAAACTTAAATATACCATTCTACTCTTTGTTATGACCCTTGGCTTTGCTTTTGTTTCCAAAGCACAATCGGACGTGACACTGGAAAATTGCACCAAGCATTTGGGAACTGAATTTATTTCGGACGGACAGCAATACAAAGCATTGCTTTCGGGCGGTGAAATTGCAGAGTTCCACACAACTTTTTATGCTGGAAACCACTACAGAATTGCTGGTGCTACCGGTAAAGAAGAAGGAAATGTAATCTTCTCAATTTACGATCAGGAGAACCATTTGATCTTTACCAATCGCGATCATAAAAACTCTCCTTACTGGGATTTTAAGTTTGAGAATACCATGAATTGCACCATAGAAGCCAAACTAAACCAAAAAAATGTAAGTTCTGGTTTTGTATTAATGCTAATCGGTTTTAAACAATAATTACAACAAACTACACTTAAATAAGGTTGACAACCTGCACTTTCTAAGCCTACCATTCTATGAGTGAACGTATATTAAAAGCTTTAATGCAACTCTTTGCTATCATTGCGCACCCTAAAAGTTCCGCAACTGAAAGGCGTAGAATGGTATCTAAATATCTGAAGCAGCATCTCGATCAGGAGACTGCCGAAGAGTACCTGGTTCTTTACGATCAGCATTATGAAGAGAACCAGAGAAGAACCACGAAAAAATCAAAAATAAAGAAATATACTTCGGCAAGCTCGGTTCGTGTACTTCGAATTTGTACCGAGATTAACGAAGAATTGATTATCAGGCAAAAGGTAATTGTATTGATTCAGCTCCTGGAATTCCTAAATTCCGAAGATGAAATCAGCGAACAGGAATTTGCCTTTGTTGAAACCGTTGCTGATACATTTAACCTACCAAAAGAAGGTTATGAGCGACTTCGCAACTTTGTTTTGAACGATTTCGATCAGATTCAAAGATCGAGCAGGCTTCTTACCATCAGCAATTCTGAAAGCAATTATGAAATTGGTGAACATTACTATTCGCCGGGATTAATCGGGAAAATTAAGATTCTTAGGTTACAAACTGTAGACATGTTTGTAATGCGTTTTAAGGGTATTGATGAATTGTTTATGAACGGGCAATCGCTAAGCCCCGAAAGAGTTCATGTTTTAAGTCAAGGTTCTTCCATCCGAAATCCTAAGATTGATCCGATTTATTTCAGCGATATTGTTGGAACATTTTACAGAGATGACAAGCAAAAAAGAGTGGTATTCGAAGCCAAAAATATTGAATATCGCTTTAAAGAAGATAATATAGGTGTGCACGACCTTTCCTTTAAGGAAGAATCGGGCAAAATGGTTGGTATTATTGGTTCGAGTGGAGCCGGAAAAACCACCTTATTAAACGTATTAAACGGATCGGCACAGCCAAGCCTGGGAAATGTGGTGATCAATGGTTATGATATCACCGCTGACAAATCTCAACTCGAAGGTGTAATTGGTCATGTATCGCAGGACGATTTATTGATTGAATCGCTTACGGTATTTGAAAACCTGTATTACAATGCCAAACTGTGTTTCGACAAATACAGCAGCTTTCAGTTGATCCGCCTGGTGCTAAAACTTTTAAAAGATTTGGGTTTATATGAAGCTCGTAACTTAAAAGTTGGAAACCCTTTAGATAAAAAGATTAGTGGAGGCCAGCGTAAAAGATTAAATATTGCATTAGAGCTGATTCGTGAGCCTTCTGTCTTGTTTTTAGATGAGCCAACATCGGGTCTTTCATCCAGAGATTCGGCAAAAATTATGGATCTTCTGAAAAACCTTGCATTAAAAGGCAAATTGATCTTTGTGGTCATTCATCAGCCAGCATCGGATATTTTTAAGATGTTCGATCGATTGTTGATTCTGGATACTGGCGGTTACTTAATTTTTAATGGAAATCCGCTTGACGCGATTACCTATTTTAAATCGCAGACTTTAAGAGCTAATCGCACAGAAAGTGAGTGTAATACTTGCGGAAATGTCGACGCCGATCAGATTTTTAACATTGTTGAATCTGAAGTGCTTGACGAATATGGGAATCCTACCCAGGTTAGAAAAGTTTCCCCTATTCAGTGGTATCAGCGATTTAAAGATTACAAAAGAAATGGCAAGGGAATTGATGACACAGATGAACTTCCGCCGGTAAGTTTTAAAATTCCATCGGCATTCAAACAGTTTTGGGTGTTTACAAAGCGCGATGTGATTTCCAAATTTGCCAATCGCCAATATTTGTTCATTAATTTATTTGAAACACCATTGCTGGCCTTAATCCTATCCTATATCATCAAGTATTATAATATTGATGCGGGTAACGAATTGGGCTATACATTCAGCAACAACAGTAACATGCCTGTGTACTTGTTTATGGCAGTTATTGTGGCCCTTTTTATTGGACTCACCTTAAGTGCCGAAGAAATTATTAAGGACAGAAAAATTTTAAAACGGGAGAGGTTCTTAAACCTCAGTAAATCTGGATATTTAATCTCGAAAATTGTAATTCTATTTACCATTTCGGCCTTCCAGGCATTCCTGTTCACTTTAATCGGAAATTCGATTCTGGAAATTAAAGGCATGTTCTTCGAATACTGGCTTGCCCTGTTTAGCGCCTGGTGTTTTGCCAACATGCTTGGTTTAATCATATCGGATAGTTTTAAAACGGTAATTACCATTTATATCCTGATTCCTTTTATCCTGATTCCCCAGTTAATTCTAAGTGGAATCATTGTAAAATTCGACAAGCTAAATCCGAATATTTCTGCCCCGAATTCCATTCCTTGGTATGGCGAAATTATTACTGCGCGCTGGGCTTACGAAGCTCTTGCCGTAAAGCAGTTTAAGGACAATAAATACAATGCCAATTTCTACGTATACGAGAAGTTAATGAGCAAAGCCGATTACCGTAAAAACTATTGGCTCCCTATCCTTAAAAATAAGCTAAACGAGTGCGAAAGGTATTTAAACAAGCCCGAAAAACTGGAAAAATTAGAGTCGAATCTCATTCTTTTGCAAAATGAGCTATCGCTTGGAGATTTGGACAGACTGGCATTTCATTTCGAAAGAATGGATCATTTATCGCCAGTAAAGCTGGATGATATCACCATTAAAGAGCTTCGCACCTATTTCGACAAACTGAACCGTTACTATATCAATTTGTACAATGTATCGAACAGGAAAAAGGATGAACACCTGGTTGAAGTGCAGAAACAATACGAAAACAAACAGGAGTTTGTAAAAATGAAAAAGGAATATTCGAACGAAAGGCTTACCGAGTTTGTTCGAAATAGCAATGATATTGAAAGAATTATAGAGTACCAGAACAGGTTGTACCAAAAAATTGATCCGATTTATCGTGATCCCGAATGCAAACTGCTTAAAGCTCATTTTTATGCACCTCAAAAATGTTTATTAGGTAAGTATTACGATACCTACTGGGTAAATATTATTGTGATTTGGTGCACAAGTATCAGTTTATATATTGTACTGTACTTTGGTTTGCTCAAGAAAGCTTTAGGTATTTTCGAACAAAGAATGAAAAAGAAAAAATACAGTAAATAGGAACATTTTGATTGCAAACAATCAAAGCATAGCGCATAAAAAAACTGCAAGCTTATGGCCTGCAGTTTTTTTTATCTTGATTTTAAATTTTATTCGTCATCTTCAATCATGGTAAACGGAATCTTCACAATAGATTGATAATCTTCACCTGCCTCAAGCATATCTTCATCATCAATTTCGTAATGCCAGTTGATAATAACCTTTTTACCTCGTTTAAAAATTGCTTCCAATTTCTTAAAAACGTCTAATATGCATTTCGATGAACTGGTATTAAAATACTCAAGTTTAATGGTAACATTTGTCTCTTCTTGTGGCTCATTGATGTATGAATCAAGCCATTCCATTACCGGCTTATAAAAATCAAGCGAGTTCTCAGGAATCGAACGACCTTCAATTAAAAACGCTCCATTGGCACCATCAAAATTAATGCTTGGAGTTTTAGGGCTACCTTCTATAACTAGTGAATTCATGGAAGTTTTGCTTTAAAGTTTTAAATTACAACATCAATTGATAGGAACAGGTAATCGGCATTATACTCGATAAACTGATATTCCATATTATTGCCACTTTTCCTGGCAATTTCGACCATTCCTAATCCGCCGCCTCCTTTTTCGGAGAACTGCTCATTATTTAGTATAATTCTATACAGGTTTCTTGTTTCTTCCGACGACAAGGTATTGATTTGATCAATCCTGTCGCGTATTAACTTCAGACCATCGATCTTGATAAAGTTCCCTACACTAATTCTATACTGCATTCCTTCATCTCTAAGAATCAACACCCCAAATTTGGTATAATCTACATCCAAATCGGGTGGCACTTCTCCATGATGGTGAAGGTTTTGCACCAACTCTATTAAGACATTAAAAATTTTCTTGAAAATTTTGGGAGATTCGTCTTTGGCCTTAAGAATTCTTTCAATTGAGTTTAGAATTCGTGTAACATCCTCATCTTCAACCCTTCCTTTGTAATCAAAAATAGCATCTTCATCTATTTTTTCTTCATACCATTGGTTCAGATCAAAGTTCATAGATATTAGGATTAGGGTTACTCGAAAACAAAATTAACAAATTATCTCAGAGTTAAAAGAGAAGCAGGATCAAATTTCCTGCTTACTTCTTATTTATCTTTCTTATAATTATCTTTCTTTTTTCCTTCGAACATGGCATACTTCTGGAACTTACATTCCAATGCTCCGTTGAAAAGGGTCACTTTTCTTGATGGACGCAAGCCAACACTATCGAAACACTCCTTACCATAACTTAAAATCCAGGCATCATATCCAGCAAAGTTGTGCTTTAATCTTTCACCAATCATTGCATACAAGCCTTCTAAATCTTTTGGTCTTAGTCTTTCTCCGTAAGGTGGGTTTGTAATTAACAATCCTTTTTCAACCGGAGGAACAAACTGTTGAAATGGTGTAACATTCAACTTGATTTTTCTTCTTAAACCAGCGTTACGAATGTTCTCTTCAGCAATTTCCATTGCCTTATCGGAGATATCGGCACCAATAATTTTTCCTTCGTAGTCAACTTCGGTTTCTTCATTGTAGATATCATCCCAAAGATCCTCATCGAAATCGGCCCACTTCTGGAATCCGAACTCTTTTCGATACAATCCTGGAGGTATGTTATAAGCGATTAAGGCTGCTTCAATCAAAATGGTTCCCGAACCACACATCGGATCTATGAAGTTGGTTTTCTTATCCCAACCCGAAAGCAAAACCAAACCTGCTGCCAAAACCTCATTTAATGGTGCAGCTGTTTCTCCAACACGGTAGCCTCTTTTGTGTAAAGATTCGCCAGAGCTATCCAACGAAACCGTACAAGTATTTCTATCGATATGAATATTGATGCGTAAAGAAGGGTTTACCATTCGTACAGACGGGCGATCTCCTGTTGCGTAAAAGAATTGATCCACAATGGCATCTTTTACTCGGTAGGTTACAAATTTTGAATGTTTAAAATCGTCTGAACTTATCGTACTATCGATCGCAATGGTATCTTTATTTCCGATGTATTCGCTCCAGTCAACTTCCTGAATTCCTTTATACAATTCATCGGTATCATGAGCTGTAAACTTGTGAATTGGTTTAATTACTCGAGTTGCTGTTCTTAAATGTAAGTTTGCCTTATATAGCAAGGTTTTATCCCCAACAAAGCTAACTGCACGTTTTAAAATTCTAATCTCCTCTGCGCCTAATTGCTCTAATTCATTAGACAACACTTCCTCTAAACCATGAAAGGTTTTTGCAATTAATCTGAATTTACCCGAGTCTGTTTTCACAACCATCTTTTTTAATCTTCGTCTGAATTATTTCAAATATCGAATCAACGAAATCGTCATTTCTGAATCTGTTTGAAGCAAATAGCTTTGATTCGATTTTCGGCTACAAAATTAATCTTTACCAACTAAAAACATAGGCTTTTAATAAGATATTCAAAAAAAAAGCCGAAAGCGATGCTTTCGGCTCATTATCAGTGTTTATTCTTTGATTAACTCTTTATCGTACAAATCAGGATTTTTGAGTACTTCAATTGCCTTTAAAACAAACTCGTTCTCGCTGTTCACAATTTTATAATACTCGGCGCTTTTCCACAAATCCCTCGCTAACAATGCTTTTACATGCAGTTTTATGTCATCAACCACCGCATTGTAATCTTCCTCTTTCTTTTCAATTCCTTCCTTTTCTCCCAAGGCAACAATTTCCTGCATCATCTCATCGCTAACCACGAAGTTTTTAGAGAAGCTCTCAAATTTGGAATATTTCTTTCTAAGTTTTTCCAGGTTTTGATCCATATAATTCACCACATAAGGGTAAATTACATTTTTACGAACCAATAAATTGAAGTATTTGTAATTGGCTGTTGTATCAATTGGAACAAAAATATCAGGCATAATTCCACCTCCACCATAAACGGTTCTGTTCTTCACCAAAGTGTTATATTTTAACGAATCCGGAAAATGAATGCTATCTGCATTAATCATCTCTCCCGATTTATAACGCTTAAGGATATCCAAATGATAGTCTTCCAATCCATTTTCATAAGGTTTTTGAATGCATCTGCCAGTTGGTGTATAATAGTGAGCGGTTGTTAATCGAATCATCGAACCATCAGAAAGTGGAAATTGACGCTGCACCAAACCTTTACCAAAAGTTCTACGGCCCAAAATTACACCTCTGTCCCAATCTTGAACTGCTCCCGAAACAATCTCAGAAGCCGAGGCCGAACCTTCATCCAGTAAAATCACAACTCTGCCTTCCTTAAAAATCCCTTTCGCTGTAGAGATATTCTCTCTTCTTGGAGTAGTAAGACCTTTGGTGTAGACGATTAACTTTTCGGCATCAAGAAACTGATCAACCATTTCTATCGCAGCGGTCATGAAACCTCCACCATTTCCTCGCAAGTCGAGAATCAAATCCTGCATTTTTTGAGCTTTTAATTCCGTTAATGCTTTTAAGAATTCGTCGGCTGTGGTTAGTGCAAAACGATTCAGTTTGATGTAACCAATCTCTTTGTTAATCATGTAAGCTGCATCCAAACTATGAATTGGAATTTTATCGCGTGTAATTACAAACTCAAGAAGCTCTTTCTCTCTTTTTCGCTTCACTTTTAAATTAACGATGGTTCCCTTCTCGCCTCTTAAGCGATCATGAACATCCTTGTTCTTCATTCCAATTGCAGCAACGTTTTCGTTGTCTATTTCAAGAATTCTATCTCCTGCCCTAAGACCTGACTTTTCCGATGGTCCACCCGGAATGGTTGCAACCACCATTAAAGTATCGCGCAAAAGGTTGAATTGAATTCCAATTCCACTAAAACTTCCCTGCAGTGGTTCGTTCATCTCTTTAATCTCATCCTTGCTAATATAAATGGAATGAGGATCAAGATCGGCCAATACTTTTATAATTGCATCTTCGGTTAACTTCTCAACATTCACTGTGTCAACGTAAAATGCATCAACCAAAGCCAATAAATTCTGATATTTAATTGCCTGATGTTTTACCGATTGAGCATGAAGCGTTCCACAAATCGCAAAAACACTTAAGAATAAAAGTGCAAAGCCATTCCTCAAAAAAATTTTCAAACTACTCATATAAATTATGCTTTTTAATAAATTTTGCGCAAATTGATTATCCTTAACAGAACTTGACGAAAGATACAATCTTTTTTAAGAATTACGGGCATTGAATTCAACAAACATGGAACATAAAGCCAATATTTTACTGCTTGGATTTACTCAATCTTTGAGCATAGAATCCTTGCCAGGAATTAATTTCTCAAAATGCCATTCCATTGAGGATTTAACCGAATTGGTGATCTCCAATGAATATCATCTTGTGATTTCAAAGTTCATTGTTGGCGATATAAATGCTCTGGAAATTAATCGAAGCCTGGAATCCTTAAAGGCTTACTATGCCGAATCAGCACCTAAATCATTTAAACTACTTGTTTTAACCTCAAACGAAGAAGAGGATGATGTATGTAAAGCAAATCAACTTTTGTATTTCCCTGAGGAAATGAATTTAAAGTCATTAATTCTTAAATTGATTGATTTACCTCGTGAACCTAAAAGGACAGACAAAGATCTTGCCATTATTGATTTTGAGGAACTTTTTATTCGTGTCGACAACAACAGGGTTTTTATAAAAGAGGTAATTGAAAAGTTTTTTAAAATCAAGGAATCCCGAATTTCGGAAATTCAAGTTCCCCTGGAAAACAGAGACTTTAAAAAAGCGAAGGACTCTGCCCACAAGCTGAAAGGTGTATTGGCCAATTTTTCAATGATTGAAGCCAAATCAACCATTATCGAATTGGAAAAAATCATTTTGAGAGAAGACATCGATGCCTCGATCAGCAAACTAAACGAATTGGTTCAAAAAATTGATCAGGCAAGAGAATATTATCTATCCAACCAGGATCAATTCAAAATTTCATAAAAAAACGGCAGCACTCAAAGTACTACCGTTATATTTTAATTGTAGAAATTATTCCCACTCAATGGTTGCAGGTGGTTTAGAACTAATGTCGTAAACAACTCTATTTACACCTTTCACATTATTAATAATTTTGTTTGAGGTCTTTGCAAGGAACTCATAAGGCAAATGAGACCAATCAGCAGTCATACCATCAGTAGAGCCAACAGCACGCAAAGCAACAACACTTTCGTATGTGCGCTCATCGCCCATAACTCCTACCGATTGAACTGGCAATAACATTGCTCCAGCCTGCCAAACATCATCATACAATCCATCTTCTTTCAATCCTGAAATGAAAATATCATCTACTTCCTGAAGAATTCTTACTTTCTCAGCCGTAATATCGCCCAGGATACGAATTCCCAATCCAGGTCCTGGGAATGGATGACGCTTGATGAATTTATCTTCTAATCCCATGCTACGTCCCACTCTGCGAACCTCATCTTTGAACAATAGTTTTAGTGGTTCAACTACCTTTAGTTTCATATAATCAGGCAAACCACCCACATTGTGATGCGATTTAATGGTTTGAGAAGGACCTCCGGTTACCGAAACAGATTCGATTACATCAGGATAAATGGTACCTTGACCTAACCATTTGGCATTTTCTACCTTATGTGATTCTTCGTCGAATACCTCTACAAATGCATTACCAATAATCTTACGTTTGGCTTCCGGTTCTGTAACTCCTTTAAGCGCTTCAATAAATTTGGCACCTGCATCAACTCCTGTTACATTTAAACCTAGCGATTCGTATTTCTTCAATACGTTGGTAAATTCGTTCTTACGCAACAATCCGTTATCAACGAAAATACAGTATAGGTTTTTGCCAATAGCTTTGTGCAACAACATGGCAGCAACAGTTGAATCAACACCACCCGATAAACCAAGAATTACACGATCATCGCCCAATTGTTCCTTCAGTTCTGCAACTGTTGTTTCAACAAATGCATCTGGAGTCCATTCTTGCGAACAACCACAAATTCCAACAATAAAGTTTTCCAAAATCACAATTCCTTCCGTACTGTGATATACTTCCGGATGAAACTGAATCCCATAACTTGTCTCTCCTTCAATAGCAAATGCTGCATTCTCTACATCAGCAGTGCTTGCTGTTACTTTATAGTTTGCAGGCATTTTTTCGATGGTATCTCCATGCGACATCCAAACCTGGGAGTTCAAACTAATTCCTTTCAACAAGTCACAAGAATTGTCAACAGAAGTTAAGTTTGCACGACCATACTCACGTTTGTTCGAAGCCATTACTTCACCACCAAAACAGTGCGCCAGGTGCTGTGCACCATAACAAACACCTAAAAGAGGTAATTTTCCTTTAATTTCTGATAAATCTGGAATTGGAGCTTTTTCGTCTCTTACCGAAAACGGGCTTCCTGAAAGAATCACACCTTTTATCGATTCATCGATTACTGGTGGATTGTTGTAGGGATGAATTTCACAGTAAACATTTAATTCACGAACACGTCTTGCAATTAACTGAGTGTACTGTGAGCCAAAATCTAAAATCAGAATTTTTTCCTGCATAAATCTATAAATTGAGGTTGTTCAGATATCTTATTATTTGGCGTACAAAGATACACAAATTTGCGACTTTAAAATGCCTTTACTAAGAATTCAAAAAACAACTTGATAATCTAAAAAATAACCCCCAAGGAAATCCTCAGGGGTTGTTTATTATTTAAACTTTTTAAGTAAATCTTTTACTGCATCCTTGTGAATGGTATAACCCATCATTTTAAGCTTTACGTAATCTTCGTGGAAGAAATAGTAACCAAATTCAGGAGAATTTTCGTCGATATTTCTTGAACCTGAACTTGAATCTTTAATCAGGTACCAATCCTTACCATCTTTATCAACATAGTAGCCTACCATGTGCATTCCATGATCATCAGTGGTTGATCCATTTGAGAAACGGAACTGACGAGCTTCTTCGTTAATATATTCCGATGGGATATCGAAACTTGGAACCATTGCACAATTTGTTGTTCTCAAAAAGCCAGCTTCCGAAACATCACCACCAATACTCATGGTAAACCCATTACGAATTGCTTTTTTGATTGATTTCATGTACTCATCAAGCGGTACATTGTAATACTCTTCTGAGTGCCACCAGTTATCTGGCACTTTATATTCTACTTGCTGCCAGTATGGTTCTTGCATGTACGAAAGAATTTCCACGTAATCATCCGGATTTAATTTCAAATAATCCTTCAAATAGGTCTTAGGCGTATATTCTTTTCCATCTATGCTAAACTTTGTAGGAGGAGTTCCCATATAGTGGTTCATGATTGCTTTGATGGTAGCAATTGCTTCTTCTTCGTTCCAGGCATTGCTTTTCTTTAAACCATTCAGGTATGCCATCATCTCATTGTACATTTTCTCGTGAGTGTGGAATTTACGACCGTTTAACAATCCTGAATACTCGCTTTGAGGACATGCTCCATAAATCTTCCACATTCTTGCCACAGAGTTTCCTTCTGCTCCTTGTCCGAACATTGAATTTCCTCTCTCCTGAACAAAACGACGAGCCTTCTCGATGTACTCACAATAAACAGTGTACAACTCAGAAATATCCACCTTTTTATTATACATACGATATACTTCTGACTCATAAAATGAAGTGGTAGAAAAACACCAGCAAGTACCTGTATTTCCTTGCGAAATTGTTGGGTGTGCCCACTCTGTATTGTCCTTATACAATTCAACTTTGTTTGGAAGATCATAAGAAGCTTGATCCATAAAGAATCTTTTATCTACCGCTTTCTTTTCCAATTCCGCATCTACCATACGGATATCTTTCAGAATTGAATTCTGATAATATCCGGCTTCAAATTCTTTGAATTGTGATTTGTCTTGCTTTTGTTGAGCAATAAGGGATGAACTTATAGCAACCGCCATAAGAACGATTAAAATTTTTTTCATGTTTGTTGGTTTTAAGTATCAAATACAATCTTTCAATTTGATGATTTTCTGTTAGTGAAATCAATTCAATTAAGTTGCTAAATTATAAAAAAAGTCGAATGCTTATTTCTTTTAACGATCAAGTTCTATGGAGAATTTCTTACCATCTTCGGCCAATCTCGTATTTTCAAATACGGCCTGCGCTTCTTCCAAATGTGCATCCAAAGTTTTAAAGCGTGTCGAAAAGTGACCAATAATCAACTTCTTTGCCTTTGCTTCCTGTGCAATTTTAGCGGCTTGTTCAGCTGTGGAATGATTGGTTGCCTTTGCCAACTTGGCTTCTGTTTTTAAAAATGTGGCTTCGTGGTATAGTAAATCTACATTTTCGATAACAGGTATAATCTTCTTGTACGGAGCTGTATCGGTACAAAAAGCATATGAACGGGTTGGAGGTGGATCTTTGGTTAATTTTTTATTGGAAATGATTTCTCCTTCTTCGGTGATATAGTCCTCTCCCATTTTTAAGGAGTGACGACAGCGAATTGGAATGTTGTAGAACTCGAGTAGATCAGCATTTAATGTTCGCGGCCTCTCTTTTTCTTTGAATAAAAATCCTGCACAAGGCATTGCCCCGTGTTTCAATGGAAAGGACTGTACCATTACTTTATCGTCTTCGAAAAGAGTTTGCGTTTCCTTTCCAAAAATGGTATGGAAATAGATATTATACTCTTTTTTTGTCTCAAGCAGCTCTAACTGGAAAGTAATGAGTTTTTCGAGCTTGCTATGCCCATAAATATGCAAGTCGGATTTGCGCCCTTGTAGAGCGTAGGTAGAAAGAAGCCCGATCAGGCCAAAGATATGATCTCCATGTGTATGCGAGATAAAGATATGGTTGATGCGACTCATTGGAACTCTGAATCGTTTCATTTGTATCTGTGTACCTTCTCCACAGTCGATTAAAAAGAACCGCTCAAGCACATTGAGCACTTGAGCGGTTGGATATCTTTTGGTTGTTGGTAAAGCAGAGTTACTGCCTAGAATAGTTACTTCAAATTTCACCAATTACTTATTTAATTCAATTTGAGCTTTCATAGTAGAAACAGCTTCGTCCATATTGTAAGCAATATTTAGAACTGAATCCAACTGCGAAATGGAAACTAATCTTTCAACAGCAGGCTGCAAGCCATACAGAACAAATGTTCCGTTTGCATTTTTACACAACCTATTCGCTACAAGAATTGCACTAAGACCAGAGGAATCACAATATGTACAAGGAGTTAAGTCTAAAAGGATGTTTTTCTCACCGTTTCCAGAAATTAAAACCAATTCTGATTTTAAAGCAGGAGCAATGTGAGTATCCAGTTTGTCTTTCAATACCTGCAC
This sequence comes from Marinifilum caeruleilacunae, assembly GCF_013141825.1. Classification (GTDB taxonomy): domain Bacteria; phylum Bacteroidota; class Bacteroidia; order Bacteroidales; family Marinifilaceae; genus Marinifilum; species Marinifilum caeruleilacunae. The sequence goes on from NZ_RZNH01000016.1 coordinate 24,982, forward strand.
TAAAGTATATCCATCTTTCTTGTCAATCTTGAAGTCCATAGTTACCTTATTTTTTATTTTTCAGCATCTTTACCGCCTTCTAATTGCGATTTAAGAGCAGCTAATTCTGATATATCACCTAAGGTAGTCTTTTCTAGTGAATCTTTCACCTTTTTAACACCTTTTTTCGTTGATTTAGCAGCTTCTTTTTTCGCAGCAGTCTCTTCTGCCTTCTTCACATCTTCGAAAGTTCTTGAGTGTGAAAGGATAATTCTCTTAGCAGCTTTAGAGAACTCAATTACTTTGAATTGTAATTTCTCTTCAACTTTAGCCTGAGCACCATCTTCTTTCACAAGGTGACGTGGAGTAGCGAATCCTTCAACACCGTAAGGAAGAGCAATAACAGCTCCTTTTTCGAATACTTCTACGATAGTACCTTCGTGGATAGAATCAGTAGTGAAGATTGATTCGAACACATCCCATGGATTTTCTTCCAATTGTTTGTGACCTAAGCTTAATCTTCTATTGTCCTTGTCGATTTCAAGAACTACTACTTCAATTTCAGCACCAATTTGAGTGAATTCAGCTGGGTGCTTCACTTTCTTAGTCCAAGAAAGATCTGAGATGTGGATCAATCCGTCAACACCTTCTTCGATTTCTACGAATACACCGAAGTTAGTGAAGTTACGAACTTTAGCAGTGTGCTTAGAGTTAACAGCATATTTAGTGTCAATCTCAGCCCATGGATCAGCTTTCAATTGCTTGATACCAAGAGACATTTTTCTCTCTTCGCGATCCAAAGTTAAGATTTGAGCTTCTACTTCGTCTCCAACTTTCATGAAATCCTGAGCAGATCTTAGGTGCTGTGACCAAGACATTTCAGAAACGTGAATCAAACCTTCAACACCAGTAGCGATTTCAACGAATGCACCGTAATCAGCCATTACAACTACCTTACCTTTAACAGTATCACCTACTTTCAACTCTGCATCAAGAGCATCCCATGGGTGTGGAGTAAGTTGCTTAAGACCTAAAGCGATACGTTTCTTATCGTCATCGAAGTCAAGGATTACAACGTTCAATTTCTGATCAAGCTCAACAATTTCGCTTGGGTGAGTTACTCTACCCCAAGAAAGATCTGTAATGTGAATCAAACCGTCAACTCCACCCAAGTCGATGAATACACCGTACGAAGTGATGTTCTTAACAGTTCCTTCAAGTACCTGACCTTTTTCAAGCTTAGCAATAATTTCTTTCTTCTGTTGTTCAAGTTCAGCTTCGATAAGAGCTTTGTGAGAAACAACAACGTTTTTGAATTCGTGGTTGATTTTAACAACTTTGAATTCCATAGTTTTACCAACGTATACATCGTAATCACGGATTGGCTTAACGTCGATCTGTGAACCTGGCAAGAACGCCTCGATTCCGAATACGTCAACGATCATACCACCTTTTGTACGACATTTGATGTAACCTTTGATAATTTCATCATTTTCAAGAGCAGAATTTACTCTATCCCATGAACGTAATGCGCGAGCTTTTTTGTGAGAAAGAACTAACTGTCCTTTTTTGTCTTCTTGAGACTCAACGTAAACCTCTACAGTATCGCCAACCGTTAATTCTGGATTGTAACGGAATTCATTTAAACTTACGATACCATCTGATTTGTAACCAATATTGATTACAACTTCTCTTTTGTTTAAAGAAATAACTGTACCGTCAATTACTTCTTTTTCAGCAACTGTAGATAAAGTTTTATCATACATTGCTTCTAATTCGGTTCTCTTTTCACCACCAAAACCCTCTTCGTTAGTGAAAGCATCCCAATCAAATTCTGCATCTGGAGCAGAATTGTCAACTTTTTTGTTTTCTTCAACCATGTGTTAAACTACTGATTTACTAATAAATTAGACATTATATATAAAATTCCGTGCAAAAGTATAAATTATTCCGGAAGAACATACAAGTTACGACAATTTTTTCGCAAAATTATGCAATAAAACATACACTTAGAGGGAAATTGAGCTATTTAGAATCCTGTACTTAAATTAAAATTTACAAATGATGAATGATGATTTTTATCTCAATTTGTAATCATTTTACACCAATTCTTACAAAAACAATTTTAGAAATAAACTGGCATAATTTCATTTCTGGCTTACCTTTGCAGCAAATTTCGAAGAATAATCAAATTACAATGAGTTTAGATAGAGAACTACAAAAACGCTCTTCGGTTTGTGAATTGTGCGCTGCCAGCGAAGGCCTAAAACCATACGAAGTAGCACCATCAAATGGAACAGTAGACCAACACATTTTGGTTTGCAGCACATGCCAAGAGCAAATAGAGGATAAAGAAAAGATGGATGCCAACCACTGGCGCTGTTTAAACGATAGTATGTGGAGCACTGTCCCTGCAGTACAGGTAATGGCATGGAGAATGCTTAATCGCCTTAAAGCTGAAGGATGGCCGCAAGATTTACTAGACATGCTTTATCTGGACGAAGAAACCATGACATGGGCACAAGCCACAGGCGAAGGAGAAGATGACGAAGACAAAGTAAAACATGTAGACAGCAATGGTGTTGAGTTGCAGCCTGGCGACAGTGTAGTTTTGATCAAAGACCTTAAAGTTTCGGGTGCGGGTTTCACTGCCAAACGTGGTACTGCAGTTCGAAGAATCTCATTGGTTGCAGACGATCCTACCCACATCGAAGGACGCGTAGAAGGACAACAAATCTACATCCTAACAAAATGGATTAAAAAGATCTAATATCTAAGCCATAGGCCTAGAATAAAAACAGGAACACTTTTTTAGCGTTCCTGTTTTTTGTCCAATTTTATTTTTCAAGCTCTTCTATTTCAGCAAGAAACCTTCTCGTATTTTCCAATTTTTTATCGTAAAGATTTCTGTTGATATAAATCATTACAGGTATGGCCACCAACAAACCCACAACAAATGGTGCCACCAAAGAATTTATTTTTTGAAACACATCTACTCCAGTTAATAATTTTGAAAAAACCGGTAGAATGACAACGATAAACAACGGAGTCAAGATAAGCTCAACCTTCCTATATCTCAAAATCACACGTTTCAGTTTTTCCAATCGCATTTGCAATTGCACAACACTTAAATGATAACAGTCGACTTTCTGAAATGCAGCAATTTTCGACATCGAAAACACCAAATACATCACACTTAACAGAACACTGCACAAACCTGCGATCAATTGATAAGCATTATCTTTTTCCTTAAAAATAAAACTACCAAATACAATCAACAGTACGACTAGCATGGTAGAGTTAAAAATTTCATAAATCATAGGCTTCTGCAACTCTCCTTTCGATCGATCCAGATTCCTCTTTTTCAATAAATCTTCATTAAGTTTTAAGTTTGCTTCAAGTTTCTTATCCTGTTCTTCCCAAAGGCTCTTTAATTCATCTAATTCCATGACAATTCTTTTTGTTTACTTACTTTCTTCTTTAAGGATGTTTTAATCCTGTTGATTTTAGTAGCTACATTCGACTCACTAATCCCGAGTATTTCAGCAATATTTTTATATCGATTTCCATCTAGATACAATAAAATCAAGGCCTTGTCTATTTCATTTAATTCTCCTATAAACCGATATAACAATCGCATTTTCTCGTTATGCAACGAATCATCATCAAAATCGGGAAGCGAAATCACAGAAACATCCAAGTCCACTTTTCCTGTTTTCGATTTATTATCATTTCTATAGAATGCAATTGCGGTATTTAATACCACTTTATAAATCCAGGTCGATAATTTAACGCGTCCATCAAATTTCTTTAGCGATTGCCAAATCTGAATCAACACCTCTTGTTCCAGATCTTTTCTTAAAACCGGATCTTGACAATAGACATTACAGATTTTAAAAATCATTTTCTGATGGTTTCGAATGATTTCAACAAATTGTTTATTTCCCATTACGATTTTTTTGATTCACCTCATTATTATCAGAAGAATCATAATTATCACAGATAATTGAATTTATTTTTCACACAAGCGAGCAGTACAACTGTCTTTCAGAAGTTTTGCAAAACAAAAAAAAGCAAAAAATGACAAAAATGGCAGAACCCGAATGTAAATTAAAAATCAATTCTACATGGCGTTCTCGCTATTTTTAATCTCTACACTTTTCACTATTCACATTAATACGATAAGCTTCATTCTGACAACAGGCTTTATTTTTTTTGTTATTATTTATACAATTAGCATTGAAAATATAACAAAACAAGGAAAGTCCCGTATTAAATTAACATTAGCCGAAAGAGAGCTGAAAATGGTGCTTTCAAACGACGTTACTTAAATTTATTTTGTTTTATTTTACGGATAGAAAACTTAATCCGCAAACAATCACTTAAAAAGCTATCTATATGAACATTACTATTGTTGGTACAGGTTACGTAGGTCTTGTTTCAGGAACCTGTTTTGCAGAAACTGGTATTAACGTTACGTGCGTTGACGTTGATCAGAAGAAAATCGACAACCTAAACAAAGGTATTATTCCTATTTACGAACCAGGTTTAGAGCCAATGGTGAAGCGAAATATGGAAAAAGGCCGCTTATTCTTCTCAACAAGCCTTAAAGATTGTCTTGGCGAAGCTGATGCTGTATTTATTGCCGTAGGTACTCCTCCTGATGAAGATGGAAGTGCAGACCTGCAGTATGTAATTGGTGTGGCAAGAGAAATTGGTAAACACATGCAACACTATATGGTTGTTGTGACCAAAAGTACTGTACCAATTGGAACAGCTAAAAAGGTTAAAGCTGCAATTCAGGAGGAACTGGACAAGCGAAATTCAGATCTCACATTCGATGTGGCTTCAAACCCTGAATTCCTGAAAGAGGGGGCTGCAATTGACGATTTCCTAAAACCGGATCGAGTTGTGATTGGAACCGAGTCGGAAAAGGCTCAAAAAGTAATGAAAAGATTATACAAGCCATTCTTGCTGAATAACCACCCGGTTATTTTCATGGATATTCCATCAGCAGAAATGACTAAATATGCCGCCAACTCGATGCTGGCAACCAAAATATCTTTCATGAACGATATCGCCAACTTGTGTGAAATTGTTGGTGCCGATGTAAACAATGTAAGAAGAGGTATTGGTTCTGATTCCAGAATTGGAAATAAATTCATCTATCCTGGTACTGGTTATGGTGGATCTTGTTTCCCTAAAGATGTTCAGGCTTTGGTAAAAACTTCGGAGCAAGAAGGGCATCCACTTGAAATTTTGAAGTCGGTAGAGTTTGTAAACAACAGACAAAAGAGCATCTTATACCGAAAGGTTATGGCACATTTCGATGGTGATTTGAAAGGCAAAAAATTTGGTATTTGGGGACTTTCCTTTAAACCAAATACCGACGATATGCGCGAAGCTCCTGCTCTGGTTGTAATTGATAAATTGCTTAAAGAGGGCGCAGAAGTTGTAGCCTACGATCCAGTAGCAATGGAAGAATGTGAAAGAAGAATTGGAGATTCAATTCAATATGCAAAAGATCAGTACGAGGCATTGATTGATGCCGATGCATTGATTGTAATCACGGAATGGAACGAATTCAAAGTTCCTAACTTCCGCGTGATGGAAAAACTTCTGAAAAACAAGATTATCTTCGATGGTCGAAACATTTACGATATGGAAGATATGATAGATAACGAATACATCTATTACTCTATAGGTAGAGAAGTTGTTGGCATTGACCAAAAAGTTCTAGCAAAATAATTTTTGATTCAAACTTCAATTCCTCCTGATTTTTATTGGGAGGAATTTAACTATACACACATGAAAAGAGTACTAGTTACCGGAGGTGCAGGTTTTATTGGATCTCACCTTTGCGAGCGCCTTCTAAACGAAGGAAACGATGTTATATGTCTGGACAATTATTTTACTGGTGCTAAAACAAACATTGCTCACCTGCTTGACAATCCGTATTTCGAGTTGGTAAGACATGATGTTACCGCTCCATACTTTGCCGAAGTAGATGAAATTTACAATATGGCATGTCCGGCCTCACCTGTACATTATCAATACAACCCAATAAAAACCATTAAAACTTCGGTAATGGGTGCCATTAACATGCTTGGATTGGCCAAACGCGTGAAAGCCAGAATCCTGCAAGCTTCCACCAGTGAAGTATATGGCGATCCAGAAATTCACCCACAAACTGAAGATTATTGGGGGAATGTAAATCCTATTGGTATACGTTCTTGCTATGATGAAGGAAAACGCTGTGCCGAAACCTTGTTTATGGATTATCACAACCAAAATAATGTTGATATCAAGATCATTCGAATTTTCAATACTTATGGTCCAAACATGAATCCTGACGATGGTCGTGTCGTTTCCAATTTTATTGTACAAGCATTACAAAACGAAGACATTACCATTTTTGGAGATGGATCTCAAACCAGAAGTTTCCAGTATGTGGATGATTTGATAGAAGGAATATCAAGAATGATGAAAACCCAACATGGTTTTACAGGACCAGTAAACATTGGTAACCCTAATGAATTTACCATTCTTGAATTGGCTCAAAATGTGATCGAATTAACCAATTCAAAATCAAAAATTATTAATCTTCCACTTCCACAAGACGATCCAACCCAAAGGCAGCCAAATATTAGCCTGGCAAAAAAAGAACTTAACAACTGGGAACCAAAAGTTCAATTACAAGAAGGATTATTGAAGACAATTTCTTATTTTGATACATTATTGAAAAATCAAAAATAAAATAAGTTGTTCGTGAATTAAATCTATCATATTTTTGATATTTAGTTCACGAACTCTTCATAACTACTGGTAATTTAACGATAATGAAAGGAATCATATTAGCCGGAGGATCTGGCACACGTCTCTATCCCATCACAAAAAGCATTTCAAAACAAATCATCCCGATTTACGACAAACCGATGATCTACTATCCACTATCGGTTTTAATGCTTGCTGGCATCAAAGAAATCCTGATCATTTCAACCCCAAAGGATCTTCCGCTTTACAAAGACTTATTCGAAGACGGCAGTCAGTATGGTCTCGAAATTTCCTACGCAGAACAACCTTCTCCCGACGGATTAGCCCAAGCCTTTATCATTGGCGAAGAATTTATTGGCGATAGTCCGGTATGCATGATACTTGGAGATAACCTGTACTATGGTTATGAGTTTAGTAAACAATTGGAAGAATCGGCAAAACTGACCGATGGCGCACTAGTGTTTGGGTATCATGTTAACGATCCGGAACGATATGGCGTAGCAGAGTTCGACGAAAATGGCCTGGTACGAAGTATTGAAGAAAAGCCTGTCAATCCCAAGTCGAACTATGCCGTAACAGGTTTGTATTTCTACGATAACACGGTAGTTGAAAAAGCAAAATCCTTACAACCCTCGAAACGTGGAGAGCTGGAAATTACCGATTTGAATCAAATCTATTTGCAGGAAGACAAATTAAAGCTAAGGGTACTTGGGCGAGGAATGGCATGGCTCGATACAGGAACACATGAAAGCATGTTACAAGCCTCGAATTTTATTGCAACAATTGAGCAACGACAAGGCTTAAAAGTTGCCTGCATTGAAGAAATTGCTTTCAGAAATGGTTTTATTAATAAGGATCAGTTGTTGGAACTTGCCCAACCTCTATTGAAAAATACTTACGGAGAGTATTTGGTAAACATTGCAAACGAAACAATCACACGACGAGAGAATTAGAATGGAAATTATCAAAACTGAAATACCTGATTTACTCATCATACAACCCAAAGTTTTCGAAGACGAGCGGGGTTATTTTTTAGAGAGCTACAACCAACGAGAATTTCTAAAACATGGACTCGACTTGAATTTCGTACAGGATAATGAGTCAAAATCAGGTTATGGAGTCATAAGAGGATTGCATTACCAACTGGCCCCTTATTCACAAACAAAATTGGTTCGTGTAATTGAAGGAAAAGTATTTGATGTGGCGGTGGATCTGCGTGAAGGATCACCCACCTATGGAAAGTGGAGAGGAATTGAGCTTTCGGCTGAAAACAAAATTCAGTTTCTGATTCCAAGAGGTTTTGCTCATGGCTTTTCAGTTCTGAGCGAAACAGCAACTTTTGTATACAAATGCGACAATCTTTACCATCCCGAAGCAGAAAGAGGCTTGAACTTTAATGATCCGGAACTAAATATTGATTGGAGAATCGATCCGAAAAGTGCGATTATATCGCCAAAGGATAAAGTTCTCCCTAACTTTAAAGATGTAGAGAAAAATTTCAAATTTGGAAAATAATTCGTCCCACATGACAAGCATTTTAGTAACCGGAAGCAATGGACAATTGGGATCAGAAATTAGGGAACTTACCACCCTTTATCCTGAGTTCAAATTTATTTTTACAGATATTGAGGAATTGGACATTACCTCTTTGGACGAGATCATTCAATTCGTTGAAAAGCACAAGGTAAACTACCTGATCAATTGTGCAGCATACACCAATGTGGATGGAGCAGAAGAAAATGTTGATATAGCCGAACAACTAAATGCCAAAGCAGTTAAAAACATCGCTGAAATTTCGGCACATTATCAAATCATTCCAATACAAATTTCTACCGATTATGTGTTCTCTGGAAAAGGATTTAAACCCTACAACGAAGATGACGAAACTTCACCTGGAAGTGTATATGGAAAGACAAAATTAAAAGGAGAAAACTACCTGAGAGAAATCTGCCCAAAGCACATTACCATCAGAACATCGTGGTTGTACTCTCCATTTGGACAGAACTTTCTGAAAACCATGATTAAACTTGGCAAAGAAAGAGAAGAACTGCATGTAGTTAGCGACCAGGTTGGAACACCTACTTATGCTCACGATTTAGCCAAAAGCATCCTGAAAATCATTCGCAGATTGGAAAACGACAAAAATTTTAAAGAATTTGGAGTTTACCATTACTCAAACGATGGCGTATGTAGCTGGTTCGATTTCGCTACAGAAATCCAAATCATTTTTGGCAACAATTGCAAAACCAAAAGCACTGATAGCGAGAGCTTTAAAACTTTAGCCAAAAGACCTCACTATAGCGTCTTGAATAAATCAAAAATTAAACATATTTTTGGACTCGATATTCCACATTGGAGGGGGAGAATATCACATTGTATCAATCGAATAAAAAGTTAACCAAAGAAATTTTTTCGAAAATGGACAAAACGGAAATTTTAGACAATGTAATTGAAGTAGCCAACAAGTGGCTGGTAGGGAATTACGATCAGGCAACTAAAGATGCTGTGAAAGAATTACTTGAACAGGATGATAAAACTGCCCTAATCGATTCTTTTTACAAAGATTTGGAATTCGGCACAGGTGGATTAAGAGGAAAAATGGGTCCGGGAACCAACCGTATGAATATTTATACTGTTGGGGCTGCAACCCAGGGATTGGCGAACTACTTAAACAAATCCTTCCCAGAAAAAGAACAAATTTCTGTTTGTATAGGATATGATTGCCGTAACAACAGTAAATTATTTTCAGATACCGTAGCCAACATTTTCTCGGCCAACGGCATTAAGGCATATATTTTTGAAGATTTACGCCCAACACCGGAAATGTCATTTGCCATCCGTCATTTAGGTTGCCAGTCGGGTGTTATCATTACAGCATCACACAATCCAAAAGAATATAATGGATACAAGGCATATTGGGAAGATGGATCTCAATTGGTGCCTCCACACGATAAAAATGTAATTAACGAGGTTAAAGCAGTTAAAGTTGAAGACATTAAATTTGAAGGAAATCCAGATTTAATCGAAGTCTTGGGTGCTGATATGGATAAACTTTACCTGGATACAGTAAAAACCTTAAGTCTTTCTCCTGAAGCAATTCAGAACCAAAAAGATTTAAAAATTGTATTTACTCCTCTTCATGGTACGACTGTAAAATTGGTTCCAGATTCACTTGCTAATTTTGGATTCGAAAATGTAATTCACATTCCAGAACAAGATGTTGTTGATGGAAACTTCCCAACCGTTTGGTCGGCAAACCCAGAAGAACCAGAAGCATTAAAAATGGCAGTAGATAAAGCCGACGAAATTGATGCTGATTTGGTAATGGCTTGCGACCCTGATGGTGATAGATTGGGAATATCAGTGAAAAACGACAAAGGAGAATGGGAAATTATTAACGGAAACCAAACCGCTCTTATTTTCACCTATTACCTGATTAAAAGAAGAAGAGAGTTAGGCTTACTAACCGGAAATGATTACGTAGTTAAGACAATTGTAACTACCGAATTATTTAAGGATGTAGCAGAGAAAAACAATGTAGAATGTTTCGATGCATACACTGGTTTTAAATGGATTGCTGATGTGATGCGCAAAAATCCAGATAAAAACTACGTAGGCGGCGGCGAAGAGTCCTTTGGTTATATGCCAGGTGATTTTACCCGCGATAAAGATGCAGTTTCGGCATGTAGTGTAATGGCAGAGATTGCAGCATGGGCTAAAGACCAGGGCAAAAATCTTTTCGATATCCTAAAGGAAATCTATATTGAATATGGATTCTCTAAAGAGAAAATGATTTACATTGTACGTGAAGGCTTACAAGGATCTCAGGAAATTGCGCAAATGATGCACGATTACCGATACAATACGCCAAAAGAAATTAATGGATCGCCAGTAGTTTTGGTAAAAGATTACACCACAAGAAAAGCCACAAATCCGATTACGGGAGAAGCTACCGATCTTGATTTTGAAACCACTGCGGATGTTCTTCAGATTTACCTGGAGGATGGAACAAAAATATCAGTACGTCCATCGGGAACTGAACCGAAAATTAAATACTATTTCGAAGTACGCGAAGACTTGCCTTCTCTTGAAGAATTTTATGCTACTGAAGAAAAAGCAAATAAAAAAGTTGAAGGAATTATCGATTCTTTGAAATTAAACTAATATTTTTAGGGTAGCGTTACTGCTACCCTACACTTATTTTTATTTATGGACACCAAGAAAACTATTCTTTCTGTTGACGACTCTCCGATCAACAATAAGTTGATTGAGGCATATTTTAGACGTGATTATGAAGTAATATCAAAGGAAAGCGGACAGCAGGCTCTTGATTGGCTCGAAGGCAATATTCCTGATGTAATATTATTGGATATCATGATGCCTGTTATGGATGGAATAGAGGTTCTTGAACGCATTCAGGCAAGCGATAGGCTTAAGGAAATTCCCGTAATCATGGTTACGGCGAAAACAGAAATGGAGAGTATCAAGGCAACTTTAAGCCTTGGGGCTCAAGACTACGTTAAAAAGCCGATCGATTTTACCGAACTGCAAACCAAAGTACTGATTGCTTTTCAAATTAATGAGCAAAAGCAGGAAATTACCAAATACAAGTCTTATTACGACATTCACCAGGGCATGATTCATGCGCAACGTATACAGCGCTCTATCCTACCTGATGCCGAGCATTTCAGAAGACTATACCCAAAATCCTTTATCATTAACCTTCCCAAACATGTAATTGGAGGCGATTTTTATTGGATACAACAAAACTTCCACAAAAATAGCATTGGTGTTTTCGATTGTACGGGACATGGAGTTCCAGCTGCAATGCTAACCGTTATGGGGCAAATGGAATTGCATACGTTATCGCAGAATGGAAACGAAGTTCAAGCCGATCAAATTTTCCCTTTACTAAGCAGAAAATTTAGCCGCATCCTAAATACTTCGGGCGATACCTATACACAATACGATGGAATGGATGGCATTTTCTGTTCTATCTACCCGCAGGAAAATATACTGGAATATGTTGGTGCAAAAAGATCGCTTGTGCTGATCAGGGAAAATAACACTCAACTTATCGTCAATAATGAAGACACCGAAGCAAAAATGGGCAATGATAAATATTCATTATTTGAAATTGCAGGCGATAGAAATTCAATTGGAAAAGAATCGGAATTCGTAGAGTTTACCGTGAATAAAATTAAATTTCAAACTGGCGACCGAATCTTCCTTTACAGCGATGGCATCACCGATCAATTGGGAGGCGATCAGCAAAAAAGATTGAAAAGAAAACAATTCTTCGAAAAATTACTTGAAATCCAGAATAAATCTATAAACCTTCAGAAATCAGACATCTTCAGCTGGCTTGAGAAATGGAAAAACAGCAACGAGCAAACCGACGACATATTGGTGGTTGGTATTGAACTTTAAAACTCTGGTTCGTCTGGAAAAAACTCTTTCTTGAAATTAACAAGGTACAACTTTTCGGTAGCACGGGTTAAAGCTGTATACAACCATCGGTAGTATTCACGATTTAGCAATTCATCGGTTAAATATCCCTGGTCAACAAAAACAGCTTTCCATTGTCCACCCTGCGCTTTGTGACAGGTCACAGCATAGGCAAACTTAACTTGCAATGCATTAAAGAATTTATTGTCTCTAACCTTCTCATATCGTTTTTTCTTTGCCCTGATATCGGCATAATCTTCAGCAATGGTAAAAAATAGATTTTTGGTCTCTTCATATCCCAACGAGGCTGTTTCTATGTCCAAAGTGTCAAGCATGATCATGGTATCCAACTCCACATCATTGTAATCCGGAAAACGAACCGTAACCTCGGCATATCTGTAGCCATACAGATTAATATGCTTGCGAATTTTCACAATCTCAACAATATCACCATTGGCAATAAAATCCATATTTTCGATATCATGAGCCCAAAAGTAATTGTTCTTAACTACCATTAATAAATCGCCTGCAGAGATTTCCTCTTCACGATACATTACCGTGTTTCGAATTCCTTGGTTAAAACGATTTGCCCTTTTGTTCGATCTACTAATAACAATCGTATCTTCAACACCATATTTATAATGTGCCGATGATAGCTCCTCTATTAACTCTCCTCCACCAATTTTATAGATATCGGGATATTGTTGCGTACTTAAAATCGGGTAACCATCTTTATCCTTACTCAACATGTTTCGAAGTTCGGTGGCATTCATGAGAATTCCCGACTCCTCATTTTGCCTTACCACCTGTTTTAATATCATTTCTTCGATATCAAAATGATAACAAGCCCTAAGTTCCTCAGGATCGAGGGCCGGACTAATGTCCAAACCTACCGGCGGCAACTGTGCAGAATCACCAATCAGTATCAAGCGACAATTCTTTCCTGAATATACATACTCAATCAGGTCATCCAACAAACAACCAGAACCAAACACAGAGGCTTCTGGAGAATAATTTGAAATCATCGACGCCTCATCGACAATAAAAACCGTATTTGCATTTAAATTTTTGTCTTTTACAAAAACAGCATCAGCATCGGCAAGAGATTTTTGGCGATATATTTTTTTGTGAATTGTAAAAGCAGGCTTTTTTGCATACTGAGATAAGACTTTTGCAGCTCGTCCTGTTGGTGCCATTAACACCGATTTGATCTTAAAATCGCTCAAAGTTGAAGTAAGAGCACTCACCAAAGTTGTTTTTCCGGTTCCGGCATATCCTTTTAACAAAAATATACTTTGATTTTTTATTCGGGTGACAAAATCAGCTAAACCAACTATAGCCTTAGTTTGATCGCTTGTTGGAGCAAATTTAAGGTGTTCCTTGATCTTCTCAGCTACATGATTTTTTAGCATTTCCGTTAAATTTTATGGATATAAAAATAGCCAAATAGATTTTTTTTTTAAATTTGCAGACAAACTTACACAAACTAATAAGAATAAAAATGAAAAAAGTCTTTCAAATCTTACTTTTTATAGCAATCGTTGCACTAGCTTATTTAAGCTACCAAAGTATTAACAAGCCACTAGAGTTTGGTAAAATTCAGAAGCAGCGTCAAGATAGAATTATCAAACAATTAAAAGATATTCGTAAAGCGCAGGTTGCTTATAAAGATGTTCATGGTAAGTATACAGGAAGTTTCGATACTTTGATCAATTTTATCAAAACTGATTCAATGCCATTGGTAAAGTCGGAAGGTACATTAACTGATGAGCAGTACGAAGCAGGTATGACTGAAAAAGAAGCTGTAAAAAAAGGTTTCATCGTACGTGATACCATTATGATTGCTGCACTTGATACTATTTTCGGTAAAGAATATCCAATTGAAAACTTAAGATATGTTCCTTTCACAAACGGTAAACACCAATTCAAATTAGGAGCTGGTATTATCGTAACTGGATCTCAGGTAAAAGTACAAGTTTTTGAGGCTAGAGTATCAAATATGATTATCTTTGAAGATGTGTACGATGAGTACAGCGAAGAAATTAAAGAAGAAAACGGTAACCGTATTCGCTTGAACAAATATCCTGGTTTGATGGTTGGTTCACTTGAAGAAGCGAACAACAACGCAGGTAACTGGGAGTAAACAAACTGTTTATGAACGACCTTGTATTTGTTGATTCAACATTTGATAAAAACAAATCGAAAGAATATAAATTATCCATCCGAGTTAGCTCGGGTGGATTTTCTTTTTCTATACTCGATGAGAATAAGCAATGCCTGGCATTAGCGCGATTTAAAGCTTTTAATGAGAATTCGGTAGCGGAAAGTCTAAATTCATTCAAAGAGCTCATTCGAAATAACGAATTGCTGAACCTTACATATCATTCTGTATCCATTCTTTGGGTGTCTAATGAGTCAATTCTAATTCCTAATGAGTTTTTTACTGAAGAATTTGCCTTTGAAAGCTACCAATTGTGTCACTCGTTAAATAGCACGCAAGAGCTTCAATGGAATGAAATGAAACATTTTAATTCTAAAAATGTGTTTGCCATTCCACTTGATTTTAAAGATTTGCTCACTCAACATTTTTCCGAATTACAATTCTTCCATCACTCTACTCCTTTTTACAATTCAGCAGTTCAGGAAGAAATTTCAGATACGCACCCAAATGTTTTTGTAAATATTCAAAAAGAGTATTTCCATATGATCATTCCTGATCGAAACGGCAAACATTTCATAAATAGTTTCCATTATCAGGAAGATGCCGATTTGGTGTACTACATTTTAAATGTTTACAAACAACAAAAGTTAAACAACGAAAGAAGTAAGCTGATTGTGGATGGTTTGGTTCAGGATGAAAGCAAATCGATACAATTGCTAAAAAAGTATTTGGCTAAAGTAGATGTAAGACTGCTGCCTTCTAAACTTCGAATTAAAAACGAAATTCCTCACAAGGAATACAATCAATTCATTAATCTTTTAAACTTAAGCGAGTGCGAATAGTAAGTGGAACTCATAAAGGAAGAAGAATAAGTCCAGATAAGAGCTTTAAAGCTCGACCAACAACCGATTTTGCAAAGGAGAACCTTTTCAATGTTCTAAATAACATTGTAGACATTGAAGATCTTAGCGTACTTGATCTTTTTGGAGGAACAGGTGGTATTAGCTATGAATTTGCCTCCAGAGGAGCCGAAAAGGTGATTTGTGTGGAATTGAACCATCGCCATTTTGCCTTTATCCAAAAAACAGTTCAAGACCTGGGTTTCGATCAAATCCTGCCAATAAAATCCGATGTATTTCGATTTGTAAAGTCGTGCCGACAAAAATTTGACATGATATTTGCCGATCCACCATTCGATTTAAAAACATTGAATACAATTCCCGATTTAATATTCGAGAAAGAATTGCTGAATGAAAATGGAATCTTGATACTCGAACATGGATCTAAAAATGATTTTTCATCTCATCCTAATTTCACAGAAAAAAGAAGCTATGGTAGTGTAAACTTTAGTTTTTTTGAATACAAATAACAACACATTGGTAGCAGGCAAAAAAAAATGCACATTTTTATTAAAATGTAACATGCTCAAAACCGCTATATTACTGAGATAACTCAGATTTTATCGCAAAAAAAATGGAACTAAATATTGCAAGTAAAAAAACTTGCATTATCTTTGCATCGCTATCAAAAAAAACGGTCTGGTAGTTCAGTTGGTTAGAATACATGCCTGTCACGCATGGGGTCGCGAGTTCGAGTCTCGTCCAGACCGCTAAAAAGAAAAACGTTCTTTAAAAATATTTTGGTCCGGTAGTTCAGTTGGTTAGAATACATGCCTGTCACGCATGGGGTCGCGAGTTCGAGTCTCGTCCGGACCGCCAAAATATAAATTGTTACAAAATTGGTCTGGTAGTTCAGTTGGTTAGAATACATGCCTGTCACGCATGGGGTCGCGAGTTCGAGTCTCGTCCAGACCGCCAAAAAGATAACGTTCTTTAAAATAGTTTTGGTCCGGTAGTTCAGTTGGTTAGAATACATGCCTGTCACGCATGGGGTCGCGAGTTCGAGTCTCGTCCGGACCGCCAAAACATTAGTTCTTAAAAATATTTTGGTCTGGTAGTTCAGTTGGTTAGAATACATGCCTGTCACGCATGGGGTCGCGAGTTCGAGTCTCGTCCRGACCGCCAAAACATTAGTTCTTTAAAATATTTTTGGTCCGGTAGTTCAGTTGGTTAGAATACATGCCTGTCACGCATGGGGTCGCGAGTTCGAGTCTCGTCCGGACCGCTGAAAATATGAAGCCTTCGATTCTTATGAGTCGGAGGCTTTTTTGTACCTTCAATTTTCTTATAAGCAATGTTTCATTCTACGAACATAGCGTACTGAAAAAAGATGAATCCATAGAAAAAGGTCATAAAACAAAAGAGCAGAACATTTATTGAAGAACTAATCTGCTCTTCCAAATGAATACATGACTGTCATCCCGAGAATCGGGACGAGTTCGAGTCTCGTCCGGACCGCTGAAAATATGAAGCCTTCGATTCTTTTGAGTCGGAGGCTTTTTTGTACCTTCAATGTTCAAGTAAACAATATTTCATTCTATGCACTATGTATATATTTTGCAAAGTCAACTGGATCAATCATACTATATTGGCTATACCTCGAATCTTGAAAACAGGATAAATTATCACAATAATGGCAGGTCTCGATATACTAGAAAAAAAATGCCTTGGAAAATCGTGTATACTGAAAAGTTTGACTCAAAAACAGAAGCTTTACGTAAAGAAAAGTTCATAAAGAAACAAAAGAGCAGAACATTTATTGAAGAACTAATCAACCCTTCCAAATGAATACATGACTGTCATCCCGAGAATCGGGACGAGTTCGAGTCTCGTCCGGACCGCTGAAAATATGAAGCCTTCGATTCTTTTGAGTCGGAGGCTTTTTTGTACCTTCAATTTTAATTACCTCCTCGCCTCATTACTCATTACTCATTACTCATTGTTCATTGTTCATTGTTCATTGTTCATTGTTCATTGTTCATTACTAATTATTTAAGCTTTAATTCTTCAATTAATATTATTTCAGACCAAAAAGTCTTTTATTCCTGTTTTTTTTGCCATCTTTAATAGAATACAATTAAATAGTAAGACTTTACAAAAATGGAAGAATTTAAATCAGCAGATAAAATACAGGATTTGCAGAATTTTGGCGAGTTTGGTGGAGTTAATCCATCCATAACAGATTCTTCGACCTACACATTTCTAAAAGCAAACACAATGCAAGCTGTGTTCGAAGGAAATATTGAAGGCTGTTATTTGTATTCACGACACTGGAATCCTAGCAATTTATATCTATCCAAAGCAATGTCCGAATTAGAAGATACTGAAAGTGCTTTGGTAAGCTCTTCGGGAATGGCTGCCATTAGCTCTACCCTATTGCAAATTTGTAGCACTGGAGACGAAATTGTTGCCAGTAGAACAATTTATGGGGGCACCTATGCCCTACTAAAAAACTACTTGCCCAAATTTGGGATTACAACACGCTTTGTGAACACAACAAGTAGTGAACAGGTAAAACAAGCCGTAAGCTCAAAAACCAAGCTTATTTATTGCGAAACCATGAGTAACCCGATGTTGGAAATCACAGATATTCGTGAACTTTCCAAAATTGCGAAAGACAATCAATGTTTATTGGTGGTTGACAATACATTCTCGCCAATGATATTTGCACCAGCAAGACTTGGTGCAGATATTGTAATTCACAGTCTCACAAAGTTTATTAATGGAATGAGCGATTGTGTTGCTGGTGCTATCTGCGCAAGCAAAGAATTTATTGATTCCTTATACGATGTAAATAATGGATCGGCCATGCTCCTGGGGCCTGTTTTAGACAGTATTAGATCGGCTAGCATACTGAAAAACCTCAAAACACTTCACATTAGAATGCGCCAACATAGCTCAAATGCCCTCTACTTATCTGAAAAATTAGAGGCGGATGGATTTCGGGTAATTTATCCTGGTTTAGCATCGCATCCGCAACACGAATTAATAAAAAATATAGGCAATAGAAGCTTTGGCCATGGAGGTTTATTTGTGATAGATTTAAAAGAAAAAGAGCTTGCCAACCAGTTTATGGAGGCCATGCAGGATGCCAACATTGGTTATTTAGCAGTTAGTTTAGGTTCCTACAAAACTTTATTTAGTGCGCCTGGCGGAAGCACTTCGTCGGAAATTCCAGAAGAAGAAAGAATGCAAATGGGATTAACCGATGGCCTGGTGCGCATCTCTATTGGCCTGGATGACAACATCGAGCGAACTTATCTAAAAATGAAGGAATGTCTTGAAGTGGTTCTTGACAAAGTTTAATGTCATTCCTGCCACACTGATTTTAATAGCCTCAATATTATTTCGTAACTTATATCATGTAAATAAAAATCACACTTATGCAACAACAACTTTTTAACGAACTTTGGAAAGGATATACAGATCAAAATCCTTCTGCCCAGGCAATTCACGACCTTTTTTCGAACGAAGGAGAATTGGTGATCAACGATCATGTGGCATTTAGAACTTTTGATGATCCAAGGATGAATATCCAGGTATTGGCCAAAAAGTTTCTAAAGGCAGGATACGAATATGTGGGTGAATACAAATTTGAAGACAAGCATTTAAATGCTGTCCATCTTGAACATCCGGGAGAAGATGCTCCAAGGGTATTCATCTCCGAATTAATTCTCTCAGAATTTTCTGATGAGTTTCAGAAGATTATTAAAAACCGTTTGAATTCAATTGGAAATGCCTATTATTCAGATCCTGATTTGATTCACAAAGGAAGCGTTTGGGGAAAACCTTCATACGAAATTTACCAAAAACTTCGAGAAGAGTCGGAATATGGAGCATGGTTATATGTTCACGGTTTTAGGGTTAACCATTTCACGGTTAGCATTAATGCTTTAAAGAAATATGACAGCATCGAAAAGGTAAATCAGTTTTTAAAAGACAATGGTTACCCTATGAATACTTCAGGAGGTGAAATTAAAGGTTCGCCGGAGGTTTACCTACAACAGTCATCTACCTTATCGGATATTATTAAAGTAGAATTTGAAGAAGGAGTTTATGATATTCCTGCTTGTTTCTACGAATTTGCCATTCGTTACCCCGATGAGTCTGGTAATCTTTTCTCAGGATTTATCGCTGCCAATGCCAACAAAATATTCGATAGTACAAACTACAGAGAAGCATAATTCAGATCATCTGTGATGATAGAAAGCAAAATTCATTCATTGGATTTTGCTTTTTTTTATTTAATCAGATAAAGATTACCTGCCGATAATGTTATCTTTAGGCGGATAATCTAACATACCAAAAATGAACAAACAACTAACATTTATGATTCTTATTTGCATGCTGATAACAGCCTGTAATAAGAGCCAAACACCTCTACCTGTTGAAACAGGAGTAGCAAAAACGCTAGCTGATTTCAGAGAACAAAATATTTCCAATTTGGAATATCATCTGCAATTTGATATCCCGGAAGGAAAAAGCGTTGAAATTCCGGGTAAAAACAAGATTGTTTTTGAGTTACAATCGACTGATCAGGATTTACAAATCGATTTTCGTGAGCGTGCAGATTTGATTAAATCGGTGAAAACCAATGGTAACACATCTGCTTACCGTTTCGAAAACGAACATGTTATTATTCCTAAACAGGAGTTGAAAGAAGGGCGAAATGAAATCGAACTGGAGTTTATAACGGGGAACACATCTTTGAACAGAAATGATGAATTTTTATACACATTGTTTGTACCAGATCGTGCCAGAACCGCCTTTCCTTGTTTCGATCAACCCAACTTAAAAGCAAAGTTCGCATTAAAACTTAGCGTACCTTCGCATTGGAAAGCAATGGGAAATGGAAAATTGAAGCAAGCAAAGGAAGAAGGCGAAAGAACCACATACGATTTTGCTCAAACAAAACCATTGCCAACTTACCTGTTTTCCTTTGTGGCGGGAAAGTTTGAAACCATAACACGCGAGCACAATGGCCGAAAACATACCATGTACCATCGCGAAACCGATCCTGAAAAAATCGATAATAATACGGATGAAATCTTCAGAATACTTTTCGAATCGTTGGATTGGCTTGAGGAATATACCGATGTACCTTATCCTTTCGCAAAATACGATATCGTGGTGATTCCTTCATTCCAATATGGTGGAATGGAACATACCGGAGCTACTCTTTATAATGCTTCGCGAATGTTCTTGGATAAAAATGCCACCAAAAACAGGTTACTGGCACGTGCCAACCTAATTGCACACGAAACTGCTCACATGTGGTTTGGCGATTTGGTAACCATGAAATGGTTCGACCAGGTTTGGTTAAAAGAGGTATTCGCCAATTTCCTTGCGGATAAAATTACAAATCCGAGCTTCCCGGATATGAACCACGACCTGAAATTTCAGATGGCACACTTTCCAAGTTCTTTCAGCGTTGATCGAACAAGTGGAGCCAATCCAATTAACCAGGTTCTGCCTAACTTAAAAGATGCAGGAACTGTGTATGGAGCCATTATTTATCACAAATCTCCAATTGTGATGAATATGCTTGAAAATATAACAGGTGAAGAAGCCCTGAAAAAAGGTTTACAAACCTATATGAAAGATTACGCCTATGGAAATGCCAGCTGGGAAGACCTGATTGCTATACTGGATGCCACCACAGACTTCGATTTAAAGCAATGGAGCAAAGTTTGGGTAGATAAAGGTGGTAGACCTACAATTTCGTGTGAAATTGCTTCAGAAGGCGGTAAAATCACCAATTTAGCATTGTCTCAAACCGATATTAAGGGGAACCCAGGAAATTGGACGCAAGATTTACATTTGGTATTGGGATATCAGGATTCTTTCAAATCGCTTCACCTAAACATGAATGGCGCTGATGTGCCTGTAACAGAAGCCAAAGGAATGGATGTGCCCGAATATATCATTCCAAACGCAAAAGGTGATGCTTATGGATTTTTCACATTAGATCACAAAAGCAAAGAATACCTGCTGAAAAACTTCCACAATATCGATGATGATTTAATTAGAGGAATTGCATTAATTAACTTGTATGAAAATCTTCGTGGAGGATTGGTAACAGGTCTTGAGTTTGTTACGGCAATGGAAAAGCAAATCGAGGTTGAAGAAAACAGTTTGATTTTGGAGCGCCTGCTTTCCTATGTAAAATCGGCTTACTGGCTTGATTTAAATATGAATGAGAGAAAGCAAGTTGGCAAAAGTTTGGAAGAAACCCTTTGGATTAGATTGAGTAGTGAAAAAGACATGAGCAAAAAATCGAGTGTCTACTCTGCATTAAGCAGTATTACTGAAACTCCCGAACGATTGTCTCAACTATATAAAGTCTGGAAAGAAGAAATTGCCATTGGTGGTTTTAGTTTATCAGAAACAAAAGCTACTGCCCTGGCTTGCAATTTGGCCATTAAAATGCCTGAGAAAGCTGATGAGCTTATTCAGACCCAAATTGAGCGAATCAAAAACCCTGATCGCAAGAAAAAGATGCAATTTGTTGCTCCTGCCCTTTCTGCCAACCAGGAAGTTCGCAAAGCATTTTTTCAAAGTTTGAAAAATGAAGAGAACCGACAAATTGAACGTTGGGCCCTGGAAGGCTTGCGTTATTTAAATCATCCGATAAGGGAACAAGAAGCACTTGGCTATTTGCCGCAAGCACTTGAATTGTTGCAGGAGATACAGATTACAGGAGATATTTTCTTCCCTTACAACTGGTTAAGTGCAAGTTATAGCGGCCACCAATCGAAAGAAGCGGGTGATATTACTCGTAAGTTTCTTGAGGAAAGGCCAGATTATCCTGAAAATCTGAAATTGAAGATTTTACAGACTGCGGATGTAGTTCTGAAAAAATAAATCTAATAGATGACTGAGTAAATGTTTATCGATTAACAAAGCAAACAAGATGTATATATTTGTTGGTTTGGGAGCATTTCAAGCCTTTATATTCTCGCTATTGCTGATCACAAAAAAGAAAAACAGCCGATAATTTTTTGGCTGCTTTCTTCTTTATGATTTGCCTGTACTTGCTAAACATTTACTCAGTTAAATATGATTTGTGGAAAAGTGTTCCAAATATTTTCCTCTTTATTACTGTAGTTGCTCTAACTTTTGGACCATTATTGTACTTCTATGTGACCTCATTACTTGGCAGAAAAATAAGCCGTAAACAATTGTTATTTCATAGCATTCCAATCGTGCTAACATTTCTAATTATTTTACCATTCGCTTTTCGCGATAACAGTGAAAAATGGCTCTATTTCACCGATAAATTTATAAACCTGCCAATCAACCTGGCTATCGGTACATTTTTACAATATTTATCTGCGCCCATTTATTTCATTTGGATCATTAGCATTTTAAGGCAACACAAAACCATTATTAAACAAACGCATTCATCTATTGATAAAATAAGTTTGAATTGGATGCGTAAACTTTTATATGGAGTTGCATCTGTTTGGATTGTGGATTGCTTATTTGTTTTATCCATAAATTTCACTCAATTTGAAATTTATTATGGAATATCGATCATCATTAAATATACATTCATCTTTCTCATGATCCTGTTGGGATTTTATGGCATTAATCAAGGCTATATATTTTCATCGAATCACAAGTCTGACCATAAGAATCAAAAGGAGAACAATGATGCTAAGAAGCGAATTCCTGATGAAACGATTGAAGAGTATACAGAAGCTTTACTCCAATTCATGCAGAATGAAAAGATCTATTTAAACAGTGAAATCAGAATACAAGATTTGGCCATTGGGGTAAACATGCCCGTTCATATTTTATCTCATGTTATCAATTCGAACCTAAATCAGAATTTTTACGACTTTATCAACTCCTACCGTATTGATGAAGTAAAAAAGCGTTTGCACGATAAAGATTACGCCAATTATACCATAGTTGCAATTGCCAATGATTGTGGTTTTAATTCAAAAGCCACATTTAATCGATTGTTTAAGCAATACACAGGCGTAACCCCAAGTCAATATAAAAAAGCCTCGCCTTAAAACATTTCACAAATGAGTCTCATTATAAAAAACTGAGACTCTTATCTCCTGATCTATACTCATATTTGCTCATCAACAAAAACAAATAAAGATGAGTCACAATTTCTATCCAACCGTTTCCAATCATCGAATTGAACTTCTAGATGTTCTTCGAGGTTTTGCCATTATTGGAATACTATTATCGAATATTTTAATTCTAAGCGGATACATTTTTACCCCATTTTCTGATTTGGAAAAAATGCATCTTCCGAATCTTAACAGCAAGCTAGACCTCATGATTGGAATACTTGTTCGTGGAAAATTTTATCCCATATTCATGATTCTTTTTGGCGCAGGATTATACATGCAATTCAGAAAAAGTAGTGAACAAGGCTTCCTAAAATTTTTCGGATGGAGAATGTTTGTACTGGTATTAATTGGTCTTATGCATCAAACTTTTTGGGCTGGAGATGTTGTTACGGTTTACGCCTTATTTGCTTTTTTACTGATTCCAATGCGAAAGATGAAAGCCAAAACATATCTTATTTTAGCATCAATCATGTTTGTTTTGCACTTTATATCCTACTATTTTTTAAACGCCTACCTCCCAACAGAGCATCCTACCGAACGTATTGCACAACTCCATCTTCCAGGAGTTGGACCAAACGAATTAATAACATCTGTTAAAAACGATGGCATCGCCGGACTTTGGTTCATCACAAAAAGTCAGCTGGGTTTTCTTTGGACAATTCCACGATACATAAGAGTGAGTCCGAGTACGGTATTTTTATTCATGCTAGGTGCCTACCTGTTGGGAACTGGATTTTTTGTAGAAAAAGCTCATAAACCCAAGTATTACATCAGCTTTCTGATATTAGGTGTAATTGGAACCTATCTAATGTGGAGCTATTCCTATTCATTTAGCATTATAGGTAATGTATTTTTGGCACTCTTTTACATTTCTGTAATTGCATTGATTATGAGAAGTACTTATGGACAAAAATTCTTAAAAAAACTTGCACCCTTAGGTCGAATGGCGCTTACTAACTACATTATGCAATCCATTATCTGCATCCTAATTTTTTATGGAGTTGGATTAGGATATTTCGCAGAACTTCCGCTTTACATGGTAATATTCGTTGCCATTTTAATTCTTCAATTCCAGATATTATTCAGCAAGTATTGGCTGAAGAAATTCAAATTCGGACCGTTAGAAGGCCTGTGGAGAAAATTAACATACGGCAAAAACTTCAACAAACAATAAGAATGAAAACAGTTAGGGGTTTTCATTTCCTTGAAAGTGGTAAGTGAGCTTTTGCAGCTCACTTATTTTTATCGCAATTAGGAACTCTATTTGTCTTTGGCTGAAGTTGCAGGGCTTACTTCATGCAAATAAAAGCAGGCATCCCACTCCAAAGCTTCCATTTTCATGTAATAATCATTCTCGCGCAAGCTGGTTTCACTTTCCAACCAGGGAAGAGCCTCAACCGGTGCTTTTGCCCAATTCACAAAATAATTCTTGTCGGAAAGTTTCTTCATTACAGACTCCATTCCATCGGCCTTCGCAGCTTGTATATCATCTATAAATCGTTCGGCCGGACGTTGCCATTTGTTCCAAAACTTCCCGCCACCATAACACATCCCAATTACATAGAACTCATTGCCTAATTCTTGTTTTATCAATTGCGCCATAGGTGTAAAATTTCCCCAAACACCATCTTGCAGCTGACTTTTTGTTTTGGTGTGTACCACATGGTTAATCAGGATAATTTTCGCATCTTCTCTCTGGTTTAAAGCCCATAAAACATTGTGTGCCATCATTAGTTCGCGACCGTTTAATCCGGCATATCGATGTGGCTCCATCCCTTTTCTATCGCCATAATTGCGGTAGTAATTCTCTGCCATTCGCATGGCAATGCTGCTTTGTAGTGCCCATTGGTATTCTGCATTGTTCCATTTGGCTATAAATGCATCCCTATTCTGGTTAAAATGCTCAATCACCTCATCGAAAATAATAGCCAGGTGTGCTTTTTGTTCTGCACTTAATTGTTCCTGATAATTCAGCCTTGCCTGAGTAGTTCCCATGATTTTCAGTATTGGGTCAAGCTTTGACATCAAGTGTTTGGCGTAATCAGGGTCAACTTTTTTCAGATAACCGGTAATACGCTCTACCGGCGGATACCAATTGGTGTAGAAACCACCAATATCTGCACCATAATATCTCAATACATTGTCATGATTTTGGTTGTATTCGCGCATCCAGTTCACCAGGCTTCTTCCCTCTTCCCAGGCTCCATACATCTTGTTAAAACCTTGCTTGTAAACATTACCTTCCACCTTTTTTCCCAGTATAAAATCATAAACCATTCGCGACTCAGGAAAGCCACTTTCTGTAATTACAGTATTAAATCCTTTTTCCTGAACCAGGTATCGAATTAGCCTTTCGTGAAGCTGCATCATTTCCTTACAGTTATGGAATCCTTCGCTAATGGCAACTACCCGGGCATCTCCAATGGATTCGGCAATGGCTTTAAGGTCATTATTTTCGGTAGTTGGAAGCAGAGAATTAATTACAATTGCATTCTGTTTTCCCCATTCTACAAATGCTGTTTGGCTTTTGGTAAGAACCTCATGTTTTGTAATGTTTTTATTGGGTGCATGCTTACAGGAGAAAAAGCTTATCGCGATAAGCAAAAGAGAAGAATTAAGTAGTTTAAATGCATTCATGTAATTGAGCTTTAATTTTCAAAACATAAATGTACACAAAGCCATAATAATTTGAAAAATTAGGATACCTTCCCTTTTAATTTCTCTTTTAAAACCTGTTTATACTTTCTACCAATGGGTAATTCCTGGTTTTCGATTAAAACAGATGCACTGGATATTTTTTCAATTTTTTGAAGTGATACAATATAGGACCTGTGAATTTGACAGAAATCTTGCTTCGATAAAATTTCGTTCCAATATTTTAAGGGAGAGTTTACCATGTATTTTTTGTTGATGCAATGCAGGAATGTATAATCTCCATCCGATTTCACGTATAAAATATCAGCAAGATTAACACTTGCATATTCATAACCTACCTTCACCAATAAACTTTCTTTCTGCTCTTTTTCATCCTTAGTGTACTCTCTCTCAACCCTCTCCATAGCTTTCTTAAATCGATCAAAAGAAATTGGTTTCAGAAGGTAATCCAATACGTCAAAATCGTATGACTGAACAGCATATTCATGAAATGCAGTGGTTAAAATCACAAGTGGTTTGTAGTTCAATATTTTCAGAAAATCCATTCCGGAAAGTTTAGGCAAGTGGATATCCAAAAAAATCAGGTCAACTGGAATTTCTTTCAGATATTCCAGGGCCTCGATAGGATCCGAAAATGTAGCTTTAATTTCAAGATTGGCATAATCGCCTATGTATTTTTGCAATATTCTCTGTGCAGGTGCCTGATCCTCAATTATAATACATGTAATCATTGTTTTATCTGCTTAAGGTTCATCTTCAGTTTTACAATGTATTTGTCACCACTTCTTGTACTTTGGAGCTGATAGGCATTTGGATAGAGCAACTCTAAACGAGATTGTACATTTTTTAGCCCAATACCTCCTTCAATATCAGTTAAATTTACTTTTTTATCGTAAGTATTTTCGCAATTGAACTCTAAGTGTCCATCTCTCATCTTAAGCCATATTGAGATTTGAATTCCTTCGCTCTGACTTGCCAAACTGTATTTAAAGGCATTCTCGACAAAGACAATCAATATCATGGGTGCGATATAAAAATCGTGGTCCATATAACTTGTATACTCCACCTTTCCTTTTCCTTCCAGTTGCAACTCATTCAGTTTGATAAAAGAATTTAAATTTTGCAACTCTTTCTCCAAACTAACGGTATTGCCTTTGCAGTCGTAGAGCATATACCGAAGTATAGAAGATAGTTCTAGAATAATTTCGGGTGTTTTAGGCGATTTTTCGATTGCATATGAATACAGATTATTCAAATTATTGAATAGGAAGTGGGGATTAATTTGCTGCTTTAAATACTCCAACTTGCTCTCAGCCATTATTCTGCTTAGATGTTCAATTTTATTCTGGTTTACGGTGGCATCCCAAACAAACTTACTGGCTACCAATATCAGTATTAATGGCAAAACATCGAGTAAACTATGTATAAATTCAAAATGATTGCCCCTGCTTTTGGGATAGAATATCTGTTCCAACACAAATTCTTCAATAAATATTGCAAGGCCGCAAACCAATATAAAACCAATGGCAAAATAGACATACTTTCTTTTGTAATAGAATTGCGGTAACAGATAATAATTTACAATAAGCGCCATCACAAAGTAATTGGAAAGAAATAAAACCTCATCCCAATGAAGATGTGGATGATGTTTATCAAACACGATTAAAACAAATAAGAGCAATAGAATCATGATTTGAAACAAGAGCTCTTTATAGATGGATTTTAAGCGGTATTTCATTGGCTTGTTTTTCAATTTTAGTAAAGATATTGATACTTACAAATGTAGTCAAACAGATAATCTCTCCCGATATGAATCGACCAACAACAGATTGACAAGGTCGAATAACCAAATTTACCTTCCAGATGCTTTCAGGCAAGATAAAATTGCCCTCCATCGAACTTCTTTGGTCAGTTTTTGAAGTGAGAATAATTTTGGCTTAGATCAGAATTTTAAACTCACTCAATATGAATAAAAAATTACTAAGCTTATTTGGCTTACTCATTACACTTAGTTGCTTTCAGGCTTTTGCTGAGACTAATATTCGAAAAATAGTTGTTAGCGGAAAAATAATTGAAAAAAGTAGTGAAGTACCTATAGAATATGCAACCATAGCAATTCTTGCAAACGATGGACAGCTAATAACCGGCGGTATTAGTGGAAAAGATGGAAGTTTTCAACTTGAATCACCTCGTAAAGATTTTTACATCAAAGTAAGTTTTATAGGATATCAAACCATTGAAATAAAAGATTTTAACATTAAAAACAATAAGCTTGAATTGCACGCTATTTACCTAAGTAGCAGTCATGCACAACTTGGCGATGTAATTGTTAGAGCCGAAAAATCTCAAACTGTTTTTAAACTCGATAAAAGGGTATTTAATGTTGGTCAAGACCTGGTAAGTGCCGGTGGCAGTGCCCTGGATATTCTCAATAATGTACCATCGGTTGATGTGAGTATTGAAGGAACCATAAGCCTGCGAGGCAGTTCGAGTGTGCAAATGCTGATTAACGGAAAACCATCGGTTATGGCCAGCAGTAAAACCCTGGGAACAATAACTGCAGACATGATTGATCGTGTTGAAGTTGTTACCAATCCTTCGGCAAAATATGATGCTGAAGGAACCAGTGGTATTATTAATATTATCCTGAAAAAGGACAATAAAAAAGGCTTGAACGGAGCGGTAACAGCAAATGTAGGAAGTCCGAAAAACTATAGTTTTGGCTTAGGCATGAACAGAAGAACCGAAAAACTAAACCTGTTTACTCAAATTGGAATTGGTGACAGAAGATTTTTGTCGGAGAACTACAGCAAAACCATTAATTATTTGAGTGACACTCAGCCACAAACGATCTCGAAAGGCGATGGAGAAAAAAATGAACAGTTCTACAATTTTATTTTGGGAGCCGATTACCATATCAGTAAATATCAAAGCATTAGCGTTTCGGGACATTATGCTTATGAATCGGAGGATGAATATTCTACAACCAATTATGAATACAATGAATTACTTGGTAGTGGAACTGATGAATCGATTCGAAAAGAAACCACCAGTGCAAGCAATCCCAAATGGCAATATGAGCTGAATTACACCAAAGAGTTTGCCGACAACAAAGAACGAAAACTAAGTGCAAGTGCTACAGGTTCCTTTTTTGGGAAAGATAAAATTTCGCTATTTACCAATACTGAAGGCAATGGCTATTTGAATTTAAAGGATGAGAAAATAGACAACGATTTTTCCAATGCTGAATATAGTTTCCAGGCCGATTACGTTCATCCATTCTCTGAACATACCATTTTGGAAAGCGGGGTAAAAATGGATATTAATCTGAACAAAGATGAACAAATTCAGTATGATCAATCGGGTGAAGATTGGTTGGTGAATGATAATTTGAGTAACAAATTCGAATTCGATCAAAATATAAGCGCCCTATATTCAACTTATGCCTACGAAGGTGAGAAAATCAGCTTTAAGCTAGGTTTAAGGGCCGAACATGAGTATAAAAAAAGTAAACTTGAAAACACACAGGAAAACAATAGCTCAAATGATACAAGGCTTTTTCCAATTTTTCATACTTCCTATAAAATGAACGAAGGATTTTCATTGCAAGCGGGCTATTCGAAACGAATTAGGAGACCACACATGTGGGATTTGAATCCATTCGAAAGTTTTCGTGATCCTTTAAATATCAGCAAGGGAAATCCCGATCTGAAACCAAGTTTAAGCGATGCTTTCGAGATAACAGCCATTAGGCAGTTTAAATCAGGATCGATTAATGCATCGGTTTTTTATACTCACACAAAAGATGTTGTTGATGATATCTATTTTGTAAATGATAATGTGAGAACCACCATGCCAGTAAATGTTGGAAAGAGTAAAAATACGGGTGTTGAAATCAATAGTAAACTTGAACCATTGCAATGGTTGTCCTTGCTTGCCGAGGCAAATTTTACGGCTTACAAACGAACTGGATCGTACGAAGAACAGGACTTTGATTTTAGTAACGAATCGTGGTCGGCACGAATGACTGCCAAATTTAAATTGCCATATCAAATAGATGCCGAATACAAATTCAGATACCGATCGAAAGCCGAAAGTTTGCAAGGTTTCTATAAAGCCATTAGCTATTCTGATTTTGGGATTCGTAAGAAATTCATGAAAGGAAAGGCTGTGATTAACCTAAGTGTAAAAGATGTATTTGACTCCCGCAAACGCAAATTTGAATCGAAGAGCAGCGATTTTTACACCTATAGCGAACACCGCCGCAGCGGCAGACTATGGGTAGTAGGAATAAGTTTTGGATTCGGGAAAGGTGAAACCATGGAATATTCTGGTGTAAAAATGTTTTAGGTGTAGATAAAAGTAGTGTGTAAAAGCCGTTTTTCCATTTGCAGGAAGAGCGGCTTTATTATTTCAGTAGCCCAATAAAAAGTTTTAAAATTTCTGAATCACCAAAACTCCTGCAAGTATCAATAAAACGCCAAGAATTCTTCCCCAATTTACAGGCTGCACCTGTATGCCAAACAAGCCAAAGTGATCGATAATCAATGAAAAAGCCAACTGTCCCAAAACGATAAGTGCAAAACTTAGAGCTGCTCCCAGGCGAGGAACCAGAAAGATTACCGATGATACATAAACGGCTCCAATGGCTCCGCCAATCCATGCATGTAATGGTGCTTCTTTTACTGCTTGTAAAATGTTATTGGGTGTTCTCATACCTAGAACCACGAAGAGTAAGATGCATCCGCCCACCATAAAATTGACCAAGGCAGCCATTAGTGGCGCTTTCAGGAATGATCCTAACTTGGCATTCACACTTGCCTGAATCGGCATTAGGCAGCCAACCAGCAATATCAAAATCATTAGGAAATATCTCATAGCTTACATTTTTTGTGTAAAAGTAGTGATTTCTATGAGCTATTCTTCCTTGAAATCCTAAAAGCCTATTGATTCATGGGTACTTCCATTAACAGAATGGTTGAGCCTTTTCCCGCTTGTATACTGATTTGTTCGGCATCCCAAATCCCCATTCCATCGCGTGCTATTAATTCCTGATTTTCAATCATAGCATTTCCCTCAATCACAAACACATACACCCCATTGGTTTTTGAGTGCAACTGGTATTCCTGATTATTGCCATTCGTAAATTGGCCAATATGGAACCATGCATCCTGGTGAATCCAAACACCCTGATCATCGGCATTCGGAGAAAGAATTTGATTGAATTGATTTTCTTTGGAAATATCAGCAATAGAAATTTGATCGTACCTTGGCTCTACCTGCTGTTGGTTTGGAATGACCCAAATTTGTAGAAACTTTACTTCTTTATCCTTGTTTTTATTGTACTCGCTGTGATACACACCTGTTCCTGCACTCATTACCTGAATTTCGCCGGTCTTAATCCTGGCAATATTCCCCAAACTATCTTTGTGCTCCAGTTCTCCTTCCAATGGAATCGAAATAATTTCCATATTCTCATGCGGATGCGTTCCGAAACCTTGTCCTCCGGCAACTGTATCGTCATTAATTACCCTTAAAACTCCAAATTGCATTCTCTCTGGATGGTAATAATTTGCAAAACTAAAGGTATGATATGAATTCAACCAGCCATGATTTGCATGTCCTCTTGTATTGGCTTTGTGTAGTATTTTCTTCATCGATTCTAATTTTTTATCTTAAAAGAATAACATCTAATCGGCATTAAATGTTCGCTTAAAAAAAGCTATAAAAACATTATTGAGAAGTTAAATAAATTTGATATCAGAAATTAAATGCTGGGTCAAGTATTATCTTTTTCTACCTTTTTTCGAGGGAAAAGCATAAATAAAGAAGCTACCAAATGCAATACTTATTAAACCAATAAAATAACTAAATGGATTAAACACAGGCAGTATTGAGGAGATAAATTTCACCAGGTTTTCCTGCCCAATGGCAAAGAAGATAAGAGCTGCCATAATAAACAGCATTCCAATCACTTTAATTGCAAGAGGGTGTTTGGAGGCTTTGGCCGATAAAAGAAGAATGATTCCCAAAAAAAGACGCACCACGATAGCAGTAATATACACCCATTTTTGTTCTTTATTGTGATCTATAAAGTCAAAAATTAATTCAGGAGCAAAGAGTAGAGATATCCCTGCAAGAATTAAAAACAATCCGAATAATTTAATAATTAACTTCATAAGCTTACAATCTTATTGTTAACACATTAGATTCAGCAATAGTGACTTCAATTTTGTTTGTAGTTTCTATAGTGGATTTTTCCGAATCCATTGCCATAATACACTGGCACCAACAGCCATGGCAGCTGCAATTCCATTGAAAAAGAAGTCGGCCATATCGAATACACGACGTGGTATAAAAACCTGAACACATTCGTCTAAAACTCCAATTAAAAAAGATAGTAGAAGGGTTAAACCTGCAATCTGAAAAACTTTGTATTTCCCCTTATACCTTTCCAGCATGGCCCGATGAATAAAAACGGTTAGCACCGAATATTCGATCAGGTGAGAACGCTCGGCCAATCCGAGACGCATAAATAGCATCATAAAAACGGCCAGAATTCCCAGAACGGTAACCGTATCATTCTTGTCCTTTGCCCTGCGAAAGGCATGTAAAATTACGGTTGTGCCAATAATAATCATGCAGAGAATAAAAATAAGTGCCTCCATATTTTCGGCTCCCAGTTTTTGCAGTACAGGGTATCCAAAAATAAGGCTGGTTAAAATGGCCAACCACACCAGGAGAACATATCCCCATAATCTTTTTTCCAATGATGATTTAAATAAAGGCATAATCTTATTTCTGTTGAATTATTCTGTAAGATAATACCCTAAAAAATAGATATCAAGCTTTTCCGCTTACTTTAGTGCAGAACTTGTTTTTTGGCTGTAAAGTCTGTCAGAGTTTTGATGCTCTGACAGATTTCTTATTTTTTCCATTGATATTGATAAGGCAACTTATAAAGAATCATGGAAAGACAAATGTCCCTAATTCATAAATGAACAATTTTGATATTTAAATTCAGCTTTCTTTTTGCCTTAACTTACTGATTTTCGTAAATTTAATAAAAGAGCGACAATCATTGAACCTTTGGTTCTTTTGAGTACTTCTGAACCTTACACCTTCTCTCCCTGTTCAACCTAAAAAATCAATTCTCATGGATATTCTTCTTATTTTATTTTCGGCAGTCGTAATCTTCTTTTTTGCAGGAGTACGCATTATTTTCGAGTACAAACGAGCCTTAAAATTCCGATTTGGCAAGTACATTAAAATTTTGAATCCTGGTTTCCGTTGGATCATTCCAATCGTTGAAACGGTAAATATTGTTGATATCCGCGTCATAACAATCAATATCGATTCACAGGAAGTAATGACCGAGGATAATGTTCCATGTAGCATAGATGGTGTGGTGTTTTTCAAAATTGATGATCCTGAAAAGGCAGTTTTGGAAGTGGAGGAATATAAATTTGCCATTATGCAATTGGCACAGGCTGCTTTGCGCGATGTTTGTGGTAAAGTTGAATTGGACACCATTCTTTCGAAACGCGAAGAGATGGGTAAAAACATCAAAACCATAGTTGAGAAAGAAACCCAGGAGTGGGGAATAATTATTATCGATGTCAAGATTAAAGATATTCAACTGCCTGAAAACATGCGCAGAATGATGGCCAATCAGGCCGAGGCCGAGCGTTCGCGCAGAGCTCGTGTAATCTTGGCCCTTGCCGAAGAGGAGGCTGCAGAAAATCTGTTATCGGCCGGAAAACTTATCGATAAATCACCTTCAGCCATTAAGCTAAGATTGTATCAAACACTGGCAAATATTGCTTCTGAAAAGAATTCAACCATATTATTCCCGTTCCCGGAAGAAGTATTGCCTCGAAATACAAAAGAGTTGGAGGTGGAAGTAAAACCTGAAAAAGTAAAAGGCAAGAAAGATAAAAAGTAAACAAATTAAGCTCCCTTTACACTTGTAAAAGGGAGCTTACAATTTTATTCGGCATTTAAACTTTTCTCTTTTGATTTAATGATTTCTATTGCCTTAAATATCAGTATAATTTCTAATAATTCTACAGGAATAATGATAATCATCCCAATAAATGAGAGGATGATGGTAAGAAAAAAGCAGGCAGCAATAATTTGTAAAACCCCGGCAAAAGTGGCAATATTACCCAAGGAATCTTTCAGCCTATGTAGTGAAACTCCATAAATAATTCCTATAATTCCGAAAGAAACTGAGGCAGCAAATAAAATAAACTCCCTTTCGAGCGCAACATAAAAAACCGAGGCAATATCATAGGCAATCAACAAAATGTTAAAACCTATCATAATTCCGGTAACAATTTTCAGCAGGTAATTTTTAAAGATTCCTCCAATCAGGATAAAACCTCTCAGAAAAAAGAGTACCGATATTAAAACCGTAACTTTTAAAATGATATATCCATAATTGCTGAAAATCATTTCTGATTCGCGATACCTGTAGTATTCGGCGGCAACTTCCAAAAATCCCAAAATGAAATAGCAAATCCCAAAAATACAGGCAACATACAACTGTTTAATCAGGAAATTGCTAGGTTTACTGGTGTCGATATCGATAAGCATGAGATTTCGAAACCAATTGGTAATCGAATCTGCTGAATTTTCATTCTTCACTCCCTGAATCATTTCCAGATCGTAATCGAGCGCATCTAATATGGCTTTTACGGTATAGCTTCTGGGCTCTACATCGCCCGATTCTATTCTCTGAATGGTGCGTACGCTGATGTTACACTTGTCGACAAGTTCTTCCTGTGTAAGTCCTTTTGCCAAACGAAGTTCAACTATTTTTTGGCCTAGTTCCGGTTGTTTCATGTGAATCATTTTTTGGTCCTATTGCAATGTTAGGGTGAAGCAGGAAACTGTCCAAAATTTCTGATTGAAATTCACCCGCCATTTACCCGCCATTTCACATTTACTACTGTAAGATAAGACTATATCGACAAAAGCACATCCATTTTAAAACCTTATAAAAAAATCCCCTGGCTGTGTACCAGGGGAAAATGAAAAGACTCTATTGCACTAGTGCATATATGTTCCATCAGGCAGTACTGTTGGAAATTTGTATTTCGGATCGGTTAGCAAAGCGTAAATTTCAGGATCTTTCTGCTGCACCAACTCTTTGGTATGTAATCTCCATTCATGGCCAATTTCATTTGACCTGTTTTCCTGTGCGCCCAGAATTGAACTCATTGCCCAATAAAAGTATTCAACGGTTTGGCAATCGGCATATCCGCAAGTTGTATCATCGTATGTATACCAGGCATTTTCAGGGTACACTTTTGGTATTTCCAAAAATTTTCCTCCTCGGGCAACATCCATGGCATTGGCCAAAACTGTTCCTTCTTCCAAACCAAAAACTTCTGGATATACCTGGCAGTGGCCTGCAAAATTAATCAGGTGCCAAACCTCTTCAATCGAAGCATCAAATTCTCCCTTTTTGCCATTTTTCACAAATTCAGGATTGGTCTCTTCATTGCCCAGATCTTGTCCTGCTGCATCATCGGGTATGTTTATTTTTTCCATATCCGATTCCGATGCCCACATAAAAAGAAAGGCATTGTTTTCCTTCATTTTATCCAGCACATCCTGGTTGTCTACTTTTCCATCTTCATCGTTATCGAGGTATTGAGCCATAACATTTGCAGCATGCAATAATTTCTTGTCCTCTACTTCTTTTACTGCGTAAATCGAAATTCCAAACACCTCTACTTTCCTGTTTACTCCTGTAAATCTGCTATCGGTGTTTGCCACTATCTTAAAATTTGGGTCGTTTCCAGCCTCTATTTTACTCACTTCATTATCCTTATCATCATCTTTATCACAAGATGTTAAAACAGTTGTTGCAACTGCTCCAAATAATAATAGACTTAACACTCCACTTTTTAAAATCGTTATATCCATGCTTTATCTTTTAATAAATTGTATATGAAAAATTATCTAATACCGGTTGATTTGATGTAATTACAGTGTTTTCCGCAAAGCCCATAATACCAACATCCATACGATCGGAATCGGACAATTTCCAGTTGTCTAAACCCTTCGCATCAATTTGTTTTCCTTCTCCTACAATGGTGTTATCGATAAATAAACTAAGTTTTTTATGACTACTACAAAACCTAATTTTAAGGCTAGCCAATTCTTTGGATTGCTTCAAAGCAGTGTATTGTACATTTATGGGATCTTCTCCCAATCTGTTAGCTATTAATTGCGCCTGTACAAATCTTTCACCTCCATTAATTGCTGCCATATTGCATTCGTATACTTTTGATGATTGCCCTGAGCTAACGGGTTTACCAACAAATATTCCAGCACCTACTTGAGCGTCTTTCCCACCGTTTGAATTCCAATAAAGAGGAATGTGAACATCAACAGAAATTTCCCATGATTTGTTATATGGCATTTGTACTTTGTACAATTTCCAGGCTTCCAAAGCTTGTGATGTGTTATTGGAGTCTGCCCTTAATTGTCCTTTTTCATTAACCAATTTAATATCTGCATTCTCCGATTCCCATCGTAAACTTTGGGTAAAATGTTCAGAAAAATTGCTGTCGAAACCATAGGTTTCCGTTTTACTAATGGTTAAAGTGCTAAAGTCGCATGCCTCCACTTCTGGTGTTGGATCATCTTCCTTACTGCAAGATGTGCAAGATCCTAATACAGCACTCATAAAAATGATTACCATTGTTAGACTTGACAATTTTTGCTTCATAAATTCTTTTTTAAATTAAACATTGCACCAATGCTCGACATCGGTCAACAAATGAACGTTCAATTTTAAAATTTATGAAACCAAAGTAGTCCAACTGCTTCTATTCGGACTTTTTTAGCATCAATTCGTACTGTTTCGGAGTAATTCCTTCCTGAGCTTTAAAGGTTGTGTAAAAGGTAGATTTTGAATTGAATCCGGCTTCTTCGGCGAGTCCTAACAAAGACAATTGAGATGATTTTGGGGTTTGGAGCAATCTTTTGAACTCTTCCACCCTGAATCGATTAATAAATTGATAAAAGTTCTGTTTGGAATGCTGGTTGATCAAGCGGGAAATCTCTTTTTCGTTCAGATTTACCGATTCGGAAAGAAGTCTAAGGTTCAATTTGGGATTGGTATACAGTTTTTGTTCCTGGATTTGATGGCACAAATTTTCGTAATCAGAAATGGCAAGTTGTAACTTTTCGGAGTGCTCCCTTACCTCCTCTTGATCGCTATCATTTTCTTCTCGAATAAATAACTTCTTTGTAAAAGTTTCTGATTGAGAAAAGCCATTGTGCCCTATCCAAAAAATCATGAAAAAGGTTAAAATGTTCGAAAAAGCGGCAAAGTAATCAATGATAAGATCATTTTGGAATGCAATGATATCTTCCACAATCCATAAAACATGAAAGGCGAAAAAAACATAAACAATAGCCTTGATCCAGTGTAAAGATTTATGCTCCAAATCTGAATAGTAGTTGTTCACCATTTCACGATGTTTTCGAATTACAAGCAATATCAGCACCAGGATGCTGATATTGAATAGGTATTCAAAGAAAATCAGTTCATGAAAATCTATTCCCAAATAAAAAATTAAATTTTGAATAATGCCTGCAGCAAATAATAATACATACCAAATTTTAATGCTGCTGTTCATACTTTGATGAATGTACAACAACAAAAAGGGGATGGTGAATAATGAGGTTTGCAGCAGAACAATATTTTGATTGATGATTGCCTGACTCAACACATCCAGCACCTCGCCGCAGAGACAGCAAAGCATTAATCCCAGGTATACATTTGCTTTTTTATTCTCCGATTTCGAGAGTAAAAACAATACTCCCAACATAAAAGCCATTGATGCTGATAGAATATCAGTTAAAGAAAAAAGGTCGAGTCCCAGTTGGAGTGGATCGTGCATAAAGGCAGATTTTATAGGTATGCTGTAATTAACAGGCAAAATTAAAAAATATTATCTGCACGAAATAAAAAATCCCCCAACAATAAAAACTGCCAGGGGATTCTTCATTCTAACTCTATTTCTAATTTATCTCTAAAATCAAGGCCGTTTGTGCCGGAACCTCGATGCTTCCATTCAACTCATATGTTTTTCCAGATAAAACATCCTTACCACTTGTTTCGCCATTTAGCATTTCGTGGTATCTACCTGTTTCCATCTGTACAGCTTCTTTGTTCTTGTTCAGAATCACCATTACTTTTCCTGAATCAGTAAATCTGAAATAGGAGTAAATTCCAAAATCCGGTGCATAATGCATCAATTTCCCTTCATGAATAATTTCATTGTCTTTTCTCCAGTTCAATATTTTTTTCATGTAGGCTTGTGCATCCTTTTCCTGATCGCTTAATCCTTCTCCTGTAAAGGCATTAATTTGGTCGCCTTCCCAACCGCCTGGAAAATCGCTGCGCAACATTCCATGGTCGCCGCCAAAATCGCTTTTCACAAGAATTTCGGTACCATAGTAAATTTGAGGAATTCCACGCATGGTTAAAGTGTAAGCCATTGCCAGTTTAAACAATTCATAATCTCTTCCCAATTGGTCGAAAATTCGCTCCATATCATGATTATCCGGGAAAATCACCAGGTTGCCAGGATCGGCATACAAGAAATCGTTGGCCAAACCTTCATACAACTTAATCCAACCGGTTCCCCAGGTTTCTTCTTTGGTTAAAGCTTGTACCATGGCATATTGCAATGGAAAATCCATTAAGCTTGGCAGGTAAGAAACGTATCCATCGTGGTTTACTTTCCCTTTTTGCCAATAAGAAACAATGGCAGGATTGGTACTCCACTCTTCACCTACAATGTTAAAGTTTGGATATTCTTCCATTACTCTCCTGGTCCATTCAGTCATAAAATCAGCATCAGGATATGGATAAGTATCCATTCGAATTCCTTGTAAGTCGGCATATTCTACCCACCAAATGGTATTTTGAATCAGGTAGGTAGCCATAAATTCATTGCGCTGATTTAGGTCGGGCATAGTTTTCACAAACCAACCATCGGCGAACTGTTTCAGATCTTCTTTCGATGCATATTTATCCTGTACAGTAGTACGTTTATGAGAGGTACGCACAAATTCCCCACCAAAGTTAATCCAGTCTTTCGATGGTAAATCCTTCATCCACCAATGCTCCGAACCACAATGGTTCACAATCATGTCCATAATCAGGCCAATGCCTAATTTTTTGGCCTCTTTCGCCAAATTGCGATATTCTTCATTGCTTCCAAATCGTTCATCAACCTTGTAATAATCGGTAGTTGAGTATCCATGATATGAAAAATTCTCCTGGTTGTTTTCCAAAACAGGATTCACCCAAATTGAGGTAAAACCCATGTCCGAGATGTAATCCAGATGGTTGATAATTCCTTCAATATCACCTCCATGACGACCCGATTTATCATTTCTGTCAGCCTGTTCAGGCATCCCATCCACATTATCGTTGTCCGGGTTTCCATTGGCAAATCGATCTGGTGTAATCAGGTACATTACATCTTTTGGGGTAAAACCAATTCGTTCCGCCGAACCTTCTTCTCTCTGCAATAGTTGGTATTTGTAGCTCACTGCCGTTTTCTTCCCCTTCTTAAAAATGATATCGAATTCACCGGCTTTTGCACGCTCATCGATCAATAAATCAACAAACAAATAGTTTGGATTTGCTACGCGACTTACCTTTTCGATGCTAACGCCATCATAATTCAATTCTGGTTTCAGGTTTGAGATATTCTCGCCATGAACCATCAATTGTAATTTTGGATTCTTCATTCCAACCCACCAAAATGCAGGCTCCAGATGATCAATTTGATCCTTTGCCAAGGCAGTGATGTTTCCTAAAAACAACACAGCCATAAATGCCAATAATAATCGTTTCATATTGTGTTTTATTTTAAAGTTTCGTAATTACATTTCACCCAATCGAAATCGGCGAAAGCTTTGGTTTTATTTCCATTCGAAGTTGCATAGAGACCCAGGTAAGCGCCCGTATATCCCCTGCTAATCAGATGATTGTTTTCCAGTGCAGCTAAAGATTTAAACTCATCTTCAACTCCCAAAGTATATTCAAATGTATAGCTATCTTTTGTTCCTGAGACTTTCAGCAGGATATCACCTTTGTATCCTTCAAGTTCTTTTTCCTCAAGCACTTTAGTAGCCGTATCGTGCGCCTTCAATGTCAGTTTTAGAAAATAGGATTTATTTCTTCTCTCCACGGTAAAGTTGATATGATTATCATCCTTTTGAAAGAGGCTCAATCCAGCTTCTACACCCTTCTCTCTGGTTTTGAAGCTCATTTTTGCCTGGTAATTGAACAAGCTTTGCTTTTGGCGAAATCCCATTAAACTGGCTCTTCCACGTTCTTTTATCACATTAGGATGCGCAAACAATCGAAGATGATCCTCACGTTCAGTAAGCGAATAGGTATTTTCCAATGGTACTCTTCTAAAATTCCATTCCAGCTTTAAGGATTCTGATTGGAAATCATCATTAAATTGTGTTTTAATCTTCTGTTTTGTATTCTCGAATGGCACTGTGTTGATTCGTTCCACTCTTCCGGTTTGCGGTGCGCATACTGGCCATTCGTATTTTATTTCCTGCCACTCGAAAGGTTCTCTTTCCCATTGTACAGGAATCAAATGCGATTCTCTTCCCATGTTCGATCGACGGTCAATATCGCCACGAATTCCCAGGGCTACCATATACCATCGGCCATCGGCCAACTCAATTAAATCGGCATGCCCGGTACTATTTACCCAAAAATCATAAGTCAAGTGCCTGCTTGAAAGAATAGGGTTTCTAGGGTTTGAAAGATAAGGACCTTTAATATCATCACTTACCGCAATCATTACTGCATGATTGAAACTTGTTCCACCTTCAGCAACCATCAGGTAATACCTTCCATCGCGTTTATACATGTGCGGTCCTTCCACCCAAACACCACCGCAGGCTCCTCTCCACAAATAATTTCTTTCACCTGTCAATTTCCAGTTTTCCATATCGATTTCCTGTAGCCAGATCTCTCCCTCTCCATCGAAATTTGGATTTTCAGGCGAATGAGTTCCTACATACCAAACTTTGCCATCATCATCGAAAAAGATATCCGGATCGATGCCAGGAGCACCTTCTAAAACATGTGGCTTCGACCAAGGACCATCAGGTGATTTTGCAGTAATGATAAAGTTCACAAAATCAGTAGGATTCTCTTTTTTATCTGGATCGTAGTACACATTGGTTGTAATAATGTAGAATGTTCCTTCGTGGTAACGGATGGTAGGTGCATGTATTCCTCCGTTTGAATTTACATCTACCAAATTAACCGCACCATTGCATTGATTTTCGCGATGCAAACCATAACCAATAAGCTCCCAATTTACCAGATCTTTGCTGTGATGTATTGGCAAGCCCGGAAAATACTCGAAAGTAGAATTCACCATGTAATAATCATCACCCACCCTGCAAATAGAAGGATCAGGAAATCCACCACTAAGGATTGGGTTTTCGAAAGTGTTTTCTTGTGCAAATAAATTTGAGTGAATCAAAATCAATGCACAAACCATGTATTTTAGCATTTTGTTCATTTATCTATCTACTTAAATCTGATTTTAAAATGGCCTGATTCAATGAGTCAGTATCATGATATTGCTTCCTCAGCTTATTTAATTTTTCCATTAAATCCTTCTTCACCAATTCATAGGCAGGATCATTGATCAGATTCATCATTTCTTTCGGATCTTTCTCGAGATCGTAAAGCTCCCATTCATCGATATCGTAATAGAAATGGATGAGTTTATGCGTTTTGGTACGCACCCCGTAATGACGTTTAACAGCATGAATTCCTGGGTATTCCCAGTAATGGTAATAAACCGCATCGCGCCAATCCTGATTGTCTCCATCGAATAATGGTAGCATGCTTTTCCCTTGCATATCGCTCGGAATTTCTACTCCTGCAGCATCAAGAAAAGTTTCTGCAAAATCGAGATTCTGAACCAAATCGGTATTTACCGTTCCCGATTTTACTTTGTTTGGCCAGCGAATTAAAAGTGGTGTTCTGAACGACTCTTCATACATGAACCTTTTATCGAACCAACCATGTTCTCCAAGATAGAATCCCTGGTCGG
Source organism: Marinifilum caeruleilacunae (assembly GCF_013141825.1). Classification (GTDB taxonomy): domain Bacteria; phylum Bacteroidota; class Bacteroidia; order Bacteroidales; family Marinifilaceae; genus Marinifilum; species Marinifilum caeruleilacunae. The sequence goes on from NZ_RZNH01000016.1 coordinate 67,127, forward strand.
ATGTATACACTACAATGGTATTTTCTGCCAATCCGGTCTCATCAAGATAATCCAATACTCTACCAATGTTTTTGTCTACCGATTCGATACAAGCCAAATAATCTTGCATGTATCGCTGATATTTCCAGCGAATTAATTCTTTTCCTTTTGGTGTGTTTTTCTCGAAATCACGATTAATCGGACCATAAACTTTATCCCAGGCAGCCTTTTCCTTTTCAGTCATTCGAGCCAGGTTATTTTTGTAAGCACCTTCGTACCATCCCATAAATTGCTCAAAACCCAGGCTCTTTACAATTTCAGGGTCTATTTTATTGTCATTGCTCAATCCCATGTGGTCAGAAATTCGCATCTCTGCTTCTTTGGCTGCACGTCCTCTGCCTTTGTAATCATCGAACAATGATTCTGGTTCGGTAATCAAATCAGCTTTAAAATCAGTCAGGTGTTCCATAGCCGGCAACCATTCGCGATGCGGTGCCTTGTGGTGGTACATCATCATAAATGGTTTCGATTTGTCTCGCTTACTATCCAACCACTCCAAAGCCATATCGGTAATAATATCGGTAACATAGCCATCTTCCTGAACAATCCCCTCCGGTGTTCTGAAATCGGGATTGTAATAATGTCCCTGGTCTGGCAGTACTTTCCAATAATCAAAACCTGTTGGTTGCGATTTTAAATGCCATTTTCCCAGTACGGCTGTTTGGTAACCTGCTTTTTGCAATAGTTTTGGGTACGTTTGCTGGGTACTGTCAAACACATTAATATTGTCTCTAACTCCATTCAAATGACTGTGCTTTCCGGTAAGTACAACAGCCCTGCTAGGCGAACAAATCGAATTGGTTACAAAGGCATTATTGAAAAGTGCTCCCTCATTGGCTAATCTATCGATATTGGGAGTTTTGTTTAAAACAGATCCATAGGCTCCAATAGCCTGATATGCATGATCATCGCTCATAATAAATATAATATTCGGACGTTCATGTTCAATTTTACTTGTTGATTTTTGCTTGCACCCAATGGCAAATAATGCAATTAAAATGCAAAGAATGGTTTTGTTATACTTCATGAAATCTATTTTGGACTTGTTCATTATCGGTATTGTTGCGAATTCTTATCCCAAGTAATGGAAGTCTCTATAAGTTAGCAAATTATTTTAACAGAATACCTATAGAGAAGTATGTATTGCAAGCCTGGTTTTACGATGGCATTCGTCCTTTAATGCGAACAACTGGGGATGTAAATCATGTATTTCGTCCTGCAAAAGCCACTCGACTTGTGTCAAACTTGTTTTGTACGTAAAAATGAGGTAAAATAGCAAGGAATTGATCTTCACTAACAAGTACAACAGAAATGATAATAATAGCAGCCGACAAATCGAGATTTGCTAATATCTTAAATAACAGATGGGTTCAGCACATTAGTTACTGGATATTCTACCTGCTTTTCTTTGCCGTTACCTGGGGAAGCTACGATATGAATTTCGAGAAAACCATGATGGTTGAACTTGTAAACCTACCAGCGAAAATTGCTTTGGTGTATTGGGTAATTTATTACCTGTTTCCAAAATTCCTTTACAAAAGACAAATTGGAAAATTCATTTTACTCTTTGGAATTTCCCTTATTGTTGTGGCGTTCACAACTCGTTTTACCGACAATTATATTATTCTGAAATACTACCTGAAAGAATTCGAAACACAACCTCTCTTCAGCTATGTACAAATTATACGCAGTTCAATTAATTTAGGAACTGTAATCGCCATTCCATTTATCCTAAAACTGGTCGATCATGTAAACAGAGTTCAGCAAAACGAACAACTTCTTGTAAGGGAAAAGCTTGAAGCTGAGCTGGTATTTCTCAAAAATCAGGTTCAACCACATTTTCTGTTCAATACTTTAAACAGCTTGTATTCTTTAATTCTTAAGAAATCGGATCAATCACTGGATGTCATTCTAAAACTATCCGAATTACTGCGATACATGTTATATGAAACCAACTCAAAAAGTGTTGATCTTACCAAAGAAATTGACAGTATTAAAAGTTATTTGGAGCTTGAAAAAATCCGATATGGCGATCGTATTGATTTAAGTTTTAACCTTTGGGGAGATTTGGGTTCCAACCAAATTGCTCCCATGCTGATTCTTCCTTTCATAGAAAACAGCTTTAAACACAGCACCAAAGGTTTTGATGGCAATGCATGGATTACCATTGATCTCGGAATTACAAATAATGAACTTAAATTGAAAATCGAAAATAGTGTTCCTCAGTCGAGCTCGGATCAAGAATCTATTATTGGAGGAATAGGTTTGCAGAATGTAAAAAGGAGGTTATCTTTATTATACGCCGACAAATACGAGTTAAAAATTACTGATAATGAAGATTCGTATTCGATTAATTTAAACTTACAATTGCAATGAAGATAAAGTGTTTAATTGTTGATGATGAAGATTTGGCTATTGATGTGATCGAAGAATATATCAATAGAATTGACTATTTACAATTGGAAGGCAAGTGCAAAAGTGCCGTAGAAGCTTTATCGGTATTAAACTCGAAACAGGTCGACTTGCTGTTTTTGGACATCCAAATGCCAGGATTAACAGGCATTCAGTTGCTCAAAAACCTATCCAATCCTCCAAGTGTAATATTTACTACGGCCTATTCAGAATTTGCCCTGGAGAGTTATGAGTTGGAAGCTTTGGATTATCTCATCAAACCAATTCCTTTTGGAAGGTTTATTAAGGCTATCAACCGATATTTTAAGATGAATCAGCCCCAGTTCCAGATTCCCGAAATGAAAGAAGAGATTACCTCAGAACAACCTTTTATTTTTGTAAAATCGGAGAAACGAATGGTGAAGGTTTTTCTACACGAAATCCAATACATTGAAAGTTTGCGAAACTACGTTTCCATTTACATGGAAAACGGACAGGAAATTATTACGCTGAATACCATCAGCAATATTGAAGAGAAACTGCCGGAATCGTCCTTTTTAAGAATCCACCGTTCGTTTATTGCATCCATCAACAAAATACAAAGTTATACTTCCAGCAATATCGAAATTGCAGGTAAACTGATACCGATTGGGCGCAATTACAAAAGTATGGTGGTGAGTATTCTGGAGAAAAAATCAATCCTGTAAACCGTGAACAGTAAAAGCATTCGTCTTCGCAAAATCCAACAAGCTCCCTCCGACTTTTAGACTTTTCGACTTTTAGACTTTTAGACTTTTAGACTTTAAAAAAAAGAAAGCCGCTCCATAAGAGCGGCCATCATTGGGATATCGGATTCCGAAAAAATCGGAAATCGGTTTTACTATCTTTTCTTATTTAACATATACTCTGTATTCCCAAGGCTTTAATTCCACCTCAAGCTTTTCCGCTAAATCGTGTTTGTTCGCATCTTTGTAACAAGCATAGTTTCCTGCATTTGCACCCATTTCAAGAGTTGCTTTAGTAGCTTCTTTGCTCAGGTTCAAAATTACAACAACTTTGTTTCCTTCTGCTTCACGAGAGAAAGCAAATACCTTCTCGTTCTGATCAGATGGAATGCGAACCAATTTTCCTCCTTTAACACCATTCCAAAGTGCTTTGTTGTTCTTTTTCAAAGCAATTAATTCCTTGTAGAATTCAGCCATTTCAAGATTCGACCAATCGATCTCATCCTTCTCGAAGAACTTCAAACGCTTGTTTAAACCAGCTTCTTGTCCACTATAAATTAATGGCATACCTGGCATAGTGAAAGTCAATACAGCAAAAGTTTTTGCACCTTCACCCATTCTCTCTTCAGTAGTACCATTCCACGAGTTTTCGTCATGGTTGGTTGTAAAGTTCATTAGATAAGAATCCGCTGGAAAAACTGTATCAACTTTATGGAAGAATGCTTCGATGTCGTTGGCTGTTTGCTCCCCTTTAGCGACTTTATTCATAATATGGTGGAAATCCCAACCATATCCCATATCAAAGGCATTTTCCAATAGTTCATGACCACCATCTTCAGCCAACATGAACACAGGCTTAATTGCATCCAACTCAATTCTTGCTTTCTCCCAGAATTCGGTTGGAACCATTCCCGCAACATCGCAACGGTATCCGTCAATATTTGCTTCTTTGATCCAGAATTTTAAAGACTCGGTCATGTACTTACGCATTTCCTCGTTCTCGTAGTTTAAATCAGCAGTATCGGTCCAATCGGTTCCTTCAGGAATTACGATTTCGCCTTTCTCATTCTGAGTGTACCAGTCTTTGTGCTCTTCCATAATTATATTATCCCAACCTGTGTGGTTTGCCACCCAGTCAAGAATAACATACATACCCATTTCGTGAGCTTTGTTTACCAGGTTTTTAAGGTCATCCATAGTTCCAAATTCAGGATTTACTGCCTGGTAATCCTTCACCGCGTAGTAGCTTCCCATGCTCCCTTTTCTGTTCTTTTCAGAGATCGGGTAAATTGGCATCAACCATAAAATATCAACACCCATTTCCTTTAAACGAGGCATGTGCTCTACAAAAGCATTAATGGTTCCTTCTGGAGTATACTGGCGAATGTTTACCTCATAAATATTCGCATCTCGGCTCCACTCTACAGGCTTTTCAGCCTTCTTTTCCTCAGCTACATTAGTTGAAGCCGGCTTGTTCTGGCATGATGCCAAAATTCCAGCAACCAACAATAGGCTCATTACAGTTTGAAATACTCTTCTCATTTCAATAATTTGATTAGTTATTATGATGTTTTTATTATTTCGTGAATGAGTGAATGAGTGAATGAGTGATTTAAAATTCTAATATCATTCAGTCTCCACTTAGCACACATTTCATTCTATTTTATAATTTCCAATAGTAAAATGTCGAATTCAGTATCAATGCTTACTTTTCCGTTTTTCACTTCTGTTTCTTTACCAGAATATGCATCTCTTAGCTTGGTTCCATTTTCCAATTCAGCAAGCGAAATTTCTTTCGCTCCTTTGTCCAAATCCAAAGCCACAAAAACCTGATCCTGGTATGCTCCCTTGCTAAACGATCTGCGGAAAACATAAGGGCTTTCAGAAATCATTTTGTGCACACCTGCCCCCACAGCTGGGTGATTTGCACGGAATTGCCCCAATTTTTGCCAGTGACTTAATACCGCTTGCGTTTGGGCATCATTTTCAATATCCTCCCAGTTCATAAACGAACGAAGGGTAGCATCGCCTTCTGTCCCTTCAACCAATAATGTTCTGGCCGATTCATCGCCATAATATACTTGTGAAGTTCCAGGCGATAACAATAGTTTGGTAGCAGATTCGAATGTTCTCTCTCTTTTCTGGTCAAATGGAGAACCGTCATCATGAGATGTCAGGTAGTTCAATACACCATATCCTTTTAGGTCACCATTCAGGATATCAGAATACATAGAGAATAATTCTTCGTATGACGATTGCGCATTGTACTTAAACTCAAAATTGATCAGATCGGTAAATCCATTGGCATAATAGTTCACTTTTTTATCTCCAAAATCAAAAGCAAATTTATGGCTGATATTGTAATTGTAAACCTCTCCCACAGTGTAGAAATCATTATCATCCAACACCTTGTCAGGATTGTTTTTCTTCCATTGTGCAAAGGCATATTCACATTCCTTACGAAAATCGCCCCAAACCGATTCCTCGGTATGCTTTACCGTATCAACACGATAGCCATCAATCCCAAATTCTACAATATAATCGCACAACCATTTGATGATATAATTTTTAGGAGTTCGAGGATATCCTGTACGAGCAAAAAACTCGTCCAATTCCTTCACCTCCTGATCATATCTTCCTTCTGCTTTCCATTTTTGAACCAGGCTCTCAGGAAGCTCCACTTCTTTCGTGCTTTCAGTTTTTATATCCGGAAGGTTCTTAACCAAAGTACATTCAATGGTATTTTTGTAGCTATCGTAAGTACATTGTGGCTCTGTTCTCACCCAATCGTTTTCCCAAACCGGATCTTTCCCGGTTACCGGACCAGTGTGATTGATAACAGCATCCATTACCACACGAATTCCATTGGCATGAGCGGTTTCAACAAGCTCTTTCAGATCTTCCATACTTCCAAAGTTTGGATCCAAAGCTGTCCAGTCTTTTGCCCAATATCCGTGGAAACCATAAGTGTTTCCTGTGCCTTCGTCAACTGCACCATGAATTTGCTCTGTTACAGGAGTAAACCAAATGGCATTAATTCCCAGGTCGGTAAAATAACCATCATTAATTTTCTGAATAATTCCCCTGATATCGCCACCTTCGAAGCCACGTAGCTTTCCGGTTGGTAAATTTCTTTCAAAATTCACATCATTATCCGCAGTTCCATTATTGAAACGGTCGGTTAACATGAAATATAGGTTGGCCCCTTCCCAAACAAAAGGAGTTTCTTGCTGCTCTACTTTTTTATCAACTTTAGCACAAGCCGATAATAAAATTAATACCGATGCAAAAATGCTGAATACTTTCACCTTCATTATTTCGCTAGTTTTATTGTAATTGATTGATTTTTTCCTGCCTTAAGCTCTCCACTAAATCGAAGAGTATGTGAGTTTTCATCCCAGCTATAGTCTAGTTTTTTACCATGGCTGCTTACTTTCTTTGGTGCTTTTTCAATATTGTGAATACTGAATGAAATGTTTTTATCAGTGGCCTGATAATTATTTCCCAGGTCACTCACAATATCAATAGATAATTTTCCTGCCTCAAAAGTTGAACTGAATTGTAACAGTTCATATTCACCTTTTTCGTATGCTTCAGGAGTTTCACCATTATCGTTGTATACTTTTCCCTTACTTTCTTTTACCGATGCATCGTGATAGTAATGCAAATCCATATTTTTAAGCGAGTAGCCAATGGTATTTTTCATGCCATTCACCATCGGAATAAACGACCCACCTCTTACAAATACTGGAATATTTTCTTCTCTTGTCTGAATGGTATAAGATTTACCTCCCTGGTATTTTTTCTCGCTAACAAAATCGAACCAAACAGAATTTTTAGGCATATAAACCTCTTTGCTCTTCAGGCCTGCATCTGTTACTGTCGATACCAAAAATGCATCGCCCCACAAATAGGTATCAGAAATGTGCAATAGGTCTTTGTTGTCTTCTTCTTCGAAGAAAAGTGGTCGCATTAGTGGCAAACCAGTCTGGTTGTTATCAAATGCCATGTTATAAATATATGGCATCAGGCGGTAACGCAACTCAATCGCTTTTTTCGCCAAGGCCTTTGTTTTAGGCTCTCTAAAAACTGGTTCCGAAGCTACATCTTCTTGTGCGTGCGGACGGAATATTGGTTGGAAAACACCATATTGTAACCAACGGGTATACAATTCATCGTCTAAATTAGCGCCTGCAAATCCACCCAAATCGGAATGCATGTAAGAGATGCCTTGTAATCCCATCTGCAAAGAAATTTCTGTTTGTGGTTTTAAACCATCCCAGCTTCTGCTCACATCTCCAGTCCAGGGTATCATACCATATCGTTGAGAACCAACTGCTCCTGCACGCATCAGAATAAACGGGCGTTGCGTTGGAAAATCTTTCTGATATCCATCGTAAACCAATTTGGCCCAGTAATGACCATAGATATTGTGAACCTCATCGGCAGTACCATTTACATGTAGCAATTCCGCCGGATGTACTTCAGGTTCTCCAAGGTCGCCCCACCAACCGGCTACACCTTTATCGGCCAAGCCTTTGTAAATATTCCAAAACCAATCAATCGCTTTTGGCTTAAATACATCAACCAATCCGGTATTTCCAAAAAAGAAATCATATGTGTATGGATTTCCCAATGAATCAAGGCCCAAAACTCCTTCTTCAACTGCTTCATCCCAACGATCCGAAGTCGTTAAAATAAATGGTTCAGTAATCAGAATTGTTTTCACTCCCCTGTCATTCAAATCGGAGATCATCTTTTCAGGATTTGGGAATGAATCTCTGTCAAAGGCAAGATTCCCCATTTCATCCTTCACTGTTTTTCCAAACCAGTACAAATCCAGAATAATGGCATCAACCGGAATTGAATCTTTCAGAAAATGATCGATGGTTTCAACAGTTTCTCTTTGCGAGTGATATCCAAATCGGCTCGAGAAATTTCCAAATGCCCAACGTGGTAACATTGGCTGACGGCCTGTAAGCTCGGTAAACTCGAATGTAAAATCTTCCCATGTATCGGCTGCAATCACCTGGTATACTTTTCTGCCACTTATGGTTTCGTAACGAAGTGTATTGTTTTTTTGACTATCCAAATCTAAAAATCCAATGGGTGCATTATCGAAATGAACCGCATATTTCTTCGACGATATGGCAAGCGGCATGGTATAATTCATCAATTCAGAATGTGTTCCATAGCCATAATGAGCGCGATTGTACAACTGAAGACGATTTCCCCGGCGGTTCATCCCCAATACACGTGCTCCACCACCAAATAATACTTCGTCTTTATCAATTGTAAAATCGATATTTTCTGTACTGTCAGTTTTGGTATATCCTTCCTTTTCGGATATCAGGTTCTTTCCTTTATACAAATACTGAATCGAAAATGGCGACTTTGATATTTCTACAACAAGTCCTTTCGACATGTAAGCTAAAGTTCCATTTTTTTCAATCAGGCTAAGACCTTCCACTTCCGGATTCATCACCACGGCATGCGAAATCCCTTTTTCTTCTCCATTGGGTATAAATGCTGTCTCTACAATGTGTTCATTATAAAACTGAATTTCATAAGTACCATCGTTGGTTTCAACTTCTAAAACCTTTCCCTTTAATTGAGATGAACGAAACTCTCTTGTACTATTTTGCGCAAAAACACTTGTCGCTGCTGCAAGCAATACAACACATACGAATAATCTCAATCTTAATCCTTGTAATAATCTCATACTCTAACTCAAAATGCCCACAGGCTTTTTATCTATTTCTTTAATTCCAATATCATTGATGTGTTCCCTTTCACTTCCAATTTCCCAGTTGAAAAAGAAATGCTCTGTTCACTCAAAATATCATATCCTTTAGTAAAATCTTTTATTTTTTCCGAAAAGCGACCTAAACTCAACTCCTGCTTTGCTTCACCATTATTAAGCACAACCATTACCGTCTTTTCCTTATTCGATCTAAAGTAGACATACACATCATTTTCTGGTATGTAATGTGTGAGTTTACCGTTATGAATAACGGGGTTGATCTTTCGCCACTGTAGCAATTTTCGCAAGAAATTAAAAGCTTCATTTTCTTTATCGTTTCTACCTTCGGCGCTGAAAGCATTTCTTTCATCTCCTTCCCAGCCTCCTGGAAAATCAATTCTCATTTTACCATCACCATCACTTTTCTTCCCTTCCATAAGAATTTCAATCCCGGCATAAATCTGGGGTATTCCCCTGGTGGTCATCAGAAAAGTGTTCATCAGTTTGAATTTTTCCAAATCTCCTTTCAGGGTAGACATGATTCTTTGGGTATCATGATTCTCCGAAAAAATCAGGATGTTGTTCAAATCTTTGTATAAATAATCTGCCGAAAGGCTTTTATACAAACGCACTACACCATTTTCCCACTCCTGGGCTTCCAGAAATGCTTTTTCCATTGCAAAGAACAATTGAAAATCCATTACACATGGCAAGTTGGAATTGTATCCATCGGCATTTAAGGCATCTTTTTGCCAATAAGCGATGTCTGCCGCATTTTTGTACCAGGTTTCGCCGACAATATTCAAATGCGGATACTCTGTAAGAAGAGCTTCTCCCCATTTGGACATTCCCTGCGCATCGTTGTACGGATGCGTATCCATTCTAATTCCATCTAAATTGGCATACTCTACCCACCAAATACTGTTCTGTATTAAATAGGTCATCAGCAATTCATTTTGCTGATTCAGATCTGGCATGCTGATATCAAACCATCCATCGGTAAATTGGGTTTTATCTACTTGTGCGGCGTGTGGATCTAGCAGCGTAGATTTGCGGTGATTGGAGTTGGTGTACTCATCGTGTTGGTGCACCCAATCCTTTTGCGGAAGGTCTTTCATCCACCAATGTGCGCTTGCACAATGGTTAAAAACCATGTCTTTAATGAGTTTAATTTCTCTTTTTTTGCACTCTTCCGACAGTTTTAGGTAGGCTTCGTTGCCACCATATCTTGCATCAATATTGTAGTAATCAGAAATTGCGTAAGTGTGGTATGAGCCTCTTTCCTCATTATCTTCCAGCAAAGGAGTACTCCACAATGCCGTAATTCCTAAATCCTCTAAATAGTCAAGCTGATTAATGATTCCTGCTATGTCGCCACCATGGCGTCCATCGTAATGATCGCGATTTAGCTTTTCCGCCATTCCTTCAACTGAATCGTTTTCGGAATTGCCATTGGCAAATCGATCTGGCATTAGCAAGTACATTACATCCGAAGAATCAAAGCCTTGTCGTTTGGCCGAGTTCTCTCTTCTTTCTTTCAACTCGTACTGATATACAATTTCCTTGCCATTTGGCTTGGTAAATGTAATCTCAAATTGTCCTGCTTTCGCAGATTTGTCAATCCATAAATCAATAAACAAATAGTTATTGTTCTCAACATTGTGCACTGCTTTCAAACTCACACCAGGATAATGAAGTGTAGGTTGATAGCTTCCTATTCCCTCACCATAAATTAGTAATTGCAGGTTTGGATTTTCCATTCCAACCCACCAAAATCCAGGTTCAAGTTTCTCAATTTTACTCTTTGCTGCAAATGAGGTCAGACTTAAAAAAGAGAAAAACAAAATTGGAATAATTGATTTGTTCACAGTGCTCATAACCATGAGTTCGTTTATTAAAATTCAGGACAGCAAAAACTGCCATCCTGAATTGTCATAACTATTAATTAAGCGTGTTCTACCACTAGACTGCTTTCTTTTTCAACTTTGTATTCATCATCCTTAATGAAGATGTTAATGGTTTCACCTTCTTCATTGATCACGCCTACTCCATCTTCAGAAACCCTTACATTTAACAAGTTGCCTCTAAAGCGAACTTTAAACGAGTATGATTTCCATTCTTTTGGAAGCATTGGTTTGAAAACCAATTTTCCGTCTACAACTCTCATACCACCAAAACCTTCAACGATAGACATCCAGGTTCCGGCCATACTTGTAATGTGCAGACCTTCGTGAACTTCTTTGTTGTAATCATCCAAATCCAAACGCGAAGTTCTTAGGTACAGGTTGTAAGCTCTCTCTTCATCGCCAATTGTTGCTGCCAAAATAGAGTGGATACATGGCGATAATGATGATTCATGTACTGTTCTTGGCTCGTAGAAATCGTAGTTCTTGCGAATGGTTTCCAAATCGTACTGATCTTCGAACAAGTAGATTCCCTGAAGAACATCGGCTTGTTTGATAAAACAAGAACGTAGGATTCTATCCCATGACCAGTGCTGGTTGATCGGACGAATTGCAGGGTCTAGTTCCGAAGCCAGGATTTGCTCCTTGTCCATGAAACCATCTTGCTGCATGTAAACTCCTGTTTCCTCATCAACCGGATAGTACATATTTTCAATAATATCGGTCCATTTTGCGGTTTCAGCATCGAAATCGAAGTTTAGGTTCTTCATAATTTCGTCGAAACGAGCAGGATTGGTTTCTTTCACATGAGCCATTGCCTCTTGTGCATATTTCATACACCATGTTGCAATGGTATTTGTGTACCAGTTGTTGTTGATATTATTTTCGTATTCGTTAGGACCAGTTACGCCTAACATTACGTATTTCTTTTTTGCCTGAGAATAGGATACGCGCTGGCTCCAGAATCTTGAAATTCCGATTAACACATCTAGTCCATATTCTTCTAAATATTTTTTATCGCCTGTGTGGCGGATATAGTTGTAAATCGCAAAAGCAATTGCTCCATTACGGTGAATTTCTTCGAAGGTAATTTCCCATTCGTTGTGACACTCTTCACCATTCATTGTAACCATTGGATACAAGGCAGCTCCATTGGTAAAACCAAGTTTCGCTGCATTTTCGATGGCTTTTTGTAATTGTTTATGACGATAAATCAACAAGTTACGAGTAACCTCAGGCTTTGAAGTACTCAAGTAGAATGGTACACAATAAGCTTCAGTATCCCAATAAGTTGATCCTCCGTACTTTTCACCAGTGAAACCTTTAGGACCAATATTTAGTCTTTCATCTTCACCTGTGTAAGTCTGATTCATCTGGAAAATGTTGAATCGAATTGCTTGCTGCGCTGCAACATCTCCTTCAATCATGATATCGCTATGATCCCACTTGTCGGCCCATGCTGTTACATGCTCTTCCAATAAAGCACCATAACCTTTAGCTTGCGCTGCTTCCACTACCGATACAGCATCCGAAGAGATATCAGTTTTGCTGTGGTTCAAAGAACTTAATACAGCAGCATACTTGTAAATCGAGTATTCAACATCCTGTTCTGCTTCGAACTCAACAGTATTGGCAACATATTTGGCATTCTCGGTAATTACCGGGCTCAATTCAAGCTTCTGACCATCTTTATAAACATCATATTTCATGCTCATGCTAACATGAAAATCAAGCTTTTTGGTTGCAGCGGTAATGTAGGCTTCACCTTTCATCGATTTTGCCTGTAGCACATTCCAGAACTGCTCATCGTAGTTCGAATCTTCGTTGGAAACATCTGCATCAACATATGGAGTGAAAGCAATTTTTCCATCAAAATTCAATGGTGTAACTGAGTAACGAATCGCTCCAACTTCCGAAGTAACAATGCTTAAAAATCTTTTGGCTTCAACTTTTACCTTATTTCCATTCGAAAGTGTAGCTACAAAGCTACGCTCCAAAACACCTTCCTTCATGTTCAGGGTGCGAACAAAATCGCTCACTTCACATTTGGCAAGGTCAAGCATTTCACCATTAATTTTCACATCGATTCCGATCCAATTTGGCGCATTTAAAACCTTCGCAAAATATTCAGGGTATCCATTTTTCCACCAACCTACTCTGGTTTTATCTGGATAATAAACACCAGCTACATAAGTTCCCTGTAGGGTTTCGCCAGAGTAATGCTCTTCGAACATGGCTCTTTGTCCCATGTTTCCGTTACCAAGGCTAAATATACTTTCTGATGCGCGGTGGTTTTCAGGATTAAAGCCTTCCTCAATGATACACCACTCATCATGCTTTAAATACTCATTCATGTTTGATTTTCTTTTAATTAGCTTTTAGCAGATAACTTTTAACCAATTACTGCTAACTGTTAATTGTTACCGTTAAAAGTTTAATTGAGTCATAGAAAAACCCACGAATCCAGGAACAACGATATTCGCTTTTCCCAAAACATCAGGTGATCCGATTCCGACACATTTCATATTACCATTTATGGCAGCTTCGACACCAGCTTCGGCGTCTTCAAAAACAACACATTCCGATGGAGAAACACCTAGCAATTCAGCTCCTTTCAGGAATACTTCAGGATCTGGTTTTGCATTGCTAACGTGAGTGCCATCAACCACTGCATCAAAATAATCAGTCAGTTCCAACTGATTTAAAATGGTCATAGCGTTTTTACTGGCCGAACCTAAGGCAATTTTTATCCCCTGGTCCTTAAGTTCATTAAAGAAATCTTTTACCCCTGGAAGAATCTCATCAGGAGTCATTTTAAGAATGAACTCCACATAGTTTTTATTTTTCTTATCTGCCAGTTCTAGTTTTGTTTTTTCATCCAATTCAACTCCACCAATTTCCAAAAGGATATCCAATGAGGTCATTCGGCTAACGCCTTTTAACCTTTCATTATCCTCTTCGGTAAAGTCGAATCCCAATTCATTTGCTAAACTCTTCCATGCGATGTAATGATACTTTGCCGTATCAACAACCACACCATCTAAATCGAAGATGCATGCACTAATCTTTCCCATCAGTTTTTATAAATTGTTTTTATTATTTATCTGATTCTTTCACGAAGAACACAGATATTGCTCCTAAAATCATGATAACACCGGCCAGAACAAGAATGTAAATTCCATCGCCGTTGAAAAAAGTTCGAAGTATTGGTCCACCAAATACACCACTTAAAATTTGAGGTACAACCACGGTAAGGTTGAATAATCCCATGTAAATACCCATGCGTTTTGCAGGCAATGCTCCCGAAAGAATTGTATATGGCATAGCCAAAATACCTGCCCATGCAATCCCTACACCAATCATGGAAATTAATAACATGTATTGGTCGTTAAACATCATGGTAGAAATGAAACCTAATCCACCCATTACCAAAGCACCGGCATATACTGTTTTTCTACTGGTTAAGCTGATAAGCTTAGGCATTATCACAGAAAACAATGCAGCTACCAAACTGTAAACAGCAAAACAGATTCCTACCCAGTTACCGGCTTCGTTAAAAGCATCCAAAACTTGTTTGTTGGTTTCTGTTTCTGCATTAAAATCGATAGGTACACCAAAATAATGCTGAGAAATTGCAGTAGTTGAATATACCCAAAGCAAGAATAGCGGAAACCATGAGAAAAGCTGAACAATCGACAATTGTTTCATTGTCGCCGGCATGTTTTTCAATAAGTTCCAGAAGCTTTCTTTTTGCTCCTTATCTTCTTCGGTAATATTATTATAGGCTTCAAATTCTTCTGGTGGATATTCTTTGGTTTTTAGCACTGTTACCAATACACTAATCAGCAATAGTGAACCACCAATATAAAATGACCAGATTACCGAAGGTGCTACATTACCTGCTGATGACTCGTTGGAAATACCAGCTGCAGTCATGATAAATGGCAATGCCGAACCAATAACGGCACCTACGTTTATTAAGAAACTCTGAACCGAATAGCCCACATTTCTTTGCTCTTCAGGTGTCATATCAGCAACCAATGCTCTAAATGGTTGAAAGGTTACATTAAATGAACCATCCATTAAAGCAAGCATTACTACACCAAATACCAATGCACTACCTGCTTTTACAAACATTGGCGCATTAGGCATCAAGAACATAGCCAACATGGAAACAATTGCTCCAAACAAAATGTATGGAGATCGACGTCCAAATCGATTCCAGGTTTTATCACTAGCGGCACCTACCACTGGCTGAACTACCAATCCCATAATTGGTGCTACCAACCAAAAAAATGACAGTTCGTGTGGATCTGCCCCTAAACTTGTTAATATTCTACTGGCATTTGCATTTTGTAATGCAAAACCAAACTGAACACCTAAAAATCCGAAGCTCAGGTTCCAGATTTGCCAAAAGCTTAAACGAGGTTGTTTCTTCATCTGATCGTTATTATTTCTTCTTACTTTTTTAGAAGTTTGATTTCAATTGTAAACCATGCTTACAAACACAGTTTATTACACTAAGCTGGATAAAAGAAACAAAAGGTAATAATCATGATCCACAGTATTGCATACACAACACGATTAAGACCAACTAACTTTTAACGTTCAAAAATCGAAAAATGGAATTAGACCATATTCATTTCCTTCAATTACCCGGAAATGAGATCATATTACTTGGAAGTATATTATATAAGTCGGAACAGAGGTTTCCCTCCGGGATCAAAAGTACGGAAAATGAATGAATATGTCAAAAAGAAATGAAAGCATCACTCCCTAAAAGCCAGTAAAAACAGGCTACATAACCTATTTCAAACGATTGCAACAATTGTCTAAAAAAAATTATTTTTTCATTTGAAAGGGTGAGTTTAGATCAAGAAAACAAAAAAGGAGCTGATCACAAATCAGCTCCCTATATAATATTATACTCTTTAAATTAATTTTTGGTAGATCCTCTAACAATTAAATTGGTTTTAACCACTTTGGTTACTGGTTCGTAATCCATATCCCCTTCGGTAATTCGCCCCACCAGTAATTCACTGGCTCTTAATCCAACTTCGTATCCATGTTGTTCCAATGTTGTTAGGGCCGGGTCGGATGTTCTGGAAACCACACCATCGGTAAAACCAATAATCGATATATCCTCTGGAACTTTGAAACCTGCTTTCTTAACAACCGACAATGCGCCAGCAGCAGTAAGTTCGTTCACCGCAAATATTGCATCTGGTGGATTTGGTAACCTTAATAAGTCGGGAGTCTTTTCAATGGCTTCTTCAAAACTATCGCATTTAATGATCAGATCTTCATCAACCGATAGCTTATGCTTCAAAAGTGCCTGTCTGTATCCTTTCTGACGATTTTGCCCTAAAAGCATGTGTTGGGGAGCCGACAAATGAGCAATTCTTTTGCAGCCAGTATTAATCAAATGTTCTACTGCTGAAAAAGCACCTGCGAAATCATCCACAATTACATTGTCGGAAGAGAGTTCGTTACACACCCTATCGAAAAACACAATTGGAATTCCATTGTCCCTTAACTCCTTAAAGTGGCTAAAATCATTGGTTTCTTTCGACATGGAAACCAACACGCCATCCACCCTACTCGACAATAGGGCTTGAACATTGGCCATCTCTCTTTCATAGGATTCGTTAGACTGGAACATCATTACATTGTAACCTGCCTCGTGTGCAATCTTTTCGATCCCACTAATAACAGATGAGAAGAAATGATGAACAATTTCAGGAATAATTACCCCAATAACATTTGATTTGCTATGTCTTAAGCTAAGAGCTACGGCATTGGGTTTGTAGTGCCACTTCTTTGCCAATTCATTTACAGCTTCTTTAGTTTTAGAACTGATATCCGGATGATCTTTTAAAGCTCTGGACACCGTAGAGGCAGAAATGCCTAATTCTTTTGCGATATCTTTAATTGTAACCTGGCCGCTTCTCATAGATATTTTAGTGAGTTTGTAAATCAAAGAGACAAATACAACTTCAATGTTATCAAAGCATTAACAAATACCTGGGCAAACAACATCAAAAATTGCTGTAACATCCGTAAATATAGGAAAAATTAAACAAATTTGTAGGTTTAATTGTTTTTATTTTAGCCCCAAATACACATATTGACATACCTAGATATCAAACGTTTGCGGTAACGATTGCGATGATTTATTTGCACTTAATTATCAATCATTTAATACTTGATTTTGGCATTCCATATCTTTGGTAATAGAAAAAATTAAGGCTAACTTAAGGATAAGGTAATATTTGAGTGTGGTAGTGGAAGCTAAAGAGTCGGAAACTTGAGTTCATATTTCTACCTGTTTAAAATTTATCTTACCTATAACTAATTTCTAATTTATCTTAAATTTCTATTTATGGAACTTAACATTAGTATGCTAAGAAAACTGCTTCTCATGCTTGTTACGGTTTTTTCTTTTACCGTTTTGCAAGCACAGGAAAAGGCAGTTAGTGGTACTGTTACCGATGCAAACGATGGCATGGGTATACCTGGTGTTTCCGTTGTAGTTAAAGGTACCACTGTTGGTACAACTACAGACATTGACGGAAATTATATGCTTAATGTCGATGCGAATTCTACACTTGTATATTCATTTGTGGGATATAAGACACAAGAAATATTAGTTGGGGAACAAACTCAAATTAATGTTGTTTTAAGTGTTGAAACCGAAAACCTTTCCGAAGTGGTTGTGATTGGTTACGGTCAAGTGAAAAAAGATGATGCAACAGGATCTGTAACTGCTATTTCTTCAGACGACTTTAACAAAGGAGCAATTACATCTCCACAGGAATTACTTTCTGGTAAAACTGCTGGTGTTCAAATTACATCTGGTGGTGGTGCTCCTGGTGCTGGTTCTACAATTCGTATCCGTGGTGGTTCTTCATTATCTGCTAGTAACGATCCTTTATTCGTTATCGATGGTGTACCTGTAGATACTGAAGGTATTAACGGTATGAGAAACCCTTTAAATACAATTCACCCATCTGATATTGAAACATTCACTGTATTAAAAGATGCATCAGCAACTGCAATTTACGGTTCTCGTGCTTCGAACGGTGTAATCATTATTACCACTAAAAAAGGTAAAAAAGGTGGTGATCTTAAAGTAGGTTACAATGGTTATTTCTCGGTAAGCACCAGATCAGACGAAATTGATGTATTGGATGCTACTGCATACAGAGAGTTGTTCACTCAACAATTTGGTGATAACCCAAATGCTACAGCCTTACTTGGAAATGCTGATACTGACTGGCAAGATGAAATTTTCCAGACTGCTATTAGCCATGACCACAATGTAAGCTTAACGGGTGGTATTAAAGGTGTTCCTTTCAGAGCTTCTATTGGTTACACTGATCAGGAAGGTATTTTAAAAACTTCTGAATTACAACGTAACACTGCTTCTGTTGGATTTAGCCCAAGTTTATTTGATGATCACTTAAAAATTAATGTGAACCTGAAAGGGATGTACATTGATAACAGATTCGCAGATACAGGTGCGATTGGTTCTGCAATTGCTTACGATCCAACTCAGCCAGTATTTGATGAAACAAGTCCATACGGTGGATACCACACCTGGACAGTAGGTAGTACTGGCGATCCTGTAGATATCGCAACTACCAACCCACTTGCTCTTTTACAGATGCGTAAGGATGAGTCAACTGTAAAAAGAAGCATTGGTAATGCACAGTTTGATTACAAAATGCATTTCCTACCTGAATTGAAAGCAAACTTAAATGTTGGTTACGATTACTCAAAGAGTGATGGAACAATCTTTGTTCCTGAGAATGCTTCTTGGGAGTACGACGCTCAAAACGGTGGTGGTGTAGACAGAGAATATTCTCAGTCGAAACGTAACAAACTACTTGATTTCTATTTTAACTACGTAAAAGATCTAGATCAGATCGACAGTAGAGTTGATGCAATGGTTGGTTACTCATGGCAGCATTTCTGGAGAAGTGAACAAACTTACCAGACTAACGTTGCAGGTACAATTGTAGACAACGATACTGATAACAGAACAGAAAACTATTTGGTTTCTTTCTTTGGTCGTTTGAACTACTCTTTCAAAGATCGTTACCTATTAACTTTAACAGTTAGACGTGATGGTTCATCTCGTTTCGCTGATGGTAACAAATGGGGTACTTTCCCTTCAGCAGCTTTCGCATGGAAAGTGAACGAAGAAGCATTCCTTAAAAATGTTGATGTTGTTTCTGACCTTAAATTAAGATTAGGTTACGGTGTAACTGGTCAGCAAAATATTACTTCAAACGATTATCCATACTTGAACAGCTACACTTATAGTGAAGCGAATGCACAATACCAGTTTGGTGACAAATTTGTAACAACACTTCGTCCATCTGGATACGATGTAAACATCAAGTGGGAGGAAACTACAACTTATAATGCCGGTTTAGATTTTGGTTTATTCAACAACAGAATTACTGGTGCTGTTGATGTATACTACAGAAAAACCGAAGACCTATTGAATACAATTCCTGTGGCAGCAGGTACGAACCTTACCAACCAAATTCTTACCAACGTTGGTGATTTGGAAAACAAAGGTATCGAATTCGAAATCAATACTCGTCCAATCTCTACTCCTGATTTATTCTGGGAAGTTGGATTCAATGTAACTTACAACAAAAACAAAATTACCAAATTAACTGCTGTTGATGATCCTAACTATTTAGGTGTTGCTACTGGTGGTATTTCTGGTGGTGTAGGTAACAATGCACAAATCCATAGTGTAGGACATGCTTCTAACTCATTCTTCGTATGGGAGCAGGTATATGATGCAAATGGAAAACCAATTGAAGGACTTTATGTAGACCGTAATGGCGATGGTGAAATTACTGAAGATGACAAATACCATTACAAAAAAGCAGCTCCTTCAGTTTATTTAGGATTCTCTTCTAAGTTATCTTATAAGAATTGGGATTTCAGTTTTGCTGGTAGAGCAAACTTCAACAACTACGTATACAATAACGTAGACTCTAACGCAGGTGTTCCTGGACAAATGTATTATTCTGCAGGTTACCTGACTAACGTTACTGAAGATGCTTTAAATACCGGTTTTAACAGAGCTCAGTATCTTTCAGATTACTATGTTCAAGACGGTTCCTTCTTAAAGCTTGACAATATTACATTAGGTTACAACTTTAATGAAGTATTTAATGGCAAAGGAAACATCAGACTTTACACAACTGTACAGAATGTATTCACAATTACAGATTACGAAGGGCTAGATCCTGAAGTAAGCAGTGGTATCGATAACAACATCTATCCACGTCCAAGAACATTCTTGTTAGGTGTAAACATTGATTTTTAATTAATAATTCAAAGAAGAAATCATGAAAATAAGATATATTAAACTCCTATCGTTTTCCGTATTAGCCGTTCTTTTGGCTTTTACGTCTTGTACCGACGATCTGGATACGTTACCAATTGATGATGATGTACAATCTTCTGCAAGTGTTTATGAAGATCCGGCATCATACGAACAAGTATTAGCAAAATGTTATGCAGGTTTAGCTGTTTCAGGACAGGAAGGACCAGCTGGAAACTCAGATATTAGTGGTATTGATGAAGGTTTCGGACAGTACCTAAGAGGTTACTTCTACCTTCAGGAATTAACTACTGATGAAGCAATTATTGGTTGGAATGACCAAACCATTTATGACTTCCACGAGCAAGATTGGACATCTACTGATGTATTCATGACTGCTTTCTATTACAGAGTATTCTATCAGGTATCACTTTGTAATGAGTTCATCAGAGAAACTACTGATGCGAAATTGGATGGTAGAGGTGTAAGTGGTGCACTAAGAACTGATGTTGAGTACTACAGAGCTGAAGCAAGATTCCTTAGAGCTTTAAGTTATTTCCACGCAATTGATATGTTTGGAAATGTACCTTTCGTTACTGAAGAAGATGCTGTAGGTTCATTCTCACCAGAGCAAATTTCAAGAGCAGACCTTTTCACTTACATCGAAAGTGAATTGTTAGATATCGAAGACAAGTTAATGGCTCCTTTGGCAAATGTTTATGGTCGTGTTGATCAGGCTGCTGCCTGGATGTTATTGTCTAAATTGTACCTAAATGCAGAAGTTTACACCGGTACTCCTAGATACAACGATGTAATTACTTACACTGAAAAAATCAACACTTCTGGTTATGCTTTGGATGCTGATTACGATCACCTTTTCTTAGCTGATAACCATACTGCTGATGGTGTTATCTTCCCAATTACTTACGACGGAATTAACACATTAACATACGGTGGTACTTCATTTATTATTCACGCTGCAACTGGTGGTAGCATGACTCCAACCGACTACGGTATTTCTGGTGGTTGGGCTGGTTTAAGAACCACAAGTGCTTTGGTTGACAAATTTATCGATATCGAAACTTTAAAGTCGACTACATTAGGTACTAAAGCAGCTGTGAATGGTTCGTATCCTGTTGTTTATGTTCCTGGAGCACACCAGGGATGGGATCCATCTATCGACACTACAGTTCTTGCATCGGTTAACGACGATGGAAACTACGAAGGTTACCTTTGGTTTGCTGACGACAACAATGAGTTTAAAATTAACGAAACTCCAAGCTGGGATGTGAACTATGGTGATGATGGTGCTGATGGTACTTTAGATGCAGGTGGTTCTAATATCGTTGCTGGAACAGCAGGTTATTACAAAATCAATGCAAATTTAAATGACCTAACATACACAATCCAAAGAACCGATTGGGGACTAATTGGTAGTGCAACTCCTGGTGCATGGGATAATGACACTGATATGACATTTGACCCTGCTACTGAAAGCTGGACATTGGTTGTTGACCTTGTTCCTGGTGAAATCAAATTCCGTGCGAACGACGATTGGGCTCTTAACTACGGTGATAGCAATGGCGACGGCATTCTTGAAGAAGGTGGTGACAACATCGCAATTACTGTTGGTGGTGCTTACTTAATTACCATGAAATTAGGTGCTGGTGACTATACTTTCTCTGCAGAAAGACAACCATATGACAGAAGAAGCATGTTCTATACCGATGGTCAGACTCTTGAAATTGCTAACGTAGGTGAATTTACCGAAGGTTATGCAATCACTAAATTCAAGAATATCGATCAGAATGGTAACCCAGGACAAAGTCTTGACTATCCTGATACTGATTTCCCAATGTTCCGTTTGGCAGATTCATACCTAATGTATGCTGAAGCTGTATTACGTGGTGGAAACGGTACAAGTACAAAAGCGCTTGAATACGTAAATAACGTTAGAGAAAGAGCTTACCAGGATCCTGCAGGTCACATTTCTCAAGGAGAACTTACTTTAGATTTCATTCTTGACGAAAGAGCAAGAGAATTCTACTGGGAGTGTTCAAGAAGAACCGACCTTGTAAGATTCGGACAGTTTAGTGATGGAACATACGTATGGCCTTGGAAAGGTGGCGTTGCGGAAGGTATTGCTGTTGACAGCAAGTTCAACCTATTCCCAATTCCAGCTGATGATTTGGCAGCGAATCCAAACCTTCAACAAAATCAGGGTTACTAGTCATTAACTTTAAATCAATCTAAAATGAAAAAAATAAGTTTTCTATTAATTGCAGTTTTCGGGATGTTTATCCTGAACTCTTGTAGCGATGAAGATTTTGATCCGGTTGTGGAGGTAACTAGCACTCCTACGATTTCAGCTCCTGCATCCGGTGCATCATATGTTCTTACTGAAGCGAATGCCGCTGAGGTTTTTGAAACATTCACATGGAGTGCTGCCGATTTTGGTTTCCAGGCAGCAACCTCTTACGCGGTTCAAATTGATAATGCTGGTAACGGTTTTGCTGATGCATTAACTATTGGATCTACTAATGAATTAACATTTAGCCTTACAAATGGTGATATGAACCAAAAATTGTTGGCCTTTGGTGTTCCTTACGGTGCTCCTGCCAGCATGGAAATGAGAGTTGTTGCTAGCATTTCTGATTTGGTTGATCAGGTTGTATCAGAAACAATTGCTTTCACAGTAACGCCTTACGAGGTTGTAATTGTTTATCCAAGCTTATACGTTCCTGGAAATTACCAGGCAGCTAGTGGATACAGTGCTGGCGACTGGTCTCCAGACACTGCTCCTGAGATTCACTCAATTAAGAGTAATGATGTTTACGAAGGTTTCATTTATCTAACCAACGCAAACTCTGAGTTTAAGTTTACAACTGAACCAAACTGGGATTTCGCTTATGGTGATGATGGTGCTGATGGTACTTTGGAATCAGACAATGCAGCGAATATTGTTGTTGCTGATCCAGGTATGTACAAACTTGATGTAGATGTTCCTAATTTAACATACACAGTAACTGCAGCGAATTTCGGTGTAATTGGTAGTGGAACTCCTACAGGTTGGGATTCTGATACCGATATGACCTGGGATCCAGCAAATCAGGTTCTAACAGTAACATTAGACATTGCTGCTGATGGTGAAGGTAACCGTCAGATTAAGTTCCGTGCGAACGACGATTGGGCAATTAACTACGGTGATACCGACAGAAACGGTACGCTTGTAGCAGGTGGAGAAAACATCGATGTTCCATCGGATGGTAACTACACCATTACTTTAGATCTTAATGGTCCTGTATACAGATACACGCTTACAAAGAACTAAAATAGCTTACAAATAAAAGAGCATGCTTCGGCATGCTCTTTTTTTACCTAATAACATCAAATTACAAAGGATTAGATCGCATTTACTATGAAGAAAATTTACACATATATCCTTTTTGTTTTGCTATTGCTGCCAACAATAGTACAAGCTCAAATTACAACCAATCCTGAATTCCCAAATGTTAATTCTGAAATCACAATTACATTTGATTCATCACAGGAATCCAGGTTAGGAACATTCTCGGGAGATCTTTACGCTCATACAGGTGTACTGATTGAAGGGAATACAGAATGGCAACATGTTATTGGCTCGTGGGGAGATAACACGGCACAACCTCAGTTAACCAACAACAACGATGGTACCTACACTTTGGTTATTACTCCTAATATTACTGATTTTTATTCCGTTCCAGGCAATGAGGTTGTTAGACAAATGGCCTTTGTATTTCGCTCGGCAGACGGAAGCCAGCAAACCGATGACATTCTTGTTGATGTTTACGATGAAGGCTTGGTGGTAACATTCGATGCTCCTTCGGATAATGAAATGATCGCCAAAAATGAAGTACTACAGGTTGAAATTAAGTCAAATATCAGCGAAAGCTTAAGCCTTTACCTTGATGATGTACTGGTTGAAACAACCACTACCGAACAAGAAATTAATACCACCGTACAAAGCAATGTTGCGGGAACTCACAAGTTAGAAGCTGTAGCTGTTTCGGGTTCAGAGGAAGTACGAAAAACCATCAATTTTTACGTACGTGAAGATGTGGTAATTGAAGATATGCCAGCAGGCATTATCGAAGGGATCAACTATATCGATGACAATACTGTAACTTTGGCAATGTATGCACCTAATAAGGACTTTGCATTCGTGATTGGTGATTTTACAAATTGGGAAATCAACAATAACTATCAGCTGAAAAAAGATGAAGATTATTTTTGGATTACCATCGACAACCTTACTGCAGGACAAGAGTATGTTTTCCAGTATCTTATCGACGGTAATGTGAAAATTGCTGATCCATATGCCGACAAATTATTGGATCCTTGGAACGATCAGTATATTTCAGATACTACCTACCCGAACTTAATTCCTTATCCTTCGGATAAAACAAGTGAAATTGCAAGTGTTCTTCAGACCGGACAAACTGCCTTTAACTGGACCGACTCACAATTTAGCATGCCAGCCGAAGAAGATCTTGTGATTTACGAACTTCATGTGAGAGATTTTGTGGCATCTGGCGACATTAAAACCGTTACCGATACATTGGATTACCTACAATCTTTAGGTGTAAATGTAATTGAACTAATGCCATTTAACGAGTTTGAGGGCAACGATTCATGGGGATATAACCCATCTTTCTACTTTGCTCCTGATAAGGCTTACGGAACAAAAAACGACTATAAAAACTTTATTAACGAGTGTCATAATCGTGGAATTGCAGTTTTCATGGATATGGTATTGAACCATACCTACGGACAATCGCCATTTTTAAGAATGTATTTCGATGGCTCGCGTCCTACTGCTGATAATCCATGGTACAACCAGGAGCATAACTTCCAAAACACTGATGCTCACTGGGGATACGACATTAATCACGAAAGTGCTGCAACGCAAAAGTTGGTAGATCGTATCAATGCATACTGGATGAACGAATACCACATTGATGGTTTCCGTTTTGATTTTACCAAAGGTTTCTCGAACAAATCACATCCAAATAGTGGATCGGACGTATGGGGAAGCGATTACGATGCCGATAGAATTAGATTATTGAAGAGAATGGCTGATGAAATTTGGGCCGTTAAATCGGATGCAGTGGTGATATTTGAGCACTTATCAGAGAATTCGGAAGAAAAAGAACTGGCTGCTCACGGAATCATGTTATGGGGCAATGCCAACCACGATTACAGCGAAGCATCTATGGGTTACTCGTCGAGCTTAAATAGCGTATCGTGGAAAAACAGAACATGGGATGGCCCCAAGTTGGTAAGTTATATGGAAAGTCATGACGAAGAGAGAATGATGTACCGCAACCTGAATTTTGGTAACTCTGCAGGCGATTACAATGTAACTGAACTGAATACCGCATTGGCAAGAGTAGAAGCTGCCGCAGCTTTCTTTTTCACCATTCCTGGTCCGAAAATGATTTGGCAGTTTGGAGAACTGGGTTACGATTTCTCTATTGATGAAAATGGTCGTGTAGGTAGAAAACCAATTCGTTGGGATTACTACGACAACACCAACAGAAAAAGATTATATGATGTGTTTTCTTCTCTTATCGATATCAAGATAAACGAAGTTGCATTTGAATCGAATGATTTTGTTTTGAATACGGGTAGCTTCCTAAAACGCATCGAAATTAACCATAGCGATATGGATGTTCGCGTAATTGGAAACTTCGATGTTGAAGAAGGGGAAATCGATCCAAACTTCAGTCAGACAGGAAGTTGGTACGATTATTTTAGTGGTCAGGAAATCAGCGTAAGCGATGTAAATGCAAAAATTACATTGGCTCCTGGAGAATATCATATTTACACTACAAAGCAATTAACAACTCCTGATGTTGCTTCTGCTCCATTGGCATCTAATGTAAGCATTAGCGGAACATTCAGAGAAGATGAAGTGTTAACGGCAAGCTATACTTATTCTGATGTAAATAACGATTTGGAAGGCACATCGACCTACCAGTGGTACAGAGCCGAAGATGCAAATGGAACCAATGAAGTGGCCATTAGCGGTGCTACAGATTTAACTTACACACTTGCAAGAGCCGACAGGGCAAACTTTGTACGCTTTTCGGTGACTCCGGTGGCACAAACTGGCGAATTATTAACTGGTAATACGGTTTATAGTGCATATACCGATGAAATTGCATACTCAACTGGAATTGATGATGTATTGGCAAAAGAGCTAAAACTTTATCCTAATCCGGTGAAAGATATTCTTCACCTTGCGAATATGAACCAGGTAAGCAATGTTCATATTTACACAGCTAACGGAATGCTTGTAAGAAGTATTGCTGCACCTAATTCGTCGGAAGAAATCAATCTAGGCAATTTAGCAAGCGGTACCTATTTAATGGTTTTTGAAATGGAAGATCGTTCGAAATTGACCAGAAAAATCATAAAGCAGTAAAATAAGTTTTCTTTATAGTTTATAGATCAGTAAAACTCCCGTAAACATTTCGATGTAAACGGGAGTTTTTTATTAACCTGAGTTCGATTAAAAATATCAGCACAGTTTGAACTGGTTTTGCGTAGAAATATTCTCAGATTTTCGAAGTAAATCCCGAATAAATCTGGCTTTCTGTGATGGATAGTTTTAATCGAACTCAGCTTATTATTTCACTGTAAGTTCCAACCGGTATTTTATTTCAGAATCACCTGGCTGCATAATTAGTTTATAATCGCCGGGAACCAGTGGTTCGTCGGGCATCGATACTTTAAACACAAATGGTGATTCTCCGTAATATCCCATCTGCTCTCTTACCAATTGTTCCTTGCTATCGAATATTTTCAGATTTAATTCGCTATTCATAAACTGCTTTAAATGAAATTGCACAAAAACATTCTCCGATTCTGAGTAGTAGTATTCCTGATCGGCTCCCATAAACTCTTCCCGCTCCTGCTTATTGTTTTCATTTAAATCGATAAAGCCAGTGAAGAAAAAGAAGCCTTCCTGTCCTTTAGAAAATTCAGGAGCCAGATTTTCTACATTCTCTTTTACATTCATTGCCATTTGTGGAGCTTCAGGAATCTCCTCTGTTACTTCTTCCAGTTCAGGACTCTCTTCTGTCGTTTCTGCTGCAACAACATCATCTGTTTTCACGATATTGGCAATGGAATCTCCAATTTGTACCAGCAGTCGGTATTGTATCGGATTTTTCACGCCCATCGAGGCAGTAATCATATATTCTCCTTCGGGTACTTTTTTCAATACTCGCAAAAACTGGTTTCCTACATTCACAGTATCTTCCTTCATGGTATAGTGTTGCAAACTGTCCATTTTTGAAATGTTCATGGCAATCATATCATAGGTCGAATTCCAAACCTGGTATACCACCATATTATCGTTCATCGGAAGATTTAAACCTACTTCAAAATCTACCTTGCCAAGTTCAAATTGCCTTTCATCGAGTCCAATTACTTCGGCACTATCCAATCTCATGTCTCCATCTTCATCAATCCACTCTTTAAAAAGATGAAAACTTTCGGGCAGGAGTTTCTTTCTAATTTTAGCAAAAGCATTTCCGTTGGGCTCCTTTATCAGGAAACTGATTTGATAGGTTTTCCCAGATTCGGCAGGATTAACGGTCATAATGTACTCTCCTACTGGCAGAAAAGCATCGAAATTGGAGTAGGTAAACAACGGTTTCGAGGTATAATTTTTTCGTACGGTTCGAATCAAATTCCCGCTGGTATCCCAAATTCTAAGTTTAAGATTTGTTCCCTCTTTAATGGCAGGGTCGTTAAGTGAGGCGCTTATGGATTCTCCTTTTGAGTAGGAGCTTTTTCCAAGGCCAAAAAACTCGTTTCGTTCTACAATTTCATTTTCGTTTAAATCTACCCATTTATTGTAGGCAAACAGCCCAATGGGGATTCCATTTTGGTACGTTTTATCCTGTTCTTGCGGCTCTACTTTATCGGCAGAACTTAATTCATCTTTTGGGAGAGAATCTTGAATAAATTGATCCTGAGCACTTACAATTAAAGTTGTGCCAACCAGTATGGCAAGTATCAAATAACACCTACCAATAATACATTTCATCTTTTTGTATATCATGGTATTTGGTTTAAAGCTGAATAAATAAGAGTTGCTGTCTATTTAAATACGGTTTAAATAGCATATATGTTTTACCCTCAGACCAATACTTTGATGAAATGACCTAAAAAAAACTTAAAAAATCTTAAGGAGTATTAATTTCCTCATCTAGCGAATTTAAAAATGAGATATGTGACATTCTTTTTGGCCTTTCTCTAATCAATCTACAATAATAAATCCAGTTCGATGAAGTATTCCAGAACAATAAAAAAAACGTGCTACTCCACCAGGAATAGCACGTTTGTTTTGCGTGTTAAAAATATAATAGAGAAGTCTTTAACTTACTAATCTGCTTTTAGGCTTTTGTGCCGTAAGCATTTCTTTGGTTTTGATATCAAGTTTTGATTCTTTCTCCTCTGGCTGCGTAATTTCATCGGCAGCTTGTTTAGAATCGCCAGCCAGGCTATACAATCCGCGAAGAAGCATCTCATATTTTTCTTCGGCCGAAATGGCAGCAAAAGCAGCTTTTTTCTCTTCGATGATACGTTGTTTTTCTGTCTCTTCGGCATTTACTTTAGCATAGTAGGCATCAGCTTTTCTATTGCGAAGGAAAGGACCTGCTACGCTTGGAAACAATTCAAGCAGAAGCATTTCTTTTTCGTTCTCGGCTAGTTTCATGCCTCCAAACTCATGCAAAACAGGATTTTCTGGCGATTGATATTTGTTCACATCAAAATCGCTGGCTTCACTTTGTCCACAAATCTTATGACGGAAATCTGGGTCAATATCAATTGGAGTTTCGCCATATTCTCCTTTCACAAGATTAAAGAATTGGTTGTTCACATTTGTGTATGGCGCCTTACCGCTGTTTACATCTAAAACGTAGTTTACAGCCTGCACACCTACAATTTGTGATGATGGCGTTACCAAAGGAGGACAACCGGCAGCAACTCGTACTTCAGGCACTTTTTCCAAAACTGTTGGAAGAAGATCTTCTAGTCCCAAAGCTTTTAGCTGTGCCAACATGTTGGTATACATTCCACCTGGTATTTCGGCAGCCTTCACCTCTTCGTTTGCAGCCGGGAAGTTGAAGAATTTCTCGATGGCATGGCAAGTAGCCAGGAGCTCTTCTTCTTTATCGGCCTTTGCCAGTTCAATGGCTTTATCGAACAGGGCATCAATCTCTTTTGGAAGATAATCAGCAGTAATATCAAACTCAAGTGGGAACATTTTGTAAGAATCGAACTCAGCAATTCTCTCACGAATTCCCTTCAGCTCTTTGTTAATGGCAACAACCGATTCTAAATTCACACCGGTATCTAAACCTAACTTATCTGCAAAAATCTGTATCAATTCGAATGAAGGTGCAGCCGGACCACCTGCAAAATTCAACATACAGGTATCTACCACATCAACACCATTTACGATCGCCATTAATACAGCTCCCAAACCATAACCTGGCGTACAATGAGTATGAAAATCGATTGGCAGATTGGTTTCTTTCTTCAAACGCTTTACAATCTTACCTGATAATGATGGTGGAATTAAACCAGCCATATCTTTCACGGTAATCATATCAGCGCCAAGCGCTTCCATTTGCTTTGCTTTATTTACGAAATAATCTACATCGAATATTTTCTTCGGCAATTTTTTACCCGATAAAAGTGCTTTCCATCTTTGTTTTTTGGTGAATTTTGGATCTACCGTATAACAAACTGCACAGTCGGCAATGCCTCCTGCTTCTTTCATATACTTTATGGTGGTTTCCATGTTCTTCACATCGTTCAAACAATCGAAAATACGCATGATTCCCAGTCCCGATTTCACAGCATTCTTATTGAAACCTTCGATTACCGATTCAGGATATGGAGAGTAACCAAACAGGTTTCTACCTCGCGATAATGCGGTTAGGTGTGAAACATCGCCAATTACCTCTTTAATGGACTCTAAGCGATGCCATGGATCTTCGTTCAAGTAACGCATTACCGAATCGGGAATTGCACCCCCCCAAACTTCTAATGCATAAAAGTTTGCATCTTTATACAAAGGCAGAACCTTTTCGATTTCGTGCTGAGGTACACGGGTTGCAAAGAGTGATTGCTGACCATCGCGCAATGTAAGGTCACGAATTTTTAGTTTGCCTGTTCTTTTAATTGCAGCTCTCTCGGCAGCAATTTTTCCACGATTCTCTTCTCTTTTGGATTCGAATTCAGCTTTTCGCTTTCCTTCAAGATATCCTTTTGCCACCAACGGGAATAGCTCCAGTAGCATGTACTCCTTATCGTCGACAGCCAATTTTACATTGCCGTACTGAGGCAATTGCGGATTTTCTGGTGCCTGATAATTGCTTACATCATAATCTTGTCTTTCTGCATTGCCCGTTATTTTCTCACGAAATTCGGGAGCAATTTCGATAGGAGTTGTTCCATACTCTCCTTTTACCAGGCTAAAAAACTGGTTGGATACATTGGTATAGAACGGGCGACCTGAGTTCTCGTCGATCACACAGTTTACGGCCTGTACACCTACAATTTGTGAAGAAGGGGTAACCAATGGCGGACAACCAGCGTCCAATCGAACCACTGGCACCACTTCTAACACTCTCTCAAGCAGGGTTTCCAAACCTAAAGCTTTCAACTGGTTTAGCATGTTTGTGTACATGCCACCAGGAATTTCCGCCTTCTTAACCATTTCGTTAGGAGCCGGGAAATTAAAATATTTTTCAATTGCATGACAAGCATTTAAAAGCTCTGCTTCCTGATCAGCCTTAGCATATTCAATTGCATCATCAAACAGTTTATCGATATTGGCTGGTAGCTTGTCTTTTGTAATGTCAAATTCAATTGGGAATTGCTTATAGCTGTCTACTTCAGCCAAAGCATTGGCACGAATCTCTTTCAGTATTTTATTAATTTCAACTACTGTTTTCGCATCACCATCCAGTTCAATGCCCATTTTCTGGCAGAACAGGTAAATCAATTCGTAAGCCGGAGCTGCAGAGCCACCTGCGAAGTTCATGATATTGGTATCAATAATATCAACCCCATTTACAATGGCGCTGAGCGCCGATGCCAAACCATAACCTGGCGTGGAATGCGAATGAAAATCAACAGGAATACTTAACTCTTCTTTAAAACGGCGGATGATCAAACCAGCACGTGAAGGAGAAGCCAATCCTGCCATATCCTTTAGGGAAATCATATCAGCGCCAAGCGTTTCTAATTTTTTGGCTAGATTTACAAAGTAATCCACATCAAAAATCTGATCGGGAAGGTTTTTAATCGTTAGTCGCTCACGATCTTCTTCTTTTTCAGGAAATTTCGAATCTACGGTATAACAAACAGCGCAATCGGCCATACCACCAGCTGCTTTCACATACTTAATGGTCGACTTCATGTTCTCTATATCATTCAAACAATCGAAAATACGCATAATGCCCAAGCCCGATTTTACCGCTTGTGTATTAAATTTCTCGATTACTGATTCGGGATAAGGACTGTAACCGAAAAGATTTCGTCCGCGAGATAAGGCCGTAAGTTTGGAAACATTGCCAATCTCCTTTTTAATGGACTCCAATCGGTACCATGGATCCTCGTTTAAATAACGCATTACAGAATCAGGAACAGCACCACCCCATACTTCCATCGCATAAAAGTTTGCCTTTTTATACAAGTGCAGAACTTTTTCTATTTCTGCCTGTGGCATTCTGGTCGCAAAAAGAGATTGCTGGCCATCTCTTAACGTTAGATCTCTAACTAATAATTTCCTTTTCTTCATACCCTGACTTTTTAAATCCTACTATCCAATTTACTAGAGAGTGTCCCTTTTTTTCGATCTACAAACCCAAGATTTGTTGATCTTTGCATCAAAAATAAAAACAAATATCTAATAAGGAAATTTTTCGCTATTAACCGCAGCATGTTGTATAATACCCGTTTTTATGGGTATTTTTACTCATGTTGATTGCTGATTTATTTCTTTAATAATATCATCTGGATTTCGCAATCGATAACGAAATTTGCAATCTCGACATTGCACTTTTCGAAAAGCCCTTTAAAATTGCACTGCTCGGCATGTTATGGAACATTAGCATTCTATTTAACCATTTTTATTTACTGTACAGTATAAGCATGCAGAAAACACCCATCCTGTTTTTATTCAGAACAGAAAACATGCTCTACAACATGCACTTTATTCAATTTACATTGATATTCGTTTTGGCTGCCAATTGAAAGCAAAGGATTGCACTCACAATCGAACAGAAAGTTTCCTTTTCCAATATCTGGAAGTGAAATCGTAAAAAGTTGCGTACTTTTACGCCATAAATTGAAAAAACCATCAGATTCGTTTTAAATGAAAACTGATTAAAAGATAGCTTGTGAGTATTATAGGACAATATGCAGAATTAAAAGTTGCTAAAATAGTAGACTTTGGAGTGTTTTTAGAAGGTGAAGATGAAGCTTTAATCTTGTTGCCGAATCAATATGTTCCTCCGAAAACTCAAATTGATGATACCATTAAAGTATTTATCTACCGCGATTCGGAAGATAGAATTATTGCTACAACGCTTAAACCCAAAGCAACTGTTGGAGAATTTGCCGTTTTAAAGGTAAAATCAGTAACCAATGTTGGTGCATTTTTAGATTGGGGACTTGCCAAAGACCTATTGGTACCATTTAGCGAGCAAAGAGATAAAATGCAGGTGGATCTGTCCTACCTGGTATATATATACCTCGATAATGCAACTGGTAGAATTGTAGCCACTGCTAAAATTGAAAGAATACTTCGTGAGAATGAAGTGTCTTACCAGGAAGGAGATGAAGTTGAAATTTTAGTTGGTAAAAGAAGTGAATTGGGTTTCCAGGTGTTGATTCATGATGATGCATTGGGTATGGTGTATAAAAACGAAATTTTCGGCCACCTAAAAATTGGAGACAAAAGAAAGGCATACATTAAAAAGGTTCGTCGCGATGGCAAAATTGACGTTAGCCTGCAACAACAGGGTTATGCCAAGGAAGTACCAAAATCGGGACAACAAATTCTTGATCTGCTTAAAGAAGAGGAAGGCTTTCTGCCTTTAAATGATAAAAGTACGCCAGAGGACATTTACTACACCCTTAAAATGAGTAAAAAGAACTTCAAAAAAGCAATTGGACTTCTGTACAAACAAAAATTAATTACCATCGAGGATACGGGAATCTTCCTTGTTCAGTAATCAATGCGAATCACTAATCAACACAATACCAAAACATGAACAAATTATTGAATTGCCTATTGTCAGGACTATTTGTCCTTATGATAGGCAGCACTTACGCCCAGGACAAGTCTGATTGGCAAAATGGTGTGCCAGAAGGTTGTACCACAATTACAGTAGGTAAAAAAGCAACTATCGATGGATCGGTAATTACATCGCACACCGATGATAGTCACAGAACGCGAGCATGGATGGATGTTACTCCAGCCAAGAAATACAAAAAGGGAAGCAAGTTTGCATTATACGAAAGGTCGGCATACGATAGCCTTGCTATGCCAACTTACCAGCATAAAAAAATTGGTGAAATTGATCAGGTTGAAGAGACCTACCAGTTTTTAAATACTGCATACCCATGTATCAACGAAAAGCAATTGGCAATTGGTGAATCGACTTTTGGTGGTCGTGAAGAATTGTACTCAAAAGAGTGTTTGATTGACTGCCAGCGCTTGCAACAGCTAATGCTTGAAAGATGCACCACTGCAAGGGAAGCCATTCAGTTAGCCGATGAATTGTTAATGAAATACGGTTGGAGAGATTACGGAGAATGCCTTACCATTGCTGATAAAAAGGAAGTATGGCATTTTGAGGTTGTTGGTCCGGGTGAAGGTAAAGTAGGTGCAGTTTGGGTGGCACAGCGTGTTCCAGACAATCACATTTCGGTTAATGCCAACGCCAGTACCATTAAAGAAATCAATCTTGAAGATACTGATCATTTTATGGCTTCGGAAAACATTTATTCGGTAGCAAAAGAAAATGGCTGGTGGACAGAAGGCGAAGTTTTCAAATGGAATTATGCTTATGCACCTAAAAGTCGATTATCATTAGCTTCGAGAAGAAGAGAGTGGAGAGTTCTTTCAATGGCAGCTCCTTCATTAGAATTGGATGCGAACGATAAAGATTATCCTTTTTCGGTTGAACCGGATGAAAAAATCACCATGGACAAACTGGTAGAAATCTTTAAGGATTACTACGAAGGAACTCCTTACAACTTTGTGAAAAATATCAAACAAGCAGATAAGGACGGAAAAGAAGTATTGTCCCCTTTTGCAAATCCGTTTATGCCATATGATATGAACCGCTTGTTCCGTGTAAACGGTGGTTGGGGCGAATTGGGAGAAAGAACCATTGCCCGTTGGTATACCATGTATGCAACCATTATTCAGTGTCGCGATTGGCTGCCTGATGAAGTGGGAGGCATTGTTTGGTTAGCTCAGGATAATGTAGCTACATCTATTTATATTCCGGTATATGCAGGTACAACCGACCTGGCTGATTCGTATAAAGTAAAAGCACGTAGAACTGGCTACACTCGTACTTCGGCCTGGTGGGCATTCAATCGCCTGGGAACATTAACGGCTCAGCGCTGGGGCGATATGCGACACGATGTTGACGAAGTATTTGTACCACTGCAAAAGCAATATTTCGAAGAACAATTATTAATCGACGAAAAAGTGAGCAAAATGAGTAAGAAAAAACGCAAGGAATTTCTTACCAAAAGAAGTATAAAACTAGGGAATGAAGTTGTAGATAAAGCCTGGGAAATTGGCGATGGACTTTGGACCAAATACGATGAAAAATTTTAATAATAGATAAGCAAAAAAAGCCTTAGAAATCTGAACTGCACCCCAAAAGTTGGACACAACATTTGGGGTGTTTTTATGACTAAAAAAAAGAGAAACAAATTTAGTATTGAGGATAGAGAACAAGCAGTTCTAAAAATACAGAACGAAGGAAGATCTTGCCTATCTGTTGCACGAGAATT
>NZ_RZNH01000100.1 GCF_013141825.1 Marinifilum caeruleilacunae
TCCGTGGACGTTCCTACGAAGAAGCACTTATGATATTAGAACTTATGCCGTATCGAGGATGTTATCCCATTTTTAAATTAGTTTATTCTGCAGCAGCAAATGCTAGTCACAATAAGGGTTTCAAAGAAACCAATTTAGTCATTAGTAAAGCTGAAGTGAATCAAGGAAATACGGTGMAMAAATTAAAMCCTCGGGCACGAGGACGGAGTTACCCAMTAAAAAGATCCACTTGTCATATAACTATCGTATTGGAAGATATATMCTTATATCAACAATATGAAGAATATTTAATGTATTTAAAAAAACCTGGATGCAGCAATGAAAACATAAATCTAACATGTCTATTGAATTAACGTAGTGGAGGCCCATGGGACAAAAAATAAATCCACTTGGTTTCAGACTTGGTACAACCCAAAGTCATCATTCTATTTGGTTTGCACAACCAAAAAAGTATTCTGAAGGTTTAGAAGAAGATAAAAAAATACGAGACTGTATTAAAAATTATGTCCAAAAAAATATAAGAATATCCTCTGGTATGGAGGGAATTGCACGTATCGAAATTCAAAAAAGAATCGATCTCATTCAGATCATAATCTATATGGGATTTCCTAA
>NZ_RZNH01000101.1 GCF_013141825.1 Marinifilum caeruleilacunae
TAAGAAACAAGCTATTGCAACGTATTTGTGCCGTAATTACTTCAGGTCAGGAATATGACAAGAACTATTACATGCTAAACTTAGCAGCAGCATAATTAAATAAGAATTTTTAACCTGAATTGTTTGGTTTATCCATAGAATTCGGGAGAGCGTCACCGCCTTCAAGATTTAGCTTTTGTTAGGGTGCATTATTCTTAATGAATTCAATGCTTTTCAATCTTTCCTTTTCGTAATAAAAGTCAGATATAGAATCAATATTAATGTCAATTTGATAGGTAGCGAAAACCATATTCTCTAAATCAAACTTCCATTTTGTAGGTTTCATTTTTCCAGATTCGTTATCGGAAAATCCAACTATTTCTATCCAACTATCTGTTATCCAATTTGCAGTCTCAGGAATACAAGAACTGCCACAAAATAATAAGGTTGCACTTTTGTTATCACTTAATCTAATTATTTGCACTTTCATGTCAATACCACTTCCATAAGAAATTAGTTTATTGTTTCTATTCTCAATTGCAAGAGAATAACTGTCCAAATCAATAAAATAAGTTGAGTCTGTTGAATAAATATAGAACGTCTTATAGATATCAGTGCACTTCTCAGTAAGATCATAATCAGACCAAGTAATTTTCAATTTCGAATCATTTCCTACTTTTTGAAAATCCTCATGATTCAGATTATAAAACTTAAGCCATTTACCATACTCAATTAGATCCTTATGACACAAACCCTTCGATGTTGCAGTTAGTGTCAGAATAATAATAAATGAATATGTGATTATCTTTCTCATTAAGTATTTGATTTAAATTGTTGGCTTTAATGCACCCTAACGGTTTTGCTAAAATTTGAGGGCGATTTAGAATTGCCACCTTATCAAAACCGCTTGCGTTTATTGTTTTTGTTTCGTTATCAATTTGAGCGTCACCACCCTTGAATTTTAATTTTTGTTGGCAACCGTTTTTACTCACTTGGATTAAATCCGTACATAAAATCATTCAGTTGACCGTCTGAACTTTCTAGTCCAACTATATCCATTAATTCTTCAAAATAGCAACAAATTCGTTCTCTATCTTCT
>NZ_RZNH01000102.1 GCF_013141825.1 Marinifilum caeruleilacunae
AAATTTAGTAGTTTTTTTTCATCATAATAACTCTCTGAATACTATATAAATATAGCAAAAAAATCTCTAAAAACCTCGCTACTACTACTGTTTTTCAATAACTTACACTCTTAACTTAATGACATTGGGCGCGAGCTTGTAGCTCGTGCCCTGTGAATACAGAAAAACAATTCAAATTCAAACTACACCCTCTCCCATTACCGCTACACGTGACTTGTGGCTTTAAAAATCCACAAACCTATTCCCATAAAATCATGTGACATATTTGCAAGTTCTGCTTCGCAGAGTACGATCCCGATAGCTATCTGGGAGCAAACTCGAACTAGCGGACAGTGTATACTCGCGCCATCAGGGGTTATCTCATTACAAACTACAACTTGCCTTTTATATTTTGCTTAAATAACTTTCTAATTGGTTTCACTCCTGGACCAAGAATATTTATTTTTTCCATAAAATCTATAAGGTTAACTATCTCTTTCTCAAAACTTCGATTATCAGCACTATCTTCAATATGGACTTCCCACACAGCTCCTGATCCTCCCCACATATTAACACTGTTAATAAGATCGATAAACTGTTCGTCCTTTCGTTGATTTAATAATACTATTAAAACCTCAATAAACTTTGCCTGTTCATGTATATTTGACTTCTTTAGAATTTGTAATAGATTAGTTAAAATTTCTAAGAAAGTTACGCATGTTTTTTTTGTGAGCCTTTTATTCTTATTTTTTTTGAAACCAAACATTTTAAAAACTATTTTTAAGTATAATATTTACAGGTTCTTTTAACTGATTAAAGTTTTGATATAATTCCAACGGTAATCCTCCTGTTCTACCATCCAATGGAGCAGCAAACCATCTACCAACTCTAATATCACCGCTGGCGCGAGCTCAATGTCATTAAGTTAAGGTTATTTCACAAAGCATCACGCTGATTTTTAGTAACCTTTGGTTTGACTCTATTTCTGTATTTATCTTTATGCCGATTAAAATTACGATTCGGTCTTATTGGAATTAAATTCTTA
>NZ_RZNH01000017.1 GCF_013141825.1 Marinifilum caeruleilacunae
ATCTGTTTGGATCTATAATAACAAGAGACCTCATTTGAGTTTGAATTATAAAACACCTAATTTTATACATCAAAAATCCAGTGAGGCTAGCCTCACTGGATCATATAATTAATTTATAAATGTGTCAACCTATTTTAGGACGACTCAAAATTATCTATTCAAAAGTAGAATCTAGTGTTCTAAGCTGTATCACTTCATTGAGTTTTTCAAGTGATATTTCTGTTTCCAGCCTAATGCTTATGGTTTCACCTGCCAAAACATCAAAGTAGTTATCCGAAAAGAATCCATCTTCATCTCCAAGGCTTAAAAATACATTCTTTGCCAGTACATCCGATTCGATCCTGATCTCATAAGAATTCTCTTTTTTCAAAATGCTATACTCCACTTTGGGTTTAGGCAATTTTACATCTTTCACCGACTTAAAGTAAAGAATATTTCTAGCCACAACTTCCGAATCTACCTTCAATTCAACCAGAAATAACTCCTTTTCAGGATTTCTACCCTGCAAGAATTTCTTCAGCTGCTGACCATAGAAAACTTCGCTGGAATTTTTGCGAATGCTAATCTCTTTGCTTTCCGACCAGGTCACATTTCCTGTAAAATCCATCACTTTCAAAATCAGTTTGGCATCAATTTCCTTCAAATGATCATTCACGACAGCCACCTTTAAGTTATCCTTTTCGAGATATGGCGAAACCAACAAAGGTTCAAATCCTTTCTTCACATAGTACTGCAAGGCTTTCCACTCCTGGTAGTAATCGGTCGAGCTCCACGAGGCAACCGGCCAGCAATCGTTAATTTGCCAATACAAACTGCCCATGCAGTATGGCATTGCACGACGGTGGCCTTCCAATGCAAATTTAATTCCTTCTGCCTGCAAGACATGATTCACATACAGGAACGACTCGAAATCCTTAGGTTTCCTGTAATCCTGCAACATGTAATACTCAATCGTTTCGTTCCCGATAGACGAACGTTGATGCGATTTCATGACCTCCGAAAAAATATCGCAATCTTCGGGTTCGGCATATTTTCTTACCGATTTCATTTCAGGAAAAGATTGAAAACCATACTCACTCATAAATCTTGCAATATGTGTTGCATAGGTTTCAAAGGGTTCTTTTCCCCACCAAACGCCCCAGTAATGGTCATCTCCGTTGATTAAGTCAGGCTTTACCCCTGTGCCCGAAGAAGGACTGGAACTCCAGTAAAACCTTGAAGGATCGTATTCTTCCACTGCTTTAGGAAGCACTTCATGAAAAATATCAGCGTAAGCTTTCCAAACCATAGCAGGCACTTCCTCGCCTTGCTCCCTGGCTTGCCTTTTCCAACCCCAATTGTGCCAGGCAACCAAAATTTCATTATTCCCACACCAAAGAGCAATGCTGGGGTGATTTCTTAACCTTCTGATATTGTCTCGTGCTTCTGCTTTTATATTGTCCAAAAACTCACGCTTACCCGGATACATGGCACAAGCAAACATAAAATCCTGCCAAACCAGTATTCCTGCCTCATCGCATAAATCATAAAACAAATCATCTTCGTAATAGCCACCACCCCAAACTCTCAGCATATTCATGTTAGAATTTTTGGCAGTCTCGATTACCTTTTTCAATTGATCCTTACTCACTCTTGACGGGAATATGTCATTTGGAATGTAATTGGCACCTTTCATGAATACGGGCACACCATTTACTTTAAAATAGAAGGAAGTTCCTTCATCGTCCTTTTCACGAACCACTTCCATCGTTCTAATGCCAATTCTTCTACTTGCCTGTTCTACTCTACCATTGACATTAATTTCTGCATTAATCGTATACAGATCTTGTTCGCCCAATCCGTTAGGCCACCAAAGTTTTGGATTTTCAATATCAAAGTTTAGCTCATATTTGTGAACTCCCTTTTTCAGTTGCACATTTGAGGCAGCCAATTCCAATCCATT
Organism: Marinifilum caeruleilacunae; assembly: GCF_013141825.1. Taxonomy (GTDB): domain Bacteria; phylum Bacteroidota; class Bacteroidia; order Bacteroidales; family Marinifilaceae; genus Marinifilum; species Marinifilum caeruleilacunae. The sequence continues at coordinate 1,943 of NZ_RZNH01000017.1, forward strand.
ATTTCGAATTTGAATATCTGCCAATACTTCCTGTTCAGATTCCAATTCTAAAACTGCCGTAAAACTGGCAAGATTTTCTTTCACCTGATTCTGAACAATTTGCAAATCTTGAATTCTTGCATGATCCCACGCTCTGAGGTATACAGGGCGCCATATGCCACTGCTTACCAAACGTGGGCCCCAATCCCAACCATAATGATAGCCAGCCTTTCGGGTATAAATACTTACTCTTTTGTTCCCTTCAACTTGTCCCAGTTCTGCCTGATCGTTTTCCGCTCCCGGATAAACAAAAGCATTTGCATCGTGCAGCTCTAAACCTTTTGTAATGGGTGAATAAAACGCTATGTGTAGTTTATTTTTTCCCTTTTTCAGATATTTCTTTACATCAACTGTCCACTCTCGAAACATATTATCTGCCGATAGCACTTTCTGATCGTTCAGGTAAACGTCTGCATAGGTATCCAGACCTTTAAAATCGAGCACAATTCGACCTTTACTCAAAATGACCTGATCCAGCTCAAATTCCGTTTTGTAGATCCAATCTTTCTTATCAATCCATTGCAAGTCGTGTTCATTTAATCGATAAAAAGGATCTTCGATTTTTCCATTGGCCAACAAATCGGTGTGCACGCATCCTGGTACTTTTGCAGGCAACCAGCTTAGCGAATCTTTTTCAGAAAAGGTCCAATCGGAGCTCAGGTCTTTCACAATCATTAAGTTTTGATTTTGCGATTTGCAACCAAGAAGAAAAGTTAGGGCAGCAAATAATACAATACATCGTAGAGACATAAGTTTGTTTTTGAATTTTTTGTATTGGCTTTTGGAATTCAAGCACTAAAATAATCAGAAAAAAGAAACCGATGAGCCATTACGAATACAAGTTGCCTATCATCGGGTTTATATCTATTTCACCTGTTATATAAACAGTACTTTTTTATCTTTAAAAAGTTCTCCAAATTCAGGTGGTAAATCAATTAAATCGGCTGTCAGGTCGTTAATAATATCCAAACTTTTGCTGGACAGCAAGTTTAAGATATCATCTATAGTTTCGCCGCAAAGCATAAATGGCATCTGGTGAAAAACCAGCTCATCTTTCCAACACAAAGCGTAGATCTGGTATTCATTCACCTCATCCATCGATTTGTTCTTAACGATACAATTGTTTAGCCAAATATCGGTATCAACCAAATTGTGCTCCTTCAGCTCTCTATCTCTTTCTTCAACACGACTATTTGCCTCGAAATAAGCTGCAATTTTCTCGTTCGACTCTATGGATAATGAATCATGCATCTCTTGCCTGCAATCCATACAACAAGCCAGTTCGAAAACCAACTCAGCTTGAGTAGAACCAGTTTTTTTTTCGAACGCCTTCTCAATTAAATACAACTCATTGCCACCAGTTAAATTTTTCCCGCAAATGGTACATTCAGTAAATTGCTTCTCTTCCTTCTCCATGTAAAACACCTTTGGTATTGGTGCTGAATGTGTTATTTCCAGTGCTTCTGACATACCTTAAATTTTTACTTAAAAATAATAAAATACAAGTGAAATGGTTTTAAAAGTTATCGTAAATCCACAAGATGAAAGGATTAAAGAGAAGAACAAAAAAGAGCAGTTACTCCCCATCGCAACTGCTCTTATACTAATCAACTCATCTATATCAGTATTTTTGGAATGATTTTGAATGATTCTTATTTCAAAATAGATACTGATGATACTCTTTATAAACACCTGGGATTTTAAAAAGGGTGAATAAAGCAAGAAAGACTCCCTTCCTAAAATAGAAAAGAGTCTTTGCATCATCTAAGGAAAGCTATTTTATTTTTGAACTTTCAATTTCTCTCCAAACAGTTCGGCAGCTATTTCGAGGTATTTCCCGGCGTTTTGCATGGAATCCTGAAGGTCTTTGGCATACACCGAAGTTTCGGCAATATGATCTACCTTAAGCTTTTCCCGATCCTCTTCTGGCAGATCTACCAATCCGCAAAACAAAGCCAGTTTCTGATTTTCCAAAGAGTCCAACACACCCCGAATCACTTTCCCCGAGAAGGTTTGTGAATCCAGTTTTCCCTCACCGGTTATGATCCAGTCGGCATCTTTAATTTTATTATCGAAGTCTGCTTCAGTTTTGATCAGTTCAATGCCAGAATTCAATTTTGCTCCCAGAAAAAGAATGCATCCTGCACCAAGTCCACCTGCTGCACCAGCACCTTTTATATGTTGTAAATCCAGCTGAAACTGAGATTTTACGACTTCATTAAAAATAATAAGTCCATTATCGAGTTGCATCACCATTTGGGGAGTTGCCCCTTTTTGAGGCGAATACACGTAAGCAGCGCCATTTGGTCCATACAATGGATTATCCACATCGCAGGCTACTTCAAATTTCACCTCATTAACTTGCGGATGAACTCCTGAAATATCAATGGTTTCTATTTCCTGTAAATCTTTTCCTATCCCTGATAATTCTTTCTTATCCTTATTAAAAAATCGATATCCCAGCGCTCTTGCCATACCCATTCCGGCATCGTTGGTTGCGCTACCTCCAATCCCTAGTATGATATGTTCAACTCCTTTATCAAGAGCATCTTTTATGAGCTCACCCGTTCCATAGGTACTGGTTTTTAAAGGATTTGCTTCCTTATCAGTAAGCAAACGAATACCTGAGGCCTCTGCCATTTCGATAAATGCAGTTTTCTTGACCTCGGAATACAAGTAGGATGCATTTACTTTTCTACCAAGCGGATCGGAAACATTTAACGAAATTATTTCCCCATCCAGATAGTATTGAAGCACCTCAACGGTTCCATCTCCACCATCGGCCAAAGGCAGTTTTTCAATTTCAACATCGTGAACATGCTTTCTGATGCCTTTTTCGATGGCTTCGCAAAACTGAAGCCCCGTAAGGGATCCTTTAAATTTATCGGGAGCTATGATTATTTTGGTCATATCTTTGATTATTGGTTAAAGATAACAATCAGAACCTACATTTGGCACAGCACACTCTATCTACAACTTTACCCTAAATCTGTACCAATGCAGATCCTGCTTGCGCATCTCTAACTAAACTAACAGCTAACTTTTTTAATCTTATTTCTTATCGGTTGAATGAACAATTATTTATTGCTTATCCGGATCTTTAAATTGCTTGATGTAATCGTAAACCCTACGCTGTACACGAGCTTCGTTCAAGCCATAGCCCAATTCGGTAATTCTTTTTTCATTATACCTATGTTGTGCTAAAATTGCCGAAAGTTGAGCTTCCAAAGCTGTTCTTCTCCACATTGGATGATGAGATTTCTCCTTCAATCCTTCAGCTCTTTCCAACTCTGATTCAATCTCACCCAAACTTACGTAGCTTGCATATTCGTAGGCTTCAAAATCTTCCTTTTTACGGTCGTATTCGTAAACCAACTCACATTCGTCTGATGGTTTATAGTTTTCCCTAACAAGATTCAACTTTAAAGTGAAAATCTTTTTGCCATCAAGCTTAAACTCGGCACCATCGTTAACGAGCTTAACAGCTTCCATTTCTTCTTCCAGCAGGTTTGTTAAAGCAGCCTTTTCTACTTTAAAGGCACTGCTAACTCTAACATCTGTTGTCTTTTCAGCAGAATTGTATCCCCTAATCACAAGCGATTTTCCATCTTCACTCCTCTTTAGTGCTGTAATTTTTAGAGCACCCAGGCTATCCTTCGCAGTAAAATAGCTCGCCTCATTCGCCAATTCTCCAACATGCTTGTCGGTGGTAAAGCATACCAAATCGGTATTGTAAAGGTCTGACAACTTGCAAACCTGCGCCTCTTCAGTAGTTCCCTGGTGAGGATATACTGCATATTCGAATTCCATTTCGCGCAAACATTGTGCGTCTGGTGTAAAAATCTCCGGTCCGGCATCGCCAATTCGCGAGTTGATTTCTTTGGCAATCCAACCTACCGATCGGAACAATGTTAATGCAATGGTATCTCCATCAATCACCTGGTATTCAGGCAATCCTTTTGAGAATATGGCCAGGCCATCCTTTTCATCGTTCAAATCAACAAATTCACGATTCAGGAAAATGGTATTTGGCTTTGCCTCGCGAGCACCAATAATCACCTTCTTCACATCTTCAGGTATGGTCGACTCGTCGTAATCTTCAATAAGGATTGGACGTTTTACCACATCAAACGGACTTCCAGCATTGGCAAATTCAGTCTCGATTCCCGATTTGAACAAGACCCTCATCAAATGGTCTTTTACCGTATTTCTCAGGAAAGTTTTACATTTTACCACTTCCGAATCGGCTTCGATTGTATAGTAGGTAACAATCGGTAAATCTCGCGTAAGCGTGCTTCTCACACTGTGATTTTCCGCATCCGACTCAGGCAAATTCATCACCAACTCGGTACGTACCACCACTTTTGTTGCCAACTGCTCCACAATTTCCATCTTGGCTTTACAAGCTTCGCTGGTAATAATAATATCCTTGTCGGGATATGAATAGTTGTACTCATCGCCGGTATCGGCGCGATCTTCAAACATTCCCTGCTTAAAGAACTGCTTGCCCGATTTTTTATAGAACAAGTTGAAAGATCCATTTTTATTGAAATCTACAACAATCTTATTATTGCTAATTTTCAAACCTTCCACCTCAACAATCGATTCTGCCAGGTCCGATTTCTCAACGATTTTATAACCCATTGCTGGGATATCTTTCACATAGAATTCGCCATTTTCGAAACTTACATTTTCCGATCTGCTTTGGAAAGATGGATTAAATACCACTTTTACTTCCTCATCCTTTGCATCCGCTGTGTGAATCAAACTGCAAAGCTCTCGTAACTTTTGCTCTGTTAGCGATTGTGTCAGCTGGTTTACAACACGGGTACGGTTCTCCATATCGGTATGAACATCATCAATACTTACACCACAAATACTATCGTGCGGATGATTTTTCAGCAATGTTTTCCAGGCCTCGCGAATTTGTGTCTTCTCATATTCACCACCCAAAGCCCAGCTCAGTGCTGCCAATGGCTCCACTCTCTTTTCCAAAGCTTTTTGCTGCTGATCGTTCTGCAATTTCAAATACATTCGAGCCGACATTACGCCTGGGAAAACCGAAATAAACCTTCCACTATACAAAGCTCCATGAAGGGTTTTTAAGTCAGGTTTTTCGCTCATTACATCGCGAATGTATTTTACCGGATTACTTTGGATGATTTTAAACTCATCGGTATCCATTTTTCCATCCGAAATGTAGGGCTGAATATCATCAGGAATCATCTCCTGATCGTAACCATTCATTAGCAGAATATGACTACTTGTTGCAAAAGGTGTCAGCTTGTGAACCTCATCGTATACCCTATCTTTCATGATATCGTTATACTCTGCCAGGCGCATAACATTTCGGTAACTGTCCAAGAGGTACATCGAAGGAATTGAGGTTCCATCAGGCGAACGCCAGTAGAATTCCGATTGTACATCATTTGGATCCATTTCAACGCCTCGCCATACATATAAACCTTCCAGCTTAAACTGGTCATGAATTTGCGATGTTTGAGAAATCTGTCCAAAATTATCGAGCATCCAGCCTACTTTCATGGCTCCACCCAACTCTTTTGCAGCCTGAATTCCATAGGTCAGGTTACGCACCAGGGATTCTTCACTTAGCAATTGCCAATCGGGCTGCAAGTAGTACGGGCCAATGAACAGCCTGTTCTGTTTCACATACTTTCTAATCTTGCGTTTGTATTCATTTACATTGTAATTGTTCTTGTCCAGCTCCTCAAAATAATCCTCAACCATTGCCATCTGGCCATCCAAGACAAAAATGTACTCTGGTTCTTTCTCAAACATCTTAAACAGGTTATCGAAGAATGGAATCAACCATTCATTGGTGTATTTGCTATTCAAGTACCATTCTCTGTCCCAATGAGTATGCGATATAATATGTGCCGTTTTCTGTTTCATTTGTCCTTTTTCTAATCGTTTCAAAAGTCTTTTCTATACCCTAATATTCCCTGACAATTCAAGCTATACGATCCACATGAATTCATAAGCTGTCAAACTGCTATCAGCATTATTTCCTGTTGCCAGATCTATCTTCCCCTCTGTAAGTTTTTCAATATCTTTCTCGCCTCCTGTAAAATTGTAAAGGCAATAAACTGTGTCCGAAGCCGATTTTCGTTCTACAATAAAAACGCCATTCTCCTGGTAAAACTTTGCCTCTCCAAATGGATCAAAGGCTTTTTCAGCTTTCCTGACTTTTAGCATCTTCATGTACATTTCATACACTTTTGAGCGCAAACTACCAGGCTGATTCAATTCTTTTTCGAGCTGCGAAAACTCTAATTTTTTCCTGTTGATTCTGCGATTAATCCCCGAATCGATTACGCCTTGCTCATCGTTCTCAGAGCCAAAAATGGAGTGATAATAAATTCCCGGAACTCCCGGCATACTCAACATTACTGCCTGCGTAAGCATAAATCTCTTCACCCTTAAATCATCTGCTTCATTAGGATTTGTAAGTAAATCCATATAGTTGCAATTGAGTTCGTAGGGCGATTCCGAACCATCAGGATTTGATTTGTAGGAAACACGTCCGTTATGCGACTCTACAATTTTAGCCAGCTTTCCAATTTCTGCGTCGCTCACAATGCCTTGTAATGGCCTTACACCAATTCCATCGTGACTTGCCGTAAAATTGAAAAAGCATGTTTTATCCGAAGGCAATTGTAATGATTGCGCCCAATGGGTAAGGACATCAACATTTTCCTTGTGCAGACTATAGGCCAAAAGCGGAGGCAAACTAAAATTATACACCATATGCGCCTCGTTTAAACCATTACCGAAGTAGGAAATATTTTCGCTGTGAGGCACGTTTGTTTCGGTAATCATCACAGTTTGAGGTGCTACCTGTTCAATAATTTTTCGGTACAACTGAATAATTCGATGCGTTTCCTCCAAATGAATGCATGTAGTTCCTAGTTTTTTCCACATAAACGCAATGGCATCCAGACGAATTAGCTTTGCTCCTTTCGATACATAAAATAGGAGCACATCCAGCACCTTCAAAAAGATTTTAGGATTTGCGTAGTTCAAATCAACCTGATCTTCCGAAAAAGTAGTCCACACAAAAGCGTCCTTCCCATTTTTATTGTACTTGTGAAGCAATGGCCATACTCTTGGCCTGGTCACCATATTCAATTCCTCCTTATCGGGATTTTCCTCGATAAAGAAATTCTCGAATTCAGGATCTTCTCTTAAAAACCCTTTGAACCAATCCGACGACTTCGACATGTGATTGATCACAGCATCGAACATCAGGTAGAAAGATTTTTCGAGCTCTGCCACATCCTTCCAATTTCCAAAATCAGGATTGACCTCCATATAATCCACTACAGAAAACCCATCGTCTGATGTATATGGATAGAAAGGCAGGATATGGATGCTGTTGATCCCCTCTTTCAGGTACTTTTTGCACAACTTGTTCAAAGTTTGAAGCGTACTTTCATTTTCATCCTTAAAGCTATCTGCATAAGTAATCAAAATGGCATCTTCCTCATCGAGCTTAAAAGCTTCGGAAGGAGTGATCGCTCTGTAATGATTCATGATCTGATCAATTTCCTGTAGCGTTTCATCTACTCGATCAGGATATAGAAATTGTATGTCTTTTTTAAATTGTTCCATCGATAAAAATCTCCTTTAGCATTCCCCTCAAACTATCAATCGACAAGTTTTGCTTTGCAATTCGATAGTTTTCTTCTGTTTTTTCTCTTCTGTATTCTTTATCTACCAGATATTTTATGCTTTCATCTGCAGCAGTCTGAATAATGCTCTGGTCTACTTCAACCAGATTTTCTGCTTTACTGTATTCACTTCCCAGCGCTATTATGTGGAATCCAAACTGTTCAATATCGGTAAGGTAAACCGGGTATTTATAAGTTGCTATTGGCAGTTTTGCCACCAAAGCTTCCAGGAACTGATTACCCCAGCCTTCCAAAATACTCGGGTAGGTAACGATATCGGCAATGGAGTATGCATCCCATAATGAATAAACCTTTTTGCCATCCACAAGCTTGCGCTCATGGTTTACCCGATTGCTGATATCAATTACTTTAACCCCTTTTTGAACTGAATAATCTATCAAGTTTTGATAGTAGTGTTCCGATTCGTTTTGCCCGGCAAAAACCAGGTAAAACTCTGTATCGTTATTAATTATATCATTGTGGTACAACCTATTACCAAGCAGCTTTTCTTTTTTCTTTTGAACTTCGGATAGCAGATCAATTGCAATTTCTATTGCTTTACGCTCAACAACGCGGGTGGCCTGCATAAACACAATATCATTGGATTTTATTCCAAATTCTTTTCTCAAGTCTGCATTGTAATCATCAATTGCAATTAACTCCTGCTCAAATTCAAAAACATTGGGAACCACCACGGCTTCTAACCCGTACCTGTTTTTTAACTCGATTTTAGCGATATGGTTGATGCAAACGTGCTTCACTTGATTGCTTACCGGCGGAAAATGTTTATCCAGCAAATCGTTCACAAAACTCACTTTTGGATTGGAATACAACTCCCTTTCCCAATGAAAATCGTGATGATGACAAATTGCCTTGACGCCAGTTTTTTCAATGGCAGCATGAAATGCAATTCCTGCCGAAAGTCCCCAGCCAAGCGACAAAACATTATTCGGCACAATTACATCAATTTGCTGCTCACTGATGATCCTAACCAAATCATTTTCTATCTCTTTGGCCAGATCGTATATTTCCTTTTCCAGTTGCGATTCATTTTCATAATCGCTTAAACTTTGGTAAGCATTTGCTACAATCCTATTATTTACCGGATGCTGATAATGAAGGGCCGGAACCAATTCCGCCTCACAATTCCCCGAACTTCCGGCAATATATATTACCTCATGCCCAAGTTGCTCAAGGGCTTTTTTCCATTTATCCATTTCGAGCGAAACTCCATCGGTTTCACCCACTCTAAAATGACAGAGTGCAATTCGCATTATCCAAATATTTGAGGGATGTACAAACTAAAAATTACGATTACGATGAAGAACAATACCAAAATCACCGATTCTTTGGTGAGGATATCCTTCTTACGGATTTCGAATTTCACATCGGGTACCTTGTTGTTCTTGTCTTTAAACAGAACGCTTACCACATAGGTAATGATTACACAAAGTCCAAAACCAGTGAAATTCAGCCAAATCCAGAAAATTTCAACTCCCGGGTCGAAACCGATAATCTCCTGCATGGTTTTCGAGAAAATCAGGTTGATCAATACAGAAAGAATGATACCTGCATTCATTCCATATTTGTTCGATTTTTTCGAAAGAATGGCCATAATAAAGGTTGCCAATACGGGTCCGTAGAATACCGAACCAATGGCATTAATAATTTCGATTACAGCACTTTCGCTGCCACCCAATAAAAATGCACAAGCAATACAAACGGTTCCCCAAAATACAACCGAAGCTTTCGAAAGCATCATGTATTTTACACCTGTAAGTTTCTTTTTTCCCCGGTTAAAGAAGTCCTCTACAGTTACTGCAGATAAAGAGTTTACAGTTGAACTCAAGGACGACATGGCTGCTGAAAGAATTCCGACCATTAATATCCCAATTACTCCATGAGGAAGGTATTTGGTGATAAAAACCGGCACCATTAAATCTGGTTTAATTCCAGACCTGGCATATTCTTCAGGGAAATATTTCTGGGTAATCAGACTGATATCTTCCAGGAAATCCGGTGCAACCGAAATTAATCCTCCCAATACCAAACCCATGGTACAGTATACCAATACAACAGGCAAACGAAGCATTCCATTTGCGAAGAGCAAGGTTCTAACTGTTTTTTCGTTCTTTGCTGAAAGCAAGCGTTGAGCTTGTGTCTGATCGCATCCATAATAAGATACGTACAAGAAAAATCCACCAATCAGCATGGGCCAGATTCCATATTCGCTACCTTCTCCAATTCCCAGGTTATTTTGAATTACCACCAATCGGTCTGGATCAACATTGGCAATGGAACCTCCTTTTTCAATCATTAAATCGTAGCCAAAGACAAGGCAGATTAGCAATCCTGCAAACAGGATAATCATCTGAATTGCATCTCCCCAAACAACGGCTTTCATTCCGCCTTGCCAGGAATAGATAATGGTTACAATACTAATGAGCGGGATGGTATAGACAAATGCAATATCCAATACTGCTTGTAAGATAATGGCAATGGTATAAACCATAACTCCGGTTGCCAGCGCTCTACTAATCTGGAAAACCACGCTCAGAATCAACCTTGTTGACACATCGTAGCGTCTTTCAACAAATTCGTAAATGCTGACTACTCCCGATCTGAATAGCGGCGGAATAATCACAATCATGATAAAAAACATGGCCAACGGAACAGCAAACTCAAAAGAGAGCCATTTCATACCTCCTCCTGCTTTCAATGCCACAAATGCTGGTGCCGACACAAAACTAATTGCTGAAAGTTGTGTAGCCATAGTCGAAAGACTTAATGGAAACCAGCTTATACTCTTCCCTCCGAGAAAATAATCAGTAGAATCTTTATTGTCTTTAAAGAAATATCCCATTCCCAGGAATCCACCAAAGTAAAACAGGATAATAATATAATCGAGCCAATTCATTGACAATTGTTTTTTGTTAGATAATCATGCAGATCATGGTCTGCAATTGGGTTTTGTTTTTTTTGAAAAAGGGAGAGAAATGATCCTCTCCCTAAATTCCCTAAACAATATTAAATGTACTTATTAGAAGCTAAATGTCATTCTAAAGAATGCTCTTCTAGGAAGAATTGGACGTCCTACGAAGAATTCTCCAGCACCCGACTGGGTAACATCCCTTGGATTACCTTCGGTTACACCGTTATCATCAAACAGGTTGAATACCGAAACTCCAAATCTTAATGTTTCTCCATCTTCGCCAAGATCCATGGTATAACCAGCATCTAATCTGAAAATGTTAATTGCGTCAAGCTCAACTGCATTTGAAATGCTCGAGAATTTTTTCCCTGTATAGTTCCATGAGAAACCTGCATCAAATGCTCCATTGTCGTAGTTCAAGGCCGAATATGCCAACCAAGAAGGCTGTCTTTCCAATTCATTTCCTACGTACTCTGGATTGTCTTCACTCTCGTTGTACTCGTGATTTTGGTAGGTAACACTACCCGACCAGTCAAGGTTTTCTGCCAATTCATATCCCCAGGTTGCTTCAACACCAACCGCTTTTGTACTCAATGTAGTAACGGTTTCGATTGTAGTTCCCGGATTGTTAGGATCGTCGCGTAAATCAACATTTCTACGGTCGTTCAAATCAACAAAGTAAGTAGCAAATGTTCCTCTGAATTTTCCTGAACCATACTTCACACCAAGTTCTCCCTGGTAAATTTCTTCTGTTTTATAGGAACCAACTGTTCCGTCAGAAGCAATCTTAATACCACGAGGTTGCGGGAAGAAGTATCCTTTGGTTACGTTACCATAAAGGTTCACCTTATCGTTCAATTCGTAGTTGGCAGCAATAACACCGGCCCAGTCCGAATCTTTTCCTTTACCGTGAAGGTAAGCATTGTTCCCCCACTTCACAGTTTGTAAATCTGATGATAGAGAAGCATCACTATCCATTGTGTAAGTTGTATTTCCTTCGCGGGATACATCTGCTTCGATGGTTTCGTAACGGAAACCAACATCGATTCTCCATCTGTCCATCTTCATCTCGTTTGTAAGATAGAAAGCCTGTTTGTTTGCCGTAATGAAGTTGTTTGAATAAGCTGCTCCAGGATTGAACAAACCGTTCTTACTCAATGTCATTGGATCGCCACCACTTGTGTAAGAAATATCAAGCAAGTAAGGTTTTGATGTAAATTCTGATACATATCTTGTTTGAACATTCTGATCGTGAGCTTCGGTTCTAGACAAGAATACACCTGCAGTAATATTGTGCTCAACGGTTACACCTTCAAATTTCTTGGTAACGTTCATCTCTGTAGCCATATCGGTCATCGGACGATTACGGTCTAACAAAGTATTTACCAATACAAGATCGTTTCCACCAATGGTACTGTTCGACATGCCGGTTCTGTTTGCAGAAATATTGCTCGCGTTTGGATCGATATCAGTCACAAAATTGTTTAATGTTGATGGATTACCCGATCCGGTAAGGAACAAGTTAAACTCGTGAGCATATCTTGCATAACGCATTTTTGCATCCATTTTAAGACCATTATCGAAATTGTGCTTGTAATTGGCCATAAAATATCCACCTTTAGTGGCAACACCATCTTTAATAGGTGTTCTGTAAATTCCATCAGGAGTTGCATAAGATAAATGCTGTGCATGCATGGTTTGAATGGTTTTTACATCTTTTCCATCGTTGCCCTTTGCGTAGTCGCGAGAATCTCCATCCAATGGCAATGGCAAGAAGAACTGAACTCTGTCATCGATCCATTGTCCCGAAACGATCAATTCACCATTATCAAACTCTTGTTTGATATTACCACGCAACTGGAAACCCTGTGTTGGCAAACCTGTATCAAGAGGTCCTTCATCGTAACGATAGAATCCACTTAAAGCATAGTAAGTGCGAGAATCTTCTCCTCCTAATTTACCTCCCGAGAAAAAGTCTGCTTTGTATCTTCCGTCTTCGGCAAATTCTAATTGAATGATGTTTTCAGGCTCATCGGTTCCTGTTTTAGAGATGTAGTTGATTACACCTGCAACCGAACCTGCTCCGTAAAGAATGGCAGCACCACCACGAGGAAAGTCAAGCGACTTGATACCCAAATCGTTTCTGATGTACACATCATGTGCCGATGAATTTAATCCGAAAGTACTGATTACCGGCATTCCATCATATTCAAGAGGGTTGAATACATACTGACCACCAGAAGGCAAACCACGAACAAATACATTGGTAGCAACTTCACCACCACCACCTTCGGCAGTAATACCAGGAACCGATCTTAAGATATCGGCCTGACTGCTTGCAGCCTTGTTCTGAATTTCTTTTGCTTTCATCGATGTCATCGACATTGCTGATTGCTTTTGAGAACGAATGGTTCTCGTACTGGTTACCATGATTTCATCAAGACCAACACCTTCGGTCATGGTAATGGTAACTGCATCGGAAGAAGTAACAACGGTTTCTTTGGTTTTGTAACCCACAAAACTTGTTACCAAAGTTACAGGCAAAGTTTCAACCTCTAATTCAAACTTACCGTCCATATCGGTAATGGTTCCGGTTGTTGTATTTTTAACGATTACACTAACGCCAGGAATCGAAACTCCGTTTACATCCTGTACTAATCCTGTAACAGTATTTTGCGCAATGCTGGTAAATGCAAAACATGTTAGTAACATCAGGATTAAAACTCTCATTTTTTTCATATTACAATGGTTTAGAAATTAGATTTGCTAACAAAGTACGATCTTAAAAAAATAGAATGCAAACGTTAACATCTTACGTAAACGTTTACAGTTAATAACTTTTTTTAGCTATATTTGACATTTAGAATCAATCCACATAATGTAAATAATTATCGTGAAGAGGACAACTTTAAAAGACATTGCAAAAGCCTTAAACACAACCATTGCAACGGTTTCGAGAGCATTGCATGACAATCCTGAAATTAGTGATGAAATGAAAAACAGGGTTCGGGAAGTAGCCAAATTGTACGACTACAAACCCAATTCAACAGCTCTTTCTCTTAAATTTCAGAAGTCGTATACATTTGGTGTGATTTTCTTTACCCTGAACCAATATTTCACTACCCAGATATTAAGTGGTTTGCTACAGGAGGCAACCAAAAACGGCTACAAATTGATTGTTGCAGAGAGCAATTACGACCCCAAAAAGGAACTTGAACTGATACAAGAATTTTATGAACTAAACGTAGACGGCATATTGATTCTACCAAGTAGAAAACTGAATACCAAGCGATTTGAACTGGAAAATATAATTCGTGATGATGTTCCCTTCGTGATAATTGACAGGACCATCTACTTTGAAAAGAAAAAAATTCCCTTTATCACTTCGGACGATTATGTGGGAACCAGAGAAGGCATTAGCCATTTAATCAAAAAGGGTTATAAACGCTTCGCGCAGATTAAAGGCTTGGATAGTTCTTCCATTTCGAATATCAGGTACCAGGCATTTCTGGAAACGCTTACCAGGCATAAGCTCGAAATCGATCATCGGAAAATTATTTCCTGCCAGGAATTCACCAAAGAAGAAGGCGAAGAGCTAGCCAACCAATTGATGTCTTTGGAAGACAAACCTGATGTTATTTTTTGCATCAGTGATATGGTAGCAGTAGGCGTATTACATGCACTAAGAAAAAAAGGCTATCGGGTACCCGAAGATGTTGCCGTACTAGGATTTAGCAATTCCAATATCTGTGAAGTATGTACACCACAGCTTTCTACAATTCATCAGCCTGGAGTTGAAATGGGAAAAAAGAGCATCAAGCTAATCTTATCCAATATCAAACAAAAGAAAGACATTTCGGATGTTAAAATTGTAATGAAAACCAAATTAATTGAAAGAGAATCAACTTAATACACACATAAATGAAAGGAATACAAGATTACTATCCCGACCATTTTGCACAATGCTATGGCTGCGGGAGATTAAATGAGCATGGTCATCAGCTGAAAACCTATTGGGAGGGTGAAAATACGGTCACCAAATTTGTCCCAAAAGAATACCACACGGCCATTCCGGGATTCGTTTACGGCGGCATGCTTGCTTCAGTAATCGATTGCCATGGAACAGGTTCGGCCGCATTGGCTTTTGCCAGGCAGCAAAACATTGAACTTTGCGAACACAATGCTCCAAGGTGCGTTACCGCTTCGCTGCAGGTAAAATATTTAAAACCAACTCCCATTGATGGCGAGATCGAAATCAGGGGAAAAATTGCTGAAATAAGCGAAAGAAAAGCAAAAATTGAGGCTGAGCTATTTGCCGGGGGAAAACTCTGCGTAACTGGCGAAATTGTAGCAGTTTTGGTGCCCGATAATTTTGGCGATTAAAAAAAACAAAAGGCTATTCACACCATGCGAATAGTCTTTTGTTTTTAATATGTCGGATCACTTATTCATTCAGGATTCCTCCCGTTAATCGAACCAATGAGGTCTTGGATTGTATCAAATTAAATATCGCATTTAACCTTGCCAGGGCAACATTCTGATACACCACTTGCACATCTCGATAGTTGAATGAGTTGATACTACCAGCTTCATACTTGTCTTTCGAAATGGACAGGTTCAGTTCTGCAGCCTCGAGGTTCTCCTCGGCCAGCAAATACAACTCTCTTCGAACCTGGTACAACTCAAAGTTTTGAGCCAGTATATTGCTTAAGCTGTGCTTTAAATCTTCGGTTTCTATTTTGCCAATATCCTCCTGAATTTTTGCAATCTGCAATGCCCTTCGGTTAGAGTTTCCATTGAAAATCATGTAACTCAAACTTAAATTGGCGTACAAATTATGCGAATCGGCAGTACTCGAAGACATGCCGTCCAGTTTGGTTTTGACACGATTTCCTTGTATTCCTGCACCCAAACTCAACTTGGGGTAAAAATTACTTCTGGCCAATTCCACATCGCGCTTTAGAATCATTTCCTGAATGTAACGATTCTTCAGGTTACTATTGTCGTTTAACATTTTATCCAGCAATGCAGCCAACTGGTAATCATCGCTTACAGGTAAAAACGCATCGCTAAACTGGTAAGTTTTACTCTCTTTAACTCCCAATAAAAAATTCAAGTCGCGAACTGCGTTATTAAAGTTCACCTCCTGCAAAAGATAAGCCGATCGATCTTCCAACCAGGCATTTTTGGCTTGCAAAACATCATAGGTAACCGAGCTTCCAAGCTCCTTGCCTATTTTACGTTTCTCGAATCTATCAGATGATAAACTCATGATTTTCTCACTTACTTTTAACCTTTCTTTTTCAAGTAAAATCTTGTAGTAAGCAAGAATAATCAGCTCTATTCTGTTTTCGATTGCCACTATGGTGTTTCCTTCCGATAATTGCTGCAAATCGTTGAATTTGTCTTTACGAATGCTTACTGCAAAGCCATCGAAGAGCGTCCAGTTTAAATCGAGAGAAGGCGAAGCTGTAAGACGGTTGAAATCATTGGTTTCATTATAATCCTTAATGCCACGCCCCTGAAGGTTGAATTGAATGCTTGGATATCGCCCCACATTTCCCCAGCTGTTATTCAATTCTGAAATCTCTTCGGATTTACGGATAATTTTTAGTTCGTAATTGTTTTCCAATCCAACTTGAATTGCTTTTGATAAACTCAGTTCTTCCTGGGCAATTAGTCCCACACAAAACAGGTTAGCAATCAGGAGTAATGATATCTTTTTTATCATTGTTTGTCTTTTTATCATGGTTCGATAGGAATTAATCCAATCTTATTTTTGATTCTTTTATTTTAGGTTCCACATCGCGGGCATCTATTTTATATCCCTCCCAAAACTGTTTTGAATACCTCTTAATATCATTCAAAATCATAATTAATACTGGGAAGAACAACAAAATAAACATGGTTCCAATTAAAACGCCATAGGCAAGTGCAATGGCCATTGGAATCAGGAATTTTGCCTGGAACGAATTCTCCAGAATAAGTGGATATAAACCTACCGATGTGGTAATGGTGGTAAGCACAATGGCTCTAAACCTTGCCTTTCCGGCGGCTTTTACAGCATCCACCGGCACCATTCCTTCCTGTATCAGCGAATTGTACTTCGACAGGAATACTACGGCATCGTTAATAATTACACCCGAGAGTGCAACCATTCCCCAAACGCTTAACATCGAAACCGGAAATCCTTCGATACCATGTCCCCAGGCCGATCCTAAAAATCCAAGAGGAACCATAAGCAATACAATCATCCCCTGGGTAAAGCTTCGGAAATGAATCATTACAATAAAAATGATAATCATAAATGCAATGGAAAAGTAGAGGCTTAATTCCTCAGCATCTTCTTTCGAACGCTTCTCTTGCCCCTGGTACTCTGTTCTTACACCCGGAAATCTACTATCCAATTCCGGGAATATGTTGGCTTCAATAAATTCCAGAATTGGCGGAACCGGTTCGTTAGGATCTAATAGCTCCGCCTCTACCCTGATTTCGCGAGAACCATTGTAACGCTGAATACTTACTGGCCCTCTTTGAATATCATATTCGATTAATTCCGACAAGGGAAACTCTCCCTTTGGAGTTCTGATTCGCATGTCTTCCATTTGGCCAATAAAAACCCTGTCGCTCTTTGGATACCTTACCCATACTTTAATTTCATCTTTTCCTTCCTGCAATCTTTGGGCCTGACCACCAAAGAATCCTTGCCTGATTTGCGAAGTAATGGTTCTTAAATCCATTCCCAAATAATAAGCTTTGGGCTTGAGCCTTAGTCTTACCTCTCGACTTCCCAGTGGGTTATTATCGCTAATATTATATAGTGATGCTATTTTTCTAAGCTCATCCTGGAAAAACAAATTGGCCCGATTTAACTCGTCCAAATCGCTACCAAGCAAACTTACCGAAACAGGAGCTCCCCAACGGTTAAAGGCTCCAATGGTAAATTTCTCTGCTTCGGGAACATTGCCAATTTTCTTTTTTACCCTCGTGGTGATATCAAAACTAGACAAAGGTGCTCCTTCCATATCTCGAAGCATTACCCACATATTTCCGGCATGTGGTCCGTTTTCCTGACCACTAAAGGACGATCCGGTTGAAACCCCGGTGTATTGTATGTAGGCAGAGGTATCGCTGAATTCCTTCATGATTTCGTCGTTCACCTCCCAAACTGCCTTCTCAAAATCTTTTAGATATGCAGTGGTAACATCCTTATTACTACCTGGTTTAAAGGCAACATTAATATTAAAGGAGTCGAAAGGCATATTCGGAAAAAATGTACTTTTAATGATACCACCACTAAACAATCCATAGGTGATTAAAATTAAGGCAACTGGCGTAACTACAACAAACCAACGCCATTCAACCACCCAATTCAGGATATCGGCATACACCTTATCACGTACATGGATAATTCCTTTTTCAATTCTTCCTCTTAAACGATTAAAAGCATTTTTATTCTTTTTTACATTCAGAACTACCTCGTTTCCAACATGACTAGGCAGTACGAAGAAACTTTCGAAGAGAGAAAGAAACAAACAACCACAAACTACAAAGGCCATTTCGTATAAAAACTCCATATTTCCCGATACGAGAAGCAATGGCGAAAAAGCTACCATGGTTGTAGTAACCGAAGTAAGAACGGCAGGTATTACCTCCAGGGTACCATCGATAGCTGCACGCCGCGGACTTTTCCCCTTCTCAAAATGCGAATAGATATTTTCGCCAATCACAATTCCATCATCAACCAGGATTCCGATAATCAGGATCATCCCAAAAAGGGAAATCATATTAATGGTAACACCCATTAGGTTTGCAATGATAAACATACCAAGGAATGAGGCAGGAATACCCCAGGCAACCCATAAAGCCAGGCGGAAACTAAGGAAAAAGGCTAGTGCGATTACAACCAGTCCCAATCCGTAACCTCCATTTTCATACAAGAGGTTCAATCTCGATTTCAGCATGTCAACAAAGTCGAAAGTAATAATCATTTGCGCATCATCATGACTGGCATTGAACTTTTCGACATATTCGTTACAGAATTCCGAAATCTCCTTTAGATCTTCATTATTCAGCTTGTTTACAACGATATAAACTGCCGGATTCTGATTCACAAAAGTAGAATTCGGCACATCCTGAAACTGAAAATGAGTACTGGCAACATCCCTGATTCTTAAATAGCTTCCATCAGGATTAGCCTTAAGAATGATCTCGCCAATTTTATCAGGATCAACAGAACGATTCCTACTGCGGATTAAAATTTCTTCTACTTCGTTTTTTATGGTACCACCCGAAATATCAATATTATTACTTGATATGGCATTGGATATTTCGCTAAAAGTTAAATTGTATCTTCTTAAATTTTCTTCCTTTACCTCAACCGAAAGTTCCAAGCGGGGAAAACCCGAAAGGTTAATTTGCGACATCTTTTTCGATCGCAAGAGGTCATCGTAAATCTCGTCGGCATATCTTTTTAAAGTCAGAAGTTCCACATCGCCCGTAACAACCATATTGATAGCCGGCGTAGTAGACCTTCGCTTGGCAATTACAGCTTTTTCTGCCCCAGTAGGGAAACTTGGGATACCATCCACTGCATTTTTGATATCTGCCAATGTTTCATCCAGATCGTATTCGCCCGTTGTGGTAATGGTAACGCGCGAAAACCCTTCAGATGACACAGAGTTCATTTCCTTGATTCCCACAATTCCTCGAATCGCATCCTCAATTCTGGAGGTAATCCCCTCTTCCACCTCCTTAGGGCTCGCTCCCGGATATACCATAGAAACCGTTATGGTTTTCGATTCGGTTTGCGGGAAAAACGATTTCTTCATAAATGCCAGGGAAGTTAAGCCGGCAATTAGCAATACGGCAATAATCATCTTACCGTAGAACGGATATTTTACAAATCTTGTAACAATTCTTTCCATCTCGTTTGTTTTGATGATTAAGCTGCTTTAGCGCACTTGCACTTTCATATTTTCCGTAGCTTTTACAGGTGGTTCTATAATTAAAATCTCACCTTCTTTTAAGCCTGTAAATATCAAGGAATTCTCATTTCTTTTCAGCACATTTACTCGTCTGGATTTCATCAAATCGTTTTCTAGAACATAGACTTTATTCGAACTAAACACAGCAGTTCGGGGAATTTCCATTGCTTCTGAAATCTGCTTGCCATTGAACCTTGCTGTTAAAAACTGTCCCTGGTACAAGTCTACTTTATGATTTTTCAGTTTTACAAATACCGATACCGACTGTGTTCCCTGGTCAACAAATTCCGACTTGCGAACCAATTTTCCCATACAAAGCAAATCTCCATTGGAATCCAACACTTCAACCTCATCGTTCAGTCTTAACCATTTAATATCTTCCGAGTCAACCGGAACCTGCAATTCAAGATTTTTGGATTCGATTATGCCAGCCAGTTTTGAACCCATTCCGGCAACCGATCCAACCTGCGTATTTACTTCTACAAAAGATCCATCGAAAGGCGCATATATTTTTCTTTTTTCCAGTTTTACCTCCGCGCTTTTAATGGCGTAGAACTCTCCCAAAATATTTCTGCTGGCCATAAATACTTTCTCCTGTGTACTCTGTACTTCTGGCAAATCAGGAATGCGTTCGTCAAGTTTAATGGAATTGAAAAAATTCATCCAATTTTCGAAGTTATCTGGATAATCAACCTTGATATCGGGCAGGTTTTCGGCCAGCTTATTCAAGAAGCGACTCTTTTGAGCCCTAAGATCCATTTTGGCATCTTTGTCATATATCTTTATCAGGAGATCTCCTTTTCTGAATTTTTGCCCCACTTTTAGCGGTACACCTGACTCAACAATACGTCCTGCTACTTCTGAACTAAGATTAACCTCCAGGTTGGAAAGCAACCTTCCTTTTTCAATAATTGGGGACTCAATAGATGAATATTTCACCTCTTGTACTCTTACTGTTGGCAATTTACTACTGTCCAGGTTTTTGGCTGGATCAACCTTCATGCTTTCAAAAAACATTGCCAAACCACCGGCCACTGCAAGCGTTGCAACAACCAATAGGACAATAACTACTTTACGATTCATAGAGATATCTGTTTAAATGTGCTTTGTGTTATTTAGATTTTAGTAACGTATAAATATAATATATCTAGCTCGATATATATTTGAATAATTGATAGAAAAATCTTAACGAAGCGTTAATTTCCTTACTTAAATGCAACCAATAATCGTTTCAATTCGTTTCTTTTAAAATACACTTGAATTATCGTTTATAGCATAAAATATTTTCCCATTTTTGTGCCACCAAATTATAATGCAGAAATATGGATCAGGATAAATACAACAAAATAAAGCAACACCTCATTGAGTCGACACAATGGCCTTCTTTGTACATGTTTAAGTTTATTGTACCCAATAATGAAGACAAACTTAATGCGGTTAAGAATTTGTTTCCGGAAGAAACAGAGTTTAGCTACAAAACTTCGCGAGATATTCGATTTATTGGCGTAACGGTTAAAATCATGATGCCTTCGGCTGAAGAGGTGATTGAAGTTTATTCCAGGGCCCAGGGAATTAAAGGCATTATGTCTTTATAACACAATAGTTTCTAATACAATATTTGAAAAGGCTGATGATTGAATCAGTCTTTTTTTTGATCACCTTCACCAACAAACATGATATTTGTCATGTTTTACACCTATACAAGTTGGATTAATATGATTACTTTCTAAAAAAACCAACAAGTTTGCTTATTTTCTTTTGACACACCTACATACAATAAATTCAATACTTTCAGGCCACATACCGCATTTCGAAGTAAATAAAATTGAATATTTTTTATCATACTAGTATGTACTGGTAGTGTTTTTTATATATTTGCTGCAAAGGTTTTCATTTAAACCTGGAGTTTGGATAGATGAAGTAGATGTTTTTATTAATCACACGTTAATGTTCATTCCCATGCGACAACAAACAACCGTAAAACTAGTGTACAGACATTCACACCGTGGACTCTTTGAATGTCTAATTTGTTGATTACCTCTTATGACTTTTGGAATAGCTACCAACTATTTCCAAACACCCCTTATATCAAAATTCAGAAAACAGAAATCAATTAATTGTTCTGGAAAGAATTGGAAAGATGTTAAGCTTGCCTGATTAACGCCTGGTAAGAATATTGACAACACCAATAGATTTTCAGCTGACGAAGTAATAAATAAAAACAGGGAAAGCTACCAACAATCCCTGTTTACAAATAATTAATCGTTTGTTGTTCTGTACGCATATAATAAAGAACAACAAAACTAACTTTTAACGCATCTAAATTTATGAAAAAAAACGCAAAAACTATTGTGCGGAAATCATTCGCGCAACAGTGCTTGGTTTCATGGATGATGAAACTTTGCATCCTGGCCGTTTTAGTAGGACCAATGCCTGTTCTGGCTTCGGATTCTTCAGAAACTTTCACTAATCAGCAAAATCAAAAAAAGATTTCGGGAACAGTTGTTGATGAACAAAATTTACCACTGATTGGAGTAAACATTGTTGTTAAAGGAAGTACCATTGGTACCGTAACAGACTTCGATGGAAATTTCCAATTGGATGTCCCTGAAAATGCAATGTTGATATTCTCTTTTATTGGTTATGTAGATCAGGAAATTGTAGTGGGCAACGAAAGCACTTTCAATGTAATCCTTAAAGAAGATGTTCAGGGGTTAAATGAGGTGGTAGTAGTTGGGTATGGTACTCAGAAAAAATCGGACTTAACAGGGGCAGTTGCTTCTGTAAAAGCTGAAGATTTGGCTAAGACACCATCTTCGAACCCTGTAAATGCTTTACAAGGGAAAGTTGCGGGTGTTACCATTACAAAATATGGTGGTGCTCCAGGTTCGGGGTCAAACATTACCATTCGTGGTATTGGTACCATTGGAAATAACAACCCATTGTACATTATCGATGGATTGCCAGGCTCAATGTCTTTGTTAAATCCTGATGACATTGCTTCTATCGAAGTATTGAAAGATGGTGCAGCTGCTGCTATTTATGGTTCTCGTGCTGCAAATGGTGTGGTTTTAATCACTACCAAAAAAGGAAAAGCTGGTAAAGTAAATGTTGATTTCAACATGCACGTAGGTTCGGTTAAAGCAATCGATCAGTTAGATTTACTAGATTCTGAAGGTTATGTGAAAGTACACAGAATGATGTACGAAAACTACAACCAATATGCATCTCCTGGTGATCAAAACCCAATTCCAACATATGTAACTGATCCTATTATGGCGAATACCGATTGGCAGGATGAAGTTTCTGGAAACGGATTACAGCAATTTTACAACCTTAGCATTAATGGTGGCAACGAATTGGGATACTATGGTATTTCGGGAAGTTGGAATGATGAAGAAGGTTCACTAATGGGAAGTGAATATCTTAAGAAAACTCTTCGTGCTAAACTTGGTATGGAAAAAGGACGTCTTAAAGTTGATGCCAACATCTCATATGCTGAAACCAACTCAAAAAGCGCTAAATTTTCCTTACGCGATACTTACAACTTAACACCTTTAATTTCTCCTTTTGATGAAGATGGTAACGTTCAGTTGACTTATGGTGATATGCCAGCAAATGCGAATCCATATGCAAATCACATCAACAGAAAAGGTGAAACAGATCTACAGTATTTTTCAGCGAATGTAACAGGTCGTCTTAAAATTACTGATTACTTATCGTACCAGGTAAATTTAGGTTTGATCAATAGCAATAATATTGAGTGGAGCTACCACCCAAAATTCCAGCGCAGTCCTAAAGATGGTGAAGATTGGATTTACTATGGTGAGGAGAGAAACAACTACCGTTCTCAAATCATGGAGCACTTGATTAACTTCCAAAAAGATTTTGGCAAGCATTCGGTAAGTTCTGTGATTGGTTATACTGCATCAGAAGATACAAACCATTGGATTGGAGCTAACGTAACAGGTAAAAAAACAGAATATTCTGCCGAAGACGATAACGTAATCACCAATGATATTCCTGCTGGTTTCCTTGATCCAAATTTCATGACTTTGAATGGTGGTGAAGGTGGTACTTACGATGCTTATGGTAGCAAGAATGAATATACTCGTACTTCTATTTTAGGTCGTATTAACTATTCTTACGACAACAAATATCTTGTTCAGGTAACAGCTCGTCGCGATGGTTCTTCTAAATTTGGTGAAGATTCTCGTTTCGGAACTTTCCCATCGGTAGCATTGGGTTGGAGAATTACCGAAGAAGCTTTCATGTCGGAATATGACTTTATCGATAACCTAAAATTACGTGCTTCCTGGGGTAAATTAGGTAACGAGGTAACCTTAGGATTGTATTCGTACCAGGCCCTAATTAGCTCGGGAACCGATTACAACACTGGTGCCGTTAAAGGTACAGGTGCAAACCCATGGACAGGTAGCATTGCTCGCGACCTTGAAAACAAAGAGTTACAATGGGAAACTACCATTTCTAAGAACTTAGGTTTGGATTTTGCATTCCTTAACTCAAAGATTACTGGTACAATGAACTACTACAACACAACTACAGAAGACATGTTGGTGGTTCGTAAACTTCCTGGATCAGCAGGTTTAAATAATCCTACATTAAATGTTGGAGAGATCGAAAACAAAGGTCTTGAATTGGAATTGGGATATCACAAAAACCAAGGTGATTTCACATATAATGTAAACGCAACTTTCACAACCATTAAGAACGAAGTTATTAGCCTGGCTAATACCGATCAGGCCTTGTTTGGTGAAGGTTTGAAATTTGGCGATTCTCACTTCCCAACTCAAACAAGAGTGGGTTCTGAAATTGGTGCCTTCTACTTGTACCAAACCGATGGAATCTTCCAGTCGATGGATGAAGTGAATGCACACGTAAACGCAGATGGTGATCTTTTACAAGCTAACGCAAAACCAGGTGATATTCGCTTTAGAGATATGAATGGTGATGGTATTATCGATCCGGAAGATAAAGTATATTCTGGTTCAGGTATTCCTGATTTCACTTACTCACTAAGCTTTGACGCAAAGTACAAAGGTTTCGATTTCTCGATGATGTTCTACGGTGTTCAGGGCAATGAGTTGTACAACGGAAACCGTTACTATTTGGAAAACATGTCGGCAGGACAAAACTTCCTTTCTTCAAGCTTGAATGCATGGACAGAAACCAACCGCAATACAAATGTTCCTAGAGCAGTATTGGGAGATCCAAACTCAAATACTCGTGAATCAACCAGATATCTTGAAGATGGTTCGTTCTTGAGATTGAAGAATATTGAATTGGGTTACACCTTACCAAAAGAAGTAATCAGCAGAATTGGACTTACCAAATGTAGAGTGTATGTAAATGCACAAAACATCTGGACAATGACTGATTATTCAGGTATCGATCCGGAAGTTGGACGCGGTGATGTATTGAGTTTAGGTATCGACCGTAGCTTCTACCCTATCAACAAATCATTCTTTGCTGGTATTCAACTATCATTCTAAATCAATTACTGAAATAAAATGAAAAAATTATTATATATACTTAGTGCAAGTATCCTGTTGGGATTGTCTTCTTGTGACGAAGATTTTATGGATACAAAATCGCCAGACCAGTTAACTGGTGATAGCTTTTGGAGAAATGTGAGCGATGCAGAAGCCGGATTGGCAGCTGCCTACTCGCAAATGGAATGTGCAACCTCGTACTGGGGATTTGCAGAAATTAAATTCCCTGTTGAAATGTACCCATCAGATTTGGTAAGAATTGGTGGCGATGCATACAACTATGAAGATTGGTTGTCGATTTACAACTTTAACGTAAACTCTGCAAACACGCAAACTACTTCGTATTGGAACATCCACTACAAAGGAATTAACTTTGCAAACCAGGTGATCGAAAAAGTAGGTGAAATGACCGAAGAGCAAATCGATCAGGCAAAGAAAAATGAAATTATTGCCGAAGCTCACTTCTTAAGAGGATACTATCACCTTAAGCTGTTATTGGCCTGGGAGAAAATTATTGTAAGAGATGCTTACCCTAAAGGACTTTCGGATATCGATAAAGCATTAAGCGAAAGAACCGAATGTTGGGATTTTATTGTAGCTGATTTTGCAAAAGCTGCTGCTACTCTTCCTGGTTCGTACGATAGCGCAAACGTAGGTAGAGTAACCAAATGGGCTGCTTATGCATACCTTGGAAAAGCGAACCTTTACCGCGCTGGTGAAGAAAGCGCCAACTCTGGTGAGTATTACAATGCAGCAAAAACGGCTTTCGCCGAAGTGGTAAACTCAAACAACTTCTCTTTGGTTGATAATTTCATTAGCATGTTCGATGGAACAAACCAGAACTCAAGCGAAGCAGTTCTTGAATTGCAGCTTTCGAACAATACCGATAATGGTGCATGGTTCAAGTTCCCACATCACCGTTGGATCAAGCCTAAAGGTTTGTACGGATGGGACGAAATTGCAGGTAGCGCATTCTTATTGGAAGAGTTTAAAAAAGAAGGCAAAGTAGCAACAGATGGTCGTTACGATCACCGCTTGTACGGAACCTTATTCTTCGATGATGACTATTTTAACGATTCTGATAACCCAAGAGTTTACGGATACACCTTCAGAGAATGGTGGGATGCAAGCAGCACTGCTTACGATTACACTGGTTTCAGAAAATATTTGCCATCAACAAGAGAAGAGCTGGATGCTTACAGCCATGGTAACAACATGCCATTAATGAGATATGCTGATGTTTTATTGATGTATGCAGAAACGCTAAACGAGCTGAACGAAACTGCAGCAGCTATTCCACATATCAACAATGTAAGAGCTATGCATGGTGGTCTTCCTGCAATGACTGGAACAGATAAAGCAGCTGTTACAGCACAAATCGAACACGAAAGAATTTGTGAATTTGCAATGGAAGGTTCACGTTTCCACGACCTGCGTCGTTGGGGCAAGCTGAACGAAACCATGGCTGCCCATGGTAGAAGCGGTGTAACTGATGCTAGTCACTTTTTCCCTATTCCGGAATCAGAAGCCAATTCGAACAACAACATAGATTAGGTTAGTTAATTAGTAGTTAATTATTAGTTACGCATGACTTGAAGTGCCCTCAGCAATTTGAGGGCACTTCATCTCATCATGCCATTAGGCAATAAAAATTTAAGTAAATTCGCCCCAAAGAACAAAAAGAATAATTATCATGATTACAGTTTTAGTATTAATGACCTTGGGTATTGGTTTGGGTTTTTTCGTAGGGAAGTTTCCAAAAGTTATTAAAGGGGTTGACAAAATGACCACCTGGTCGATTTATTTATTGCTGTTCCTTTTAGGTATCGGTGTAGGTTTAAACGAGAAGATCATTAACAACTTGCATACCATTGGTTTGCAAGCCTTAATATTGACCATAGGTGCAATTATAGGCAGTTTGGTTTTCGCATACATTACCTACAAACTTTTTTTTAAAAGCAAATAAGCTAACAACAGAACTTTTATACCATGAAGAACAGCCTTATCATACTTGGATTTTTTGCGTTGGGATTAATTCTGGGACTAACCAGATTTCTTCCAGAAGTAATAATGGAATCTGATTTCTCACTTTATGCCCTTTACCTTTTAATGTTTTTGGTAGGAATTGGCATTGGTGCCGACCGATCATCCTGGAGGGTGATTAAGGAAACCAACATTAAAATTATACTTGTACCCTTGTGCGTTATCATTGGCTCATTGGTTGGTGTTGGGCTAATCTCTGTATTCACACCCGGAATACAATTAAAAGAAGCTTTAGCAGTAGGAGCCGGTTTTGGTTACTATAGTTTATCTTCTATTTTCATCACTCAAATTAGCGGCGAAACCTTAGGAGTTATCGCTCTACTATCAAACATCTTACGTGAAATCATCACATTGCTTGCCGTACCTGTTTTTGTAAAATACTTTGGTAAACTTGCCGGTATTGCATCGGGTGGAGCCACAGCAATGGATACAACACTTCCCATCATATCAAAATACACGGGAAAAGAATGGGCAATCATTGCCATATTTAGCGGAATTGTGCTAACAATACTGGTTCCTTTCCTTGTTCCTTTTATTCTGGAAGTGTTCTAATTAAATTAGAATTTAACCCATGTTCAAATACACTACTAATCTACTTTTTGTTCTTTTCTTTTCAATTCAAGTATTTGCTCAAACAGATGTTCCTACAGGTGCCCCTGTTTGCAACGATCCAATTCAAATTACAATACTAAACGGCAATAAGCTGGAAGTAATTTGCAGAGGTGATAGCAGATTACATTGGATGGAAACAGAAGATGGTTATATGCTATCGCAATTCGAAAATCAGTATTTTTTCGCAAAAATTGCTGATGGTAAATTGATTAAAACGGATATAACCGTTTCTAAAGCCAACATTACTGCCAATAGAACAAAGCTGAATAAGCTGCGTATTCAAAACGATCAAGCTTTATCCGCTATTCAATATCGTTCAAAATCGCTAAAAACCATAGGTGGTGTTCCTGCCAAAGGAAAAATTAAAATCCCGGTTTTATTGGTCGATTTTGCTAACCAACTACACACCCGAAGCAAGGAAAATGTAGAAGAAATGTTCAGTCAGGATGGACACAATAACTACGGAAGCGTAAAAGAATATTACCTGAGAGCCAGTCACAACCAACTTGACATTGAGTTTGAAGTTTTTGGTTGGTATCAGTCTGGTCTGACAACACAAGAAGTTGCAGAAAACAAAGGTGGAAAAGCTGCCGGTAAACTCGTAAAAAAAGCCGTAGAACTTGCACATGCCGATGGCGTTGACTTCTCGCCATATGATAATGATGGTGATGGCGATGCCGATGTGCTTGTTGTGATGCATGCTGGATTGGGTGCCGATCATTATGGGCAGGAAGAGTACATCTGGCCAAGATCGTGGGCACTACAATATACAGTTGGTTTGCCACAAACTTACGGCGACCTAAAAGTAAACGACTATGTAATTGCATGCGAAATGCGCGAATATGACGGCAGCTGGCAAGATGCTGGAATTGGTACTTTTGTTCATGAGTTTGGGCATGCTCTTGGTCTTCCCGACCTTTACGATGGCACTGGAAATTCGAATGGCCTAGGTCATTGGGCCATCATGTCGGCCGGATCTTGGTTGAACAGGGGCTATAAACCATCAAACTTTTGTGCATGGGCACGTGTAAAAATGGGTTGGGATGAACCTAAAGTTCTTCAGTACGACGATTATGGCAATTATAGTATGAACTCCTCAAATATCAATCAAAATGAGGTGTACAGAATTAATACTACCAATGACAACGAATATTTCCTACTTGCCAATAAACAAGCAGAAGGAAATGATATCGGACAACCTGCATCAGGCCTGGCAATTTTTCATATTAATGAACAAAAGGCAAATCAGGATTACAACGTAAACGATGACCGCGACAACCCGGGCGTTCGCTTTGTTGAAGCAGATTTTAATGAAAACCAGGGCTTATATAACGCCATGGATAGAGGTAAAGCAAGCGATCTATTCCCAGGAACCACCAACAAAACAGAATTTGGACCACATTCAAACCCGAATTCCAACTTGTTTAATGGTGAAGGTTCAGAAGTGTGGATTCGCGATATCAAATTGGAAAATGCCCTGCTAAGCTTTTCATTAAACCAGGTAACAGGCATTACATCAATTGATGAAACATCAGATCTTATCCTTTATCCAAATCCGGTGAAAGATTACATTAAAGTAAGAGGTTCACGTGAAATTCTTGCAAATGCCAGCATCGAAATATATCATGCCAATGGAAGTAAAATGCTTGAAAAAACATTGAATTCTTTTCAGGACGAAGAGCAAATTAATCTTCAATTTTTACCCAAAGGTGTATACCTGATCAAGATTATTAGTGATAAAAATATCTATTCTAAAAAAATAGTAAAATACTAACTGATTAATAAATATTTATTCGGGTACAGTTTTTACAATTTTCAAATTATTATTTGCGTTTTTTTTCTAAATTTACCCAAGACAAATTCAAATGTATGTTTCTATTTAACGACTACATAACGCACTACAATAACTCGTACAAAGGCTTGTACGAGTGTTGGATTTGTTAATCCCTCCCATATTCACGATTGTATCAGAAATTCTTATTTCTCAACACTTTATATTTTCTAATGGAATTACTGTATCCTTTAGAATTTGCCAAAACACCATAAATCCAACCTTATGTTTACAAAAGAAACTTATCAAAAACGCAGAGAACTATTAAAATTAACAGTAAAATCGGGCATTCTATTATTCTTGGGGAATGATGAATGTGGCATGAACTATGCCGATAATACATATCACTACCGCCAGGATAGTACCTTTTTATACTTCTTTGGTTCCGATTATGCCGGCTTAAATGCCATTATTGATATCGATGAAAATCGTGAAATTATTTTTGGTGATGAATTGACTATCGACCATATCGTTTGGATGGGTACCCAACCTACCATAAAAGAAAAGAGTGAAGCAGTTGGTATTAACGAAACTGCACCAAGCAATCAACTTAAGGAGTATTTAGGCAAAGCAATTGCTCAAGGCCGTAAGGTACATTATCTACCTCCTTACCGTCCGGAGCACCAGGTTAAATTATTGAACTGGATGAATATTCATCCGGATCAGGCTGTAGAAAATTCATCGAGCGAATTTGTTCAGGCAGTTGTAAATCAAAGAAATTACAAAACGGAAGAGGAAATTATTCAGATAGAGGAAGCTGTAAACATTACCGCAGATATGCACCTAACGGCAATGAGAATGGCTAAGCCTGGGATGAAAGAATCGGAAATTGCTGCTGCGGTGCAGGAAGTTGCCATTCGCGCAGGTGGTCAGCTTTCTTTTCCAACAATTGCGACAATAAATGGCCAAACATTACACAATCACTATCATGGAAACACCATTAAAAGTGGTGATATGGTCTTGATTGATTGTGGTGCCGAAAATGGGATGCACTACGCAGGTGATATGTCGAGCACATTCCCTGTGAACAAAACATTTACCGAACGACAAAGAGAAATTTACCAGGTTGCCTTAAATGCACACGAAGCTGCCATAGCTGAGTTAAGACCTGGCGTTCGTTTTAAAGATGTACACCTGAAAGCTTGTAAAACCATTGCCGAAGGAATGAAGCAAATGGGTTTCATGAAAGGCGATATGGATGAAGCCGTTCATCAGGGTGCACACGCATTATTTTTCCAATGTGGATTGGGACATATGATGGGATTGGATGTTCATGATATGGAAAATCTTGGAGAAGTATATGTAGGCTACAATGGTGAGGCAAAAAGCACGCAGTTTGGTTTAAAATCCTTGCGTTTGGGAAGAGAATTAGAGCCAGGCTTTGTACTCACAATCGAACCTGGAATTTACTTTATCCCGGAACTAATTGATATGTGGAAAGCAGAAAAGAAATTTGCCGATTTTATCAATTACGATAAAGTAGAAGAATACAAGAATTTTGGAGGATTGAGAAATGAAGAAGATTTCTTGATTACAAAGGATGGAGCTCGTTTATTAGGTAAGCCGATTCCTAAAACCATTGAAGACGTAGAATCTCAAAGATCATAATTATACCAAATCTACATTAAAATGAACTCAATTATTTTGTTCTTTTGCGTTTATCTTTCGTTAAAAAATATCCCCGTAGCTTAGGCTATGCATCTATTTTTTATCTCATCTAAACCCAAAATATTCCAAATAATTTAAAGCTCATTTTAAAATAGAATTGGAATTAGTTTTTGTTTCCATCTGGAGGGTGAGAGTCTCAGCTCTCCCCTCTTACACCATTGAACCAATGCTAATACTCAATCAAAATCAGATCAAAAACCTCTTTTCAAGCCATGAGGTTCTTGAAGCAATAGAGCGGGCTTTCAAAATTTTCCACGAAAACAAATTTGAAATGCCTGATCGGATGCATGCGCATCACGAGGATATCACTCTTTTGTTAATGCCTTGTTTTACCGAAGGATTTTTTGGCACCAAACTGGTAAGTGTGAATCCAAAAAATACGGCGATAGGGAAGCCGTCTATTTATGGGAGCATGATTTTAAATGATTCCAAAACAGGTGAACCAATTGCCTTACTAAACGGAGCTGCTCTTACTGCGGTTAGAACTGGAGCTGTTGGAGCAAGCGGCATCAAATACACGAGCAAAGAATCTGCTCAAAATATTGGAATTATTGGAACTGGTATCCAAGGATTTACACAAGCTATATTTGCTTGTGCAGTTCGACCTGTGAAAAAAATTCATGTGTTTGACTTGAATGAAGAGAAACTGGCTGAATTTGCTGCGTCACTTCAAGAAAAATTGCCCGAAGTTGAAATATGCAGCCAAACATCATCCGAAACATTAGTGAAAGAATCGGATGTTATTATTTGTGCTACCAGTGCAAATGAGCCTGTAATTCCAGATGATCCGGAACTGCTAAGAGGCAAATGTTTTATTGGCATTGGATCGTACAAACCAAACATGAGAGAATTGCCTGATGCTCTGTTTTCACTGATTGAAAATGTATGGGTAGATACGCCTTTTGCTGCTTTTGAAAGTGGAGATATTGCAAAGCCTCTCGAAAAAGGTTTACTAGGCGAAAAACAGGTAAAACCCATTAGCAATTTGGTGGCAAACGAAACTTATGACTCATCGGAAACAAGCTTCTTTAAATCGGTAGGAATGGCATTGTTTGATGTCCTTGTAGCCGAATACCTGTATCAAAAAGCAATAAAAGAAAACATCGGAACCCAAATCGACTTATAAAATGAAAAGTACTCCTTACATACTAATATTCATGCTGTTTGTAAGCTCATACAATCTATTTGCTCAAGGTGAGCTGAAAGATTATCAGGAAGCTGAAAAATGGCTTTGGAAAAATATCGAAAGTAAAATTTACAAAAGCAATATCTACCCCAACTGGATTGGGAAAGGCGATTCCTTATGGTACAGCACCAAAACACGAAAAGGACAGGAATTTTTTCTTGTTGATATCAAAAACAAAAAACAGGAGGAGCTCTTCGATCATCAAAAAATGAGCGAAGCGCTAAGCACTTATACTGGTACAGAGTTAAAAGCTTATGAACTCAAATTAAAACAGTTAAAGCTTAAGAATCAAAGCAAACTCGAGTTTGCTCTTGATACTTTCCTGCTTTCGGTCGATCTGAAAACTTACAATGTATCGAAGCGAGAGAAAGAAAAAAAATATCGCAGTCAGGAACTGCTTTCACCAAACAAAGAGAAAATTGCTTTTATTAAAGATTATAACCTATTCCTAAAATCGGGAGATGAAGAGAAACAATTGACTACTGATGGGAATGCAGAATTGAGTTATGGAACCTCAATTTCTTGGTATTTCGTGAAAAACGAAAGTCAGAACCAAAAAATGGAATACGAGATTGATGCCTATTGGTCGCCTGACTCACGATACCTGATTTGTGCAAAATACAACCGAAAGCATACACAAAAGTTGTTCATGTACAAATCGACTCCGAAAGAAGGGTTCAGAGCCGAAGTGTATTCCTACGAAAGACCCATTGCCGGCGATAAAGACCTGACAAGGGTTTCCTATGTGGTTTTTGATACACAAACAGGCAAAACCATAGATTGTGATCTTCCTGAAAACGCCACTTTCCTGGAGTATGGATTTCAGTGGAAATCGAACACAAGAGCATATACACTTCGCTATTATAGAGGTTATCAGAAAAGAGAACTCATAGAGTTGGATGTGGCAACGGGTAAGAGCAGAAGCATCGTTTCGGAAACTGCAGATACTTACGTTGATCCAAA
Source organism: Marinifilum caeruleilacunae (assembly GCF_013141825.1). Taxonomy (GTDB): domain Bacteria; phylum Bacteroidota; class Bacteroidia; order Bacteroidales; family Marinifilaceae; genus Marinifilum; species Marinifilum caeruleilacunae. Next base: position 35,408 of record NZ_RZNH01000017.1, read on the forward strand.
CATGCACATTTACAAAGTGAACAAAGAGTCTGATGATGTGATTTGGACGTCGGAAAAGGATGGCTGGCATCACTTGTATCGCTATAGTTATGAATCAGCAAGTTTAAAAAATCAGATCACGAAAGGAGAATTTGTAGTAAGAGAAATTTGCAAAGTGGATTACAAAAAGAAAAAAATCTACTTCAGAGCAAATGGAAAGGAAGAAGGAGATCCATACTACACCTACCTCTACTCCATTAATTTTGATGGAAGCGGAATGAAACTCTTATCGCCAGAGAATGCATTTCATAGCTGCAGAATAAGTCCAAACGGCAAATATATTTTCGACAATTATTCTCGTGTTGATCTTCCCGATCGATTTGTAATCAGAAGTGCTAAAAGTGGGAAAAGGGTGATGGATATTGCTGAAACCGATATCCAGGACATTCTAAAAATGGGTTGGAAAGCTCCCGAAATGTACTCGGTAAAGGGCCGTGACAATGAAACCGATATTTATGGTGTGATTTACAGACCATTTAATTTGGATGCTACAAAAACCTACCCTGTTCTTGATGGCACCTACTCGGGACCACAAACCATACGCACTCCAAAAACTTTTCGCCGCGGCCTAATTAATATGGATGTGCCAATGGCTCAGATTGGTTTTGTTGTGGTAACAGTTGATGGTATGGGATCTGCCTTCAGATCGAAAAAATTTCACGATGTTTCCTATAAAAACCTTGGGGATATTGGGGCACCTGATCATATCAAAGCCATTAAAGACCTGGCAAAAAAATATCCATACATGGATATAGAAAATGTTGGGATTTATGGCCATTCTGCTGGAGGTTACGATGCTACTCATGCATTACTGGCTCATCCTGATTTCTACAAAGTTGGTGTTTCATCAGCAGGGAATCATGACCACAGAAGTGCAAAGGCCTGGTGGCCCGAATTGTACATGGGTTTCCCTGCAGGAAAACATTACGATGAACAGTCAAACTTTTTTATGGCAGACAAGCTGGAAGGAAAGCTATTATTGGTTCATGGAAATATGGATAACAATGTAAATCCGGCTGCTTCTATTCGAATGGCCGATGAGCTGATTAAAGCCAATAAGGATTTTGAATTGATTCTTCTGCCCGGCAAAGATCATGGAACTTGTTATTACGATACATATTTTATTCGCAAACGCTGGGACTTCTTTGTAAATTACCTGATGCACAAACATGCTCCAAAAGAGTTCAAAATTAACTAATCGATTGGCTATGAAAATTACAGATAATTGGAAGTGGCAAGCTCCACAGGATTGGTTAAAAATTAAAACCATTGATCTTCATACAGGAGGCGAGCCTTTAAGAGTATACACCAGTGGTCTACCTGAAATAAAAGGAAATACCATCCTGGAAAAGAGACGATATTTTAGAGATCATTTCGATTACATTAGAACGGGAACCATGTGGGAACCTCGCGGACATGCAGATATGTACGGAGCGATTATTACCGAAGCAACTACTGATGATGGTGATTTTGGTACCTTCTTTCTGCACAACGAAGGTTACAGCACCATGTGTGGCCATGCCATGATCGCACTGGTTACATTGGTTTTAGATACCGGAATGATTGTGCGCGATGAGCAAAATCCGATCATTAAAATTGATGCGCCTCCGGGTAGAATTACCTGTAAAGCATTTCGAAAAAACGGAAAAGTTGAAAAGGTGAGTTTTCAGAACGTTCCTTCTTTTATGCCTTTAAAAGATCAAATTGTTGATGTTCCCGGAATTGGGAAAGTAAAATTTGATATTGGCTATGGTGGTGCTTTTTATGCCTATGTGCAAGCCGAAGATTTGGGTTTACAACTGGATGAAAAGGATTACAACCGATTGATTGATTATGGCCGAAAAATCAAATATGCTGTTATGGATCAGTTTGAAATCAAACATCCTATCGAAGAAGATCTGAGTTTCCTGTATGGAACCATTTTCATTGGAGAAGCCAAAGACCCAAAACATCACAGTAGGAACGTGTGCATTTTTGCCGAGGGCGAAGTAGATCGCTCTTCAACAGGTTCGGGTGTTAGCGGCCGAGCAGCCATCCATTTTGCCAAAGGAGAGTTAGCCATGAATGAGGAGATTATCATTGAGAGTATTCTGGGAACATGTATGAGTGTGAAAGTTCTGGAAACTTGTAATTACGAAGGCATTGATGCCATTATCCCGGAAGTGAGCGGAACTGCCTCCATTACGGGGCAAAATGAATTCTATTTCGATCCTAATGATCCATTAAAGGATGGATTTATTTTCAGATAATAACAAAAACGAATCATGAACAAACTAAGAACTAAAATTTTCTCACTTCTCTTTGTACTAAGCATTGGTCTTGCTGCATGTACTCAACCAAAGAGCCTGGTAGAGCGACTTGAACAGCTGCCCGATGTAACAGTGCAAAAAATAAGCGGAGATACAAGCTACACAGAATATTACGAGCTATACTTTACGCAGCCTTTAGATCATGAAAACCCTGAAGCCGGAACTTTCAAACAAAGAGTTCTGTTGGGACATCATGCCATTGAAAAACCAATGGTGGTTGAAATTCAGGGATACAATATCTGGACCGAAAGAGCCGGAGAATTAAGCAAGCTTTTGGATGCCAACCAGCTTACCATTGAGCATCGATATTTTAAAAATTCAATGCCTGATAGTCTTGATTGGAAATATCTGAACATTAAACAAGCTGCAGCTGATCAACACAAAGTGATACAGGCACTGAAGAATATTTATCAGAACAAATGGATTACCACAGGAATTAGCAAGGGTGGACAAACCACAATTTACCACCGCTTTTTCTATCCAAATGATGTGGATGTAAGTGTGCCTTATGTAGCACCTCATAACCTGGCTCGTGAAGACAAAAGAATTCACGAACACCTTGCCAGTGTTGGCAGTAAGGAATGCCGTGATAAAATTTATGACTTTCAATTGGCCTGTTTCAAAAACAAGAAAAACATGCTTCCATTGGCAAAAGCTCATGCCGAAGAAAAAGGCTATTCTTTCTCGATGGGACTTGAAAAAGCGCTTGACCTATCCATTTTGGAATATTCGTTTGCCTTCTGGCAATGGGGAGGAACAAAATGTGAAGACATTCCTTCTTCTGATACTGAAGCTTCAGTATTATTCCAACACCTGGTACGCGTTTCGGGTATGGATTTCTTCGACGAGATCAGTCTAAAGCCTAGCCTTGCTTTCTACCACCAGGCATTGAGCCAAATTGGCATGTACAGCTATGAGATAGAACCCTTCAAGGCATATTTGGACTATGAAGAGGATTTGACTTTTGATCATGTTTTCCCAAATGAACCAATCAGGAAATTTAATCCGGAAGCCATGATTGAAGTGAACCAATGGCTTCAATCTGATGCAGAAAGAATGCTTTTCATTTATGGTGAATGGGATACCTGGTCGGCTACAGCTGTTGATCTAAAAGAGAATACTAAATGTAAGAAATTTGTGAACCCGGAAGGGGCGCATGGCACCCGCATAAGACACTTTCCTCCTGAAATGAAAAAGGAGATTATCAAGACATTGGAGAAATGGCTGGAGATGCCAATTGCCAATGAATAATTAGCAATGAATGATTAAAAACAGAGAACTTGAGATAACATACAGCTTCTCGAAACCAATTTCTGAAAAGATGAAAAAACTAATCATACTAACAATTTTTGCTTGCCTGATACTTCCGAAAAGTCATGCATGTACCGATATTGTAGCCGGTAAAAAAGCAACAGTAGATGGTTCTGTAATTACTTCGCATACTTATGGTGGTAACGATACCAGGATAAGAGTGGTACATGGTAAGAAATTTCCTGCTGGTTCTAAAGCACCTGTGTACTACGGACTGCAAGAGATCAATGGCGGACTGGAAGAATATGGCGAAATTCTGGGCTATGTGCCACAGGTTCAACAAACCTACACCTATTTCCATTCTGCCTACTCGCACATGAATGAGTTTCAGTTGGCAATTGCAGAAAGTACCTTGAGCCAGAAGAAAGAACTACAGGTTGACAGAGATTCTGGCAAGCAGATCATGACAGTAGAGCAAGCTCAGATTTTTGCTCTACAAAGATGCAAAACAGCTCGTGAAGCGATTAAGCTGATTACTTCGCTGATGGAGGAATATGGTTTTCTGCCTTCCTGCGGACCAGAATCGGAAGCACTATGTATTGCAGATCCTGACGAAGTATGGGTATTGGAAATTGTAGCGGTTGGAAAAGACTGGGAGCCAAATTCAGGCAAATCGGGAGCCATTTGGGCTGCGCAAAGAGTACCCGACGATCATATTGCCATTGTACCCAACTGGAGCATTATCAAGGAGATTGATTTAAGTCAACCTGAATGGTTCATGGCTTCGAAGAACTACAAGCAAGTAGCCATCGATCATGGATGGTACGATCCGAAATCGGGGAAACCATTTATCTGGCAGGAAGCCTACAGCCCAACATTGCGTGAATGGTCGAGCGGAAGATTCTGGCTATTTTACTCAAAATATGCACCGAATTACAAAGACTGGCCTGATCGTAAATTGAGCGATCCGTTTACCGGACAAGATGCCTATCATCAATATGTTGAAGATATTTCTATCTACCCTTTTTCTGTGAAGCCGGAGAAAAAAATATCTGTTCGGGATATTATGGAATTCCAGCGCTCTACCTTCGAAGGAACCATTTACGACAAAACATCGGATCCCGATTGGTATATACCTAACAAGGAAGGCAAATTGGTGAAAAGTCCACTAACTACTCCTTTCCCAACAAAGGCAATGCGCGAATTACTCGATATTACCAATCGTAGAAATGTATCTAAAGGTAATTATGGTATGATTTGCCAGCTGCGATCATGGCTGCCAGATCCTATAGGTGGGATTTACTGGGTATTCCAGGATAACCAGTATACTTCGCCATATGTTCCAATTTATTGTGGAACGCAGGAAATTCATGAGTCTTATAAAATTTATGACCCGAACCAGTACGATCCAAGATCGGCTCGCTGGGCCATCGATTTTGTGGATAACCTGCTCTATTTAAGATGGCAGGATGCTGTACAGGATATGTTTACAATGAGAGAGCCATTGCAAGAAGATTTTTTCAAGCAGATTGAAGAAAATGACAAGCAAGCCAAAAAACTATATGATAAAAGCCCTAAAAAGGCGAAGGAATTCCTGACCGAAAAGTGTCATGAAAACATGCAAAAAGTGTTGGATGTATACAATGAAATCAGGAATACATTAATTACCAAATACACAAACAACAAACACGGATCGTAAAGATCCACACTTCATGAAAAGGGCAATCCGGTTAGGGTTGTGGTAATTGTTACCGGATTCCCTTTTCTACTCAAACTTTAAATTATTAAACGCAAATAGACATGTGTTTTGGAAAGAAAAACATTGCCATGTCTGAGATCTAAATTGTAATGAGAACACTTTTAACGATTATGCTTCTTCTCTTCTACCAGGGTATTTTTGCTCAAGAGAAAAGCACACAAAACGACTGGGAAAATCCCCAGGTTGTTGGCGTAAATAAAGAACAGGCAAGAGCCATGTTTTTTGCTTACCGAACCGAAAACAAGGCCATTCAAAATGATAAAGCCAATTCGAGCTACCACCTTAGCTTGAACGGAACCTGGAAATTTAACTGGGTTCGAAAACCTGCCGATCGTCCGGTAGATTTTTACAAAACCAACTACGACGTTTCGAAATGGGATGATATTAAAGTTCCTGCTCATTGGGAACTGGAAGGATATGGTGTGCCAATCTATACCGATGTTTCGTATCCTTTTCCGAACAACGAACCTTATATCCCTCACGATTATAATCCTGTTGGATCGTACAAAAGAGAATTTACCATTCCTCAAAACTGGAAAGGACAGGAAATCTACATCCATTTTGGAGGTGTAAGATCTGCTGCTTACGTTTGGGTGAACGGAAAAAAAGTTGGATACACACAGGGCAGTAAAACTCCTGCAGAATTTAACCTGACTAAGTATGTAAAAACAGGTAAGAATCAACTGGCTGTAGAAATATATCGCTTTAGCGATGGAAGTTACCTCGAAGATCAGGACTATTGGAAAGTAAGCGGTTTTGAGCGCGATGTTTACCTGTATGCCAGACCCAAAACTCACATTAGAGATTTCTTTGTGAAAGCTGGTTTGGACGAAACCTATACCAATGGCGAGTTTTCACTGAATGTTAAGGTCAATCAGATTGCTGCAAAAAATAGCAGCCGATCGGTGGAAGTAAGCATTCTTGATGGAAAAAAAGAGATCGTAAACTTGAAGTCGAACAGCAAATTAAAGCAAGGCGATAATGATTTTATTTTCTCGGAAAGCATTCCAAATGTTCACAAGTGGACGGCCGAAACTCCTAATTTGTATACGCTTCAAATCGAATTAAAATCAGGTAAAAGAACCATTGAGGTAATTCGAAGAAAAATTGGTTTCCGTACCAGTGAAATAAAGAACGGATTGCTGCAGGTTAATGGCGTTCCAATTACCATTCGTGGCGTAAATCGTCACGAACACGATATGGAAAATGGTAGAGTAATTTCGGAAGAATCGATGATTCAGGACATTCTGTTAATGAAGCAATTCAACATTAATGCCGTTCGAAATTCTCACTATCCAAATCGCGAACGCTGGTACGAACTGTGCGATGAGTATGGTCTGTACATGATTGACGAAGCCAATATTGAAGCTCACGGTTGCGAACCTTACAACAAGGAAAAAACACTGGCCGATAAGCCAAACTGGAAAAAGGCATTTATGGACAGAACGGTTTCCATGGTGGAGAGAAGCAAGAACCATGCTTCAATCATTATCTGGTCGCTGGGTAATGAAACAGGAAGAGGGCGCAACTTCCACGCTACCTACAAATGGATCAAAGAAAGAGACACGAGCCGACCTGTTCAGTCGGAAGATTCGGGAAGAGAGTTTAACACCGATATTTTCTGCCCAATGTACGATCGCATGTGGGAAATGATTAAGTACGTTGAGTATGTTCAAAGCAGACCGTTAATTCAATGCGAGTACGCGCATGCTATGGGAAATAGTGTTGGAAACTTAAAAGACTACTGGGATTTAATTTACAAACACAGACAGCTGCAAGGTGGTTTTATTTGGGACTGGGTAGATCAAACTTTCAGAAAAACCAACGAAAAAGGTGATACCATTTTTGCCTATGGTGGCGATATGGGTGTCTACAAAGTTCAGAACGACTCTAATTTCTGTGCAAACGGATTGGTAAGTGCCGACAGAAAACTTCACCCTCACATTTGGGAAGTGAAAAAGGTATACCAACCTATCGCATTTAAAAAGGTAGATCATAGCGTAAATCAATTCCAATTGCTGAATCGATTCGATTTTATCAGTTTGGATGAATTCAATATTACCTGGACATTAAAAGAGGATGCCACCGAAATTGCAAAGGGAACAGTTGATTCAAAGAATTTACCTGCACATGACAGCAGATTTTTCTGCATCGAAATGCCAAATATTCAGGCGAAAGCCGGCAAAGAATATTTCTTGCTGTTCGAAGCCCACAGCAGTGTGGAACAACCAATGGTTCCAAAAGGCCACCGAATTGCATGGGAACAGTTCCAATTGCCTGTGTACAAAGCGGTGAAAGCAATAGATGCGAAACAATTGGCTAAGCTGGATTTACAGGAAGATCAGGATAAGATTCTAATAAAAGCAAAAGGCATTGAGATTCGTATTTCCAAAGAAAATGGAAGTCTGAGCTCGTATAAAATAGATGGCACTGAACTAATTGAAAATGATTTAGAACCTTTCTTCTGGCGTGCGGTTACCGATAATGACTTAGGGAATGGTACCCCAGCCAGATGCAAGGTGTGGAAAACTGCTGGTAAAGAACGCGAACTACTTTCCATTGTTTCCAAGCAAGTATCTCCACAACAAATTGAGGTGATGGTTCAGTACTCTATGCCAAGCGTTTCTAGCACCTACAAAACCAAATACCTGGTATCAGGAAATGGCGATGTACAAATCGAAAACACATTTGTTCCTAAATCGAATGATTTGCCAATGATGCCTCGTTTGGGAATGCAAATGCAATTGCCAAAAGAGTTTTCGAACATCAAATGGTTTGGTAGAGGTCCGCAGGAAAGCATGTCGGATAGAAAGTCAGGTGCGATGATTGATCATTACAAGGGAAGCGTTTGGGAACAATATCATCCATACGTTCGACCTCAGGAAACGGGAAATAAAACGGACCTACGCTGGATTGCTTTAAGCAATAATGAGGGAAAAGGATTGATGGCTATTGGAGCACCATTATTGTCTGGTTCGGCCCTTGGCTTCGATTACAAGGAATTGTACCATGGCGGAAAAGACAAGCCAAATAAACATGGTAATGCGATCAAACAAGGCGATGTAATCAGTTTCCAAATTGATTACAAACAAATGGGAGTTGGTGGAGATAATTCCTGGGGAGCTCCGGTTCATGCCGAGTATTGTATCCCATCTCAGCCATATCAATACAGTTTTATTCTTCGCCCAATTCGTGGAGAAAAAGACTTGAATGAACTGAGCAAAAAGAGAGTAAAATAAAAGTAACACTTTGTCGGATCTCTTAGGATTCGGCAGAGTTAATCTATTATCAGATATACAAAATATTGATTTTATATCCCCGAAAGGGGGCAACAAATAATACAATGAAACTTACATACATTAGTTTAATTGCAGGCATTATTTCTCTTTCATCCTGCCTGAATCCTTCGGCAGGTAAAAAGGAGAAGCAAGCAGTAGATTTTCAGGAGCAGTACAGCAATGTGCTCAATATACAAGGGATTCCGGCAAAACAATATGATTTAAAACCTTTTGGTTTTTCTGATTTAGGTGCGTGGCACGGATATGCTTTGCCACATCAGGACAGTACAGATTACTATGGAGGATTTGCGGGTCCGTTGAGCATGAAAATGTGGGGACAATGGTTGGGCAAAAACCTATCTCAACTGGTATTGACCGATGCGACTACAAATCAGCAAATAGATTTGACCAAGGCAAAAGCTGAAATGATTTACAAACCAGGAATGCTGCAGCAAAAATTACAGTTGCCAAAACTTACAATAGACATTCAGCTTGTATTTGCCAGCAACAGAACTTCGCTGATTCACACTTCGGTGCTCAACACTTCGAAAGAGGAAAAGCAAATTAAAATAGGCTGGAAAGGGCAATTGTTCGAGAAAGAGTTGCAATTGGCCAAGAATGCAAATGGAGTTCAGGTAAACTACGAAAAAAGTGATGAGATTTTCCTGATTCAAAACCAGGATAAAAAAGAAGTGAGCATTACCAAAGACAAGCTTTCTTACCAAATGGACCTGAAGGAAGTTCAATCATTAAAAGCTGGCGAAAAAACTGTAGTTACACTTCTTCACTCCCATTATTTTAACGAGCAGGAAAAACTTGCCGAAGCCGGACTTTTAAAAACTTATTTGAGTAATCCTGAACAAGTTTTTACGGATAATAAATTGCGTTGGAACGGATATTTAAGCGAAGCTTTAAGCAGTGAAACTGAACTGTTAGAGCAGGAAAAAAACAGACGCCTTGCCGTAAAATGTGTTCAAACCTTACTCACCAACTGGCGCTCTCCTGCCGGCGATTTACAGCACGATGGAGTATTTCCTTCGGCGGCATATCAAGGTTTTTACGGATTTTGGTCGTGGGATAGCTGGAAACAGGCAGTTGCATTGGTTCGTTTTAATCCTGAACTGGCAAAAAGCAATATCCTGTCTATGTTTCAATACCAGGATGAAATGGGAATGGTAGCAGATTGTGTGTACTTCGATCCGAGAGAAAACAACTGGAGAGACACCAAAGCACCATTGGCAGCATGGGCGGTTCTGGAAATTTACAAGAAAACCAATGACCTGGATTTTGTTCGAAACATGTATCCTAAATTGGTAAAATACCATGAGTGGTGGTACCAATATCGCGATCACGATCAGAATGGTTTATGTGAATATGGCTCGACCGATGGAACCATTATCGCTGCCAAGTGGGAAAGCGGTATGGACAATGCGGTGCGTTTCGACGATGCTAAAATGCTTCAGAATAACGATCATGGATGGTCGATGGATCAGGAATCGGTAGATTTAAATGCATACTTGTTTGCCGAAAAAGAACAATTGGCGCAGTTGGCCAGTTTGTTGGAAAAGAAAGAAGAAGCAAGAAACTTTTACGCACAGGCAAACCTATTGAAAGACAGAATTGCCAAAGAATTTTATGATGCTGATAAAGGATTCTTTTACGATAGAGCCATTAAAACAGGCAAATTATTAACTGTACAACAAGGACCGGAAGGTTGGATTCCTTTGTATACAAAAATCGCAAACCAGGAGCAGGCAAAGGGAGTTAAATCCTTATTAACAGACAGTACAAAGTTCGCAACTAAAGTCCCCTTTCCTACCCTGGTGGCCGATCATCACAAGTTTAATCCTTTAAAAGGATATTGGCGTGGCCCGGTGTGGTTAGATCAGGCTTACTTTGGGATTCAGGCTTTGAAAAACTACGGATACAAACAGGAAGCTGACGCATTAACACAAAAACTACTGCACAATGCAGAAGGCTTATTGCAAGATGCTCCTATCCGTGAAAACTATCACCCAATTACTGGTGAGGGATTAAATGCAAATCATTTTTCGTGGTCGGCTGCACATTATTTAATGTTACTAACCGACGAAAATTAATAAAACAACAACAACAAACACCGCTCAATACATTTGAGCACATTTTTAGTTTCTTAGTAGTAGAATAGTTAATTTGTGATCACCTCGGTTTTCCTTTTGGAAGACTGGGGTGTTTTTTTATTAAACATTTACAAAACTTATCATTTGTTTTGACATATGATTATTGTTACTTTAATTCCTTAAAAATCGACAAAACATCTATTTAAATTCTATGAAACAAATTGAAACATGCAAATCCTGTGAAAATCGTAAATTCGATACACAACAAGGGATTCTCTGCTCATTAACTGATGCCAAACCAATTTTTGAAGAGATTTGCTCCGACTATGTTCAAGATGAAAAAACGATCCAAAAAAAACTGGAAGTCAGCAAATTCATCCTTCCTAATCAAAAGCTGGCTAATGCTCTAATGTGGGTGATGTGGTTGGTTCTTGCCACTCAATTATTGGGTATGCTGTCACACTACATGCAGTATAATTTGCTTACATCAGCTTTAAATGGTGAAACTGTAACCACACAAATGGCAGAAGACAATGATATCAGACATACATTAATTATGCTGGTTCATTATTTAGCTTTTATTGGTTCAGCAGTTTTATTTGCCATATGGTTTTATCGAGGCTATAAAAATTACCATACCAGATTTAAACACCCCTCGTATAATAAAAGTTGGGCCATTTGGGGTTGGATTGTTCCCATTGCCAGCCTTTTTATTCCATACAAAATTATGAATGAGATGTATAATGATTCCAAAAAGAAACTGCTTGAATTCTCGGAGGATTACTCTTTTATCAACATGACAAGCTTAATTACTTTTTGGTGGGTACTATGGATTCTTTCAAACTTTGTGAGTAATATCGTATCTAAATTCTTTGAAGACGAAGAGACAATACAAGGTTTAATTGATTACTCTATGGCCGAAATGATATTAGGAGTTTTCTTTATTCCTGCCGCTATTATCACATTTAAACTAATCAAAGATTACTCTTTTATAGAAGAAAAATTAACAGCTTTTGAAGCTGAGGAATTGACCTTGCATTCTTAATCTTATTTCAATGAAAAAAGTAGAAATTATTGTAATTATAGGAGTATTAACTGGTTTGTTATTCAAATATCTTGAATTAGCATATGCAGGAATAATTCTCTCTGTTTCAATTCACATTTTAGCCGTATTTTACTTTTTATTTTATTTAAACAGCAAAGATCCATTATCAAATAAAATCAGAAAGTTAATCGTTAAAAATGATGTAAAAGCATCGCTTGAAACAATGATTTCCAGTTATGCTCTGCCCTTATTATTAATCTCGGTATTGTTTAAATTGATGCATTATCCTTATGCTAGTCTTCTTTTTAATATTGGCATAACAGCTTGTTCTCTTGCATTAATTATCACATTCATTAAATATCAAAAAAACAAGAGTTTATATTTAAAAAGCCTCCTACTCAGACTCATTATCATTGGAGCGATAGGAATATTAACAACTCTTGTCCAGAATGATACACAGCCCGATTTGAGAGACTTAAATCCCGATAGGCTTGAGACTAAAAATTGAGCCTCACCTTATTTACTCTTAAGCAAAGTCAGTACTGATACAAATAAAAAGTCTTTAATTTCAGTTGTAAAAAGAATCTCAATAGAGGGATTTCAAACAAAAAGGAGCACCAAACGATGCTCCTTTTCTTATGATTTAGAAATCTGCTTATTCCTCATCTTTGTTTTCCTGATCGGTAACATCTTCGAAATCTACAGTTTCCTTGTTTTCTTCTACCTTTTTCCCAAGATAAGTAGGCAATTCCATACCAGCCATTTTAAACAATTCTTCCATTGGAGGAATCGATCCCATCATGCCTTGCATAAAGTTCGCAGTTGATGTTTTACCATCCTTGCCGTTCCCATTTTCCCAAACAGTAACCTTATCAATCTTGATGTTCTTAATTGCTTCAACCTGGGTAGAAACCAGTTCTGGCAATTTGTCTGCAATCATTAACATTACAGCATCTTTAGCATCGTCACCGGCTGCATTCACAATCTTATCGAAACCTTCAGCTTGCTTACTCAAAATCTCGTAGATCCCTTTCGCTTCTGCTTCCATCTTCATGTAAATTGCATCTGCCTCCCCTTTCGCATGACGACGAGTTTGTTCCGCAATCGCTTCTGCAGCAATCTCAATCTTTTCTTTATCGATTTGTGCAGGTACAACGATATCTGCTGTCTGCGATGCTTTATCACGAATTGCACGGGCAGCCTCGGCTTTTTGCTCAGCCGAATACGCTTCCTCTAATGCTCGTGCCGAAGCAACTTTCTCTGCTGCAACTGCCAATCGTTCAGCTTCTGCTTCTTTCTCACGTCTGTCTGCATCAGAGTTTGCAACCGTAATTTTAGCGGTATTCTCCCCTTCAACAGCCGAAGCATCTGCAGCAGCTACCTGTACACGTTGCTCTTGCAATGCATTTGCCTCACCAATGGAACCATCACGGTTTTTCTCAGCTACGCTCTTCTTCGCGTCATTAATCGCTTTTGCAGCAGCTTCCTTACCCAAAGCTTCGATATATCCCGATTCATCGTTGATATCCGTTACGTTTACGTTGATCAGCTTCAAACCAATCTTCTTCAATTCCGCCTCTACATTAGATGATACAGCAGCAAGGAACTTATCACGGTTGCTGTTAATCTCCTCGATATCCATGGTAGCCACAACCAAACGCAACTGACCAAAAATGATATCTTTTGCAAGATTACTGATATCTACCTGCGATAATCCCAGAAGACGCTCAGCAGCATTGGTCATTACGCCAGATTCTGTTGAAACACCTACAGTAAATCTCGAAGGCACATCAACACGAATGTTCTGCTTACTCAAAGCATTTGTCAGGTTAATTTCGATCGAAATTGGTGTAAGATCAAGGAAAGCATAATCCTGAATGATTGGCCATACAAATGCCGCACCACCATGAATACACTTGGCCGAGCGCGATTCTGCGCCACCACCTTTTCCTACTTTACCGTACACAACCAATACCCGGTCGGACGGACAGCGCTTGTATCTCTTAAAGAAGGATACAATAAGGACAAATACGAATATTACTGCAGCAGTAATTAAAAGAACTATATATTCTCCCATAATGTTTTGTTATTTAATAGGGTTTAACGTTTATAAATTGATTATCCGATTGGGTATACAACCAAAATTTGATCGTTTAGAATTTCGATAACTTCAACTACAGCACCGGTTTTAATGTCTTTTTCGGCGTCGGTTATTGCGTCGAGTGTTTGTAATCCTTGTACCTGAATTTGAATTTTACCCATGCCTTTTCTTGAAGCCGGGATGGTGAGGTAGACATTGCCAACTTTACCAATGGCATTGTTTAGATTTAGGGTTCCTTCTTCGGTAAGTTTTCCCATAAAATACATGATTGAGGCCATAATAACCATCATAATCAGACCTGCGATGGTGGCAATAAAAGTTGCCAGTCCTGGGCCAAACCCCATGTGCAGACAGATAATTCCGGTCCAACCAAAAATGGTAAAAAATGCTATCAGGTTCTTTAATGTCAGAAACTGAAAGTCGATTCCTGTATCTCCCGACACATCTGCATCTCCATCGGCTGCAACATCATCAACATCACCCCCTAAAAAGGTCATCACCATTTGAATGAGAAACAGCACTGAAAATGGAACGGAGATCCCCCAGTATATCTTTTCAACGATATCCATGGCAGTCCACCAATCAGAAATTTGTAGTATCATAATTATTGATTTTGATTTGATCTAAAATAACAAGAATTATTGACCTAACAGTGATTATGCTTAGCTGTTTTTTGCTTTTTAGTTGTATTCTAAATTTCACATGTTTTTTGCTTTTTTTTAAGGGATAAAATGATCTTGCCAAAACCCAGCCTTCATAACAACAAAAAGAGGCCACCAAACTGGCAGCCTCTTCTATTATTTTAAAAGTGAAGTCGGAAATCTTATTGTTTTGGTGACATTACCACCTCAACTTTTCCTGGTTTTGTAAAGTATTTCTTAGCAAACTTCTCTACTTTTTCTTTGCTGATCGAATTGATCATTTTTTCGTAGTCTTCAACAGACATCACGCTTTCGTCGTATCTGTAGTAACGATTAATTGCATTGATCCAATAACCATTCTTACGAAGATTTTCCTGGTATTCCTTCACAAAGTTTTTCTTGGCTTCAACCAGGTCATCCTCTTTAATTCCCTTGGTAAACAGCGCCTGAATTTCATCGTACACAATTCCTTTCAACTTGTCTGCTTTAGCAGGATCAGTATCGAAACGAACAATTAAATTGTATTCTTCGCGAGGGAATTTATCTACATAAGCTCTAACACCTACACCATAAGTTCCACCTTCTTGTTCGCGAATTACATCGGTATATCTTTTATCCAACAATTCAGAAACAACATTCATCATAATACGATTCTCTCTTGTGTATTTGATATCACCGTGAAGGTCGATGTGAATGGTAGTTTTAGGCGTTTCCATTGCTCTTGAAAAATGGTTGTAAGTATCTTTTTCAGGATAATCTACTCCATTGTCTTTCCAGTTTTCTTCACGATCGATATCCTTAATGCTTCCAATGTATGTTTCAATCATTGGTTTTGCTTTCGCGATATCAATATTACCTACAAATACAAAGGTAAAGTCGCTTGCATCCACAAATCTTTCCTGGTATACTCGTTTCATGGTTTCAAGATCCAAACTTTCAATCATTTTGGTGTTGAACAAGATGGTTCTTGGGTGATGATCGGTTGTTGTAGTTGAAACAGAATCTCTAAATGCTTTATTTACATCGGTTCCCATATTTGCCACATAAGCCTTGTATCTTCCTTTTAATGCAGTAAAAGCATCATTATCGAAGCGAGGCGCTACAAAATACATGTGCAACAATTGAAGCATGGTTTCAAAATCCTTAACCGACGAATTTCCATTAAATCCTTCGCTTAATTCGCTGATATAAGGAGCAACACGCACCGATTTACCCGTTAATAACTTTTGAAGACTTGTTTGGTCGAATTTGCCCAATCCAAAGTTTGCGATGAATCCACCGGCCATTTCTGCTGAAGCAAGATCTTCAACTGCATAAAGTGAATTACCACCTGTACTGAAGGCTTGCATGCGAATTTCATTCTCTTTAAAATCGGTCTTTTTCACAACAACTTTTGCACCATTAGCCAAAGTCCATTCTGTAGCTTCAAATGCATCAAGTTTTGCTTCTTTACTTACATTTCCGGCTTTAGGAGTTTCAGCAATTAAAGGTTCGGTAATTACCTTATCAACGTAAGGTTTTAATTCAGCCTTTTTCACCTTATCAACAACGGCTAATAGTTGTTCTTCGCTTGGCAGTTCTACACCTTCTTTTTCTGGAGCAGTAAAGGTAATTATGATATTCTCTTTGGTCATCCACTTTTTAGAGAATGCATTCACTTCCTCAGCTGTAATACCTGGCAACAATTTTTTCATTGCTTCGAACTCGAATTCGATACCTGGAGCTGGTTCGTTTACCAAATAATGTCTTGTATAACCTCGCACCAAACGGTCGTTATTTTGCTTGTTACGATCTTTATATTGCTTTTCAACCCTGCTCAACATTTCGGTTTTAGCTCTTTCCAACTCAGTTGCTACAACGCCATGTTTGTTGGCTCTTTCAATCTCCTTAAGGAAGGTTTCAATACCCCCAAGCAAATTGTCTTCTTTCAATGTAACACTATTGTGATATACATCCATTTTACGAGCACGGTTGTAATATGCTCCAAATGCATTAATAAAGGGCGCATTTCCTTTCTGAAGCAGTTCATTTAAACGATTACCCAAAATGCTGGAATGCAAATTCTCGATAATTGAATTGCGATAGTACTGCAAGTTTTTCTCCTTAAAAGGAGTTGCTTTGTGCTTGTAGAAAATATCGAATTTGTAGTTGCTAACTTCCGGATCGGTAATAATTCCTACAATTGCCTCTTTGTTACCAGGAACATCGTAATATACTCTTTCCTTTGGATTTTCAACTGCAGGAATATGAGCAAACATTTCTTTGATTTTCTGTTCAAACTTCTCAGCGTCAATATCTCCTACAACAATAATTGCCTGAAGGTCTGTACGATACCAATCGTGATAAAAATCGCGAATTACCTTGTGATCGAAGTTATTAATCACATCAAGGCTACCAATCACATCGCGTTTCGCATACTTTGAACCTTTGTAAATTACTTTACTTTGCTCCAAATAAGCACGCATACCACCCGATCTTCTGGTTCTCCACTCTTCGCGAATTACGCCACGTTCACTATCAATTTCTTCTCCTTCAAGGCTAAGATAATTCGACCAATCGTGCAATACCAATAGTGCCGAATCCAAAAGATTCTCGTTCGAGGTTGG
Organism: Marinifilum caeruleilacunae; assembly: GCF_013141825.1. Taxonomy (GTDB): domain Bacteria; phylum Bacteroidota; class Bacteroidia; order Bacteroidales; family Marinifilaceae; genus Marinifilum; species Marinifilum caeruleilacunae. The sequence goes on from NZ_RZNH01000017.1 coordinate 52,536, forward strand.
AATATTACTTAAATTGTAAACCGTTTCGTCAACATTGGTATAGGCATTAATATTACGTCCAAATGCAACACCATATTTTTCAAGGTAATTCAGCACACCTTTTCCTGGAAAATTTTCTGTTCCATTAAAGGCCATATGCTCTAAAAAGTGAGCCAATCCATTCTGATCGTCATTTTCGAGAATTGCACCTACATTCTGCACAATATAAAAACTCGCACGATCCTTTGGTTCTTCGTTATGCCTTACATAATAAGTAAGTCCATTCTCTAGTTTTCCGGTTCTGACATTAGGGTCTAAGGGCAATTCAGAACTTCCATTTTTTTGAGCAGACAGCATTGCTGTTCCTGCCAGGAGTAAAGTACCGCAAAGCGTGGCTTTACCGAGTAAATTTTTAATCATCTAATTTCTGTTTTGGTGATTTGATTAAATATGAATATACAACATAAGTGTAATCCTTTCCTAAAATAACGAAACATATGGTTATTTAACAATTATCTTTACATTTTTTAACGCTTTACAGAAACTTAATTTCACGCTTACCTCCTCGATTCAAACACCTTTAAACCTGCCTGTTTTACATAGAAAAGCAGTTGCTACTTTTACTTTTTAATACCTGTAATTAAGGATAATATATACCTGTTCTAAATTAATATGTCAAACAATTTAGAATTTATTACAAAAAAAAGGAGCATCAACACTGATGCTCCTTCAAAATATATAAATGAATCTTATTTGATATCTTCTTCAATCCATTCCGACCTGTTTGGATCGGCTGGTGGTGTTACTTTTTTCTTTGCTGGTCGACTTTCCAGTTCTTTCATTAATTCCTCAACGGCACGTTTAACACAAGGATCAATTCCTTTCGCTACCAAATGAGGCTCATCATAAACTTCAATATCAGGATAAACACCAATACCTTCAATAATCCAGTTTTGGTTTTCGTCGAAAATACCAAAGCGAGGAACAGCAATGTATCCGCCATCAACAAGTCCGGCATTGCCCGACATTCCTACTAATCCTCCCCAGGTACGGGTTCCGATAAGCTTACCCAAGCCTTTTTTACGGAAGAAATATGGGAATGCATCGCCGCCAGAAGAGGAGTAATGATTAATTAGCATAGCCTTTGGTCCATCATGAGCTACTCCAGGAGTTTTCCACGGTTCTAATCCACGCAAGTGCCAGTAAGAAAGCACATCGCGATCTAGTAAGTCTGCCATATGATCTGGAATAAATCCTCCTCCATTGTACCTGTCATCAATAATCAATGCTTCCTTATCGTGATAAGCATACATTCCGCGGTGCAATTCACGATTTCCTTCGACAGCCGTATTCGGAACATGAATGTATCCAATTTTTCCTCCCGATAATTTTTCAACCATAGCACGACGTTCGTTCACCCAATCAAGGTAAAGCAATTCCATTTCGCTGGCAATTGGTTTAATGGTATAGGTCTTTGCTCCTTCGGTTCCCGGCTTAGTGTTCACCGTAATTTCTACTCTCTTTCCAACTGTATTTTCAAGATATAGATAAGGATTTACCTTTGTCGTTACATCCTTGCCGTTGATCTTGATTAAATACATTCCTTCTTTCACATCCACACCTTGTTCGGTTAATGGAGAGCGTCGACTTGGGTTCCAGTTTTCACCATCGAAAATTTTAGAAATGATGTATCTTTTATTTGCCAGATCAGCTTTTAATTTGGCACCCAGTAATCCTGTTTGTACTCTTTTTACCTTCTCGAAATCGCCATAATTCACATAAGCATGCCCGGTGTTGGTTTCCGAGATAATCTCACCCAGGATATAATCCAAATCGGCACGGTGACTTACATCCTGAATCATTGGTTCGTAATCGGCCTTAATTTTGGCCCAATCAACACCATGAATGTTTTCCACATAGAAGTAATCTCTGAAAATTCTCCAACCATCGGTATAGATTTGCTTCCACTCTTTAACAGGATCAATCTTCATTTCCATATCATCAAGATCCAAAGCTCCTGCTTTAGCAGCCTGGCCTTTCGATAGGTCTGTAATTCCGTATGTAGAACCCGAACGGTACATGATTTTCTTACCGTTTCCTGTTAATTCGTATGAAGAAACAGACTTTAAGATTACCTCATCCTTTTCTTTTTTCAGAAGATAATGATGCAAACTGCCACCGGTTCTATATAAGATTCCATCATCGGTAGCTTCCAATGCGCTATAGTTTCCTGATGATAACGGGAATGCAGTAATTCTATCATTGATCCCATCAAAATCGATTTTCACTTTTAGCTTTTTCTCTTCGGAAGTATTTGTTTTTCCTTTTTTCTTCGATTTCGCTTCTTCTTTTACCTCTTCCTTGTACTCCTCTACATCGTTCTTTAATGGGAACAATTTTGGACCATTGGCTTGCAAAGCCATTGCATAAATGCGAGTTGCATTATTGTAAAGGTAGTTGAATTCGAAGCTTGAAAAATCGAGGTTGAAATCACGATTTGAGAAGAAGAAAATGAAGTTTCCATCTTTTGAGAATACAGGTGATGAATCGCTGAAGGTATCATTGGTTAAGGCATACTTTTTTCCTGTAGAGATTTGATATACCCAAATGGCACCTTGTCCGTTAGAACTGTCTTTTACATAGGCAATCCAATCGGAATCCGGTGAAACCGAAAAATCTCTGATTTCATTTCTCTCTGCCTGATCAACCACTTTGATTACACCACTTGCAACATCAAGTAATTTTAATTTCAAACTGCGATCGAAGAATAACATGTGCTTGCTATCCTTTGTCCATATTGGCTGATACATCCACGACGAAGATCCTTTGGTAATTTGTTTTGCCTTTGCACCTTCTTTGTTCTCTAACAAATACACTTCGTATTCTCCGGTAGCATCAGAATAGTACGAAATGTACTTCCCGTTTGGCGACCAGCTTGGCGACATTTCTCTTACACCTTGGGTTTGAGTTAAGTTAATGGTAGTTCCATTCTTTGCCGGCACAGAGAAAATATCTCCACGAGCATCGAATAAGGCACGTTTACCAGAAGGAGAAACTGTCCAGTTTTCAATAAATCCTTTTACATTTTTATAGAAAGGTAAAGTGTTTGGGTTATCGAAATTGATGTTTACAACCACACGTTTTTCTTCACCAGTTTCAAGGTTTAATTTGTAAATATGACCCCCATTTTCGTATGCCAATTGTCCGTTTTCACCCGATGGCCACATCACATCAAAGTTCTTGTGATTGGTCATTTGAGTCAACTCTTTGCTGTCTACATCGTACTTGTAAATATTTAATTTTAAATCGCGATCGGAAGCAAAATAAATGGCATTCTTGTACCATGAAGGAATCTGATCGGAACCCACAAATTTGGTAATTCTCTCGGATTGATCATTCTCTAAATCGTAAATCCAAAGGTCGGCAGCACGTCCTCCTTTATACCTCTTCCAGGTACGGAATTCACGGCTAATCGGAGCAAAACACATTTTTGTTGCATCGGGTGAGAAAACACCAAATCCACCTTCCGGAATTTGAAGTTCTTCTTCCATTCCACCATCAATACCCACTTTAAAGTATTTACCATTTCTCTCGCCAAAGGCAGTACGGTTCATACGTACCAAAATTGATTTGCTGTCTGGTGTCCAGTCCAAAACTACATTATCAAACCCACCACGTGGAGGCATTAAGCCAACCGAATTGTAGTAAGTCAATTGTTTTGGTGTACCTCCGGTTGCAGGCATTACATACACTTGTCTGCTTCCCGAGTATTCGCCCGAAAAGGCAATCCACTGTCCATCAGGAGAGATTTTAGGGAACAATTCCATTCCCATATGAGAGGTTAAACGTGTAGCATCACCACCATTGGCATTCACTGTCCAAATGTCGCCTGCATACACAAAGGCAATTAAATCTTTATTGATATCGGGATATCGCAATAATCGAACATCCTCTTTTGCCTGAGCATTCCAAAAAATGCTTATAAAAGCCAAACACAACAAGCTGGCTTTTAAACTGAATCTTAGCATATTATAAAAGTATTTGTGATTTGTAGGAAACAATTTTCCATGCATAGAAAATTGATGTAGTGAAGCTACAAAAAAAGTGGCATCCTTCGAGAAGAATGCCACTTAAAATATTGTTAAAGTATGAACTAGTTCATTTCCATCAAACTAATTGCAGCTCCACCTCCTGCTGCCAGCTTCAATTTCAATTCGCTGGAACGATCAACTTCCATTTTTTCAATTTTAAATTCTGTCGGATTTTTATCCCAATGAGCATTATCGCCATCTAAATAAAGTGTTGCCATGAATTTTTTGCCTTCCGGTAAAAAGTCAAGCTTGATATTCATCTCTCTTTCATTTTCATCGGTAATGGCACCCACAAACCAATTGTTCGATTCACGATCCTGACGCGCTATGCTCACAAAATCGCCAATTTCACCATTCAATACTTTTGTTTGTTCCCAGTTAACAGCAACATCGCGAATAAACTGAAAAGCATCGTTTCCTTTATAGCTTTCAATTAAATCCGGAACCATTTGAATTGGGCTGTTAATTACAACATACAAAGCCAATTGATGTGCCAAAGTTGTGTTTACCTGATTCTCCTTTTTATAAGGTTCCAATTTAATATTAAAGATACCAGGTGTATAATCGATAGGACCCGATAACATTCTTGTAAATGCAACAATTGGCAAATGCTCGGGTGGGTTTCCACCGTCGGCAGACCATGCATTAAATTCCTGTCCGCGAAGACCTTCACGTGCAATTGCATTCGGGTAGGTTCTGCGCAAACCAGTTGCTTTGATTGGTTCGTGCGCATTGATTGCAATCTTGTTTTCAGCACCCTTAAGCAATGCCCTGCGATAATGATTTACCATCCATTGTCCGTGATGGAATTCTCCTTTAGGAATAATTTTACCCACATAACCTGTTTTCACAGAATGAATTCCCAAAGCGTTCATCATGTGATAAGCCGTATCCATTTGTTGATCGTAAGTACGTGGAGCTGCTGATGTTTCGTGATGCATGATTAATTCCACACCTTTTTCTTTACCGTAACGAACCACTTCTTTCAAATCGTAATCAGGATAAGGCGTTACAAAATCGAAAACTCCTTCACGATCTTCAAAGCCAATCCAATGTTCCCATCCGGTGTTCCAGCCTTCAACCAAAATACCACCAATATTGTTTTCAGATGCAAAATCGATTAATTCCTTTGCATATTCGGTAGTTGCACCATGTCGGCCATGAGCTTTTAAACCTGTTGCTGAATTCATATCTTGAGATGCGCCATAATCCCAGGTTCTGGTTCCCAGGTGCATATCCCACCAAATTCCAACATATTTCATGGGTTTAAAATAATCTACATCACCAAGTTTATTGGGTTCGTTCAGGTTAACAATCAAATCTGATTCAATCAAATCACCAGCTTTTTCAGCAATTTGAATGGTTCTCCAAGGCGTATTAAAAGGCAAACTTCGTTTTACTTTGTAATCGTTGTTTAAGGAACCTACCAAACAAGCTTCCCACATCAAATCTTTTTGATTCACTTTCAATGTCATTCCTGAATAATCTGTCAGGTTTGCCTCGTGAAAACTCAGGTAAATTCCCTCATCAGTTTTCATGGTAACCGGAGTATTTACCGCATTATTGGGTATAGATGTTTGAGCAAGACTAGCGTGGTTTCTCAAACTAGTAGCATCAATCTCAGAGAACATTGTGGTATTGTACAGGTGCTCGTAGATATCCCAGTCTCCAGGTATCCACCAGGTTTTATGATCGCCGGTAAGATTAAACTGCGTATTCTCTTCGGTGATTAACACTTCCTTCATTCCTTCCTGTTCAGGAAATTCATATCGGAATCCCAATCCATCGTTGTACACTTTAAATACAAGATTCATTTTTCTGTTTGGAGCCTGTTCTTCCTCCAAATAAAGTTTTAACTGATTGAACTGGTCTACTACAACTCGTTTTTCTCCCCACTGCATTTCCCAGTTAGAGTCGCCAGTGCTACTTTCAGAATTCACAATTTTCCATCCTTTTTCGATAGAAGGCATGTTCTTAAAATCGAAACCCATACTCGAAGGCTCGATCACCTGCTTTCCATTAAAGGAAACCTGGTACACCGCTTGTCCTTCTACCATACTCACTTCCACGCCAATTTTACCATCGGGCGATGATACTTTGCTTGTCATTTTCCCATTGGTGCATGATGCGAATATCATCAATACACCAATCAATAAACTTTGAATCGCTCTAAAATTCATAACAGATTGATACTTTTATAAAATTGAAAAAATCCATATGGTAACTACCACTGGAATATAAATTTAGGATGTTCGTCTCAAAAAGACGAACATCCTGAACTAAATTTCTAATTTATCTCACCTAAGGCTAATAAGGGTGAAATTTCTTTATCACTAAGGATGTAACTTTTAATTTTTGTTCAGTTCATAATCGAACTTTGTTCCTAAAATCAATTTGACTGTATAATTCCCACTTTCAGGAACCTGAATTGAACCAGGATCTGATTCCGATTCGAATAGTCTCAAAGACAAACTTCCATCAACTACTCCAAATTGTGGAGCCCATTGATCATTTGCTCTGAATTTTAACCATTCTCCACCAATCAAATCAAGCGTTACAGAATAAATGTATTCTCCATTCTCCGACGATTCCAGGCTCATGTCGGTATCTTCGCCCCAACCTCCCGGGGTTGCACTTCCAATTGCACCCCAGCTGTTAATGGCTACAAATGATACTGATCTTGAGGTGGTATCAGTTCTGAAAAAATAGGTGCCCGGAGTATCGTTAAAATTGATTGCCTCTCCATCAATTACAAACTCATCAGCCGAATTCAGACCAAATTTTGTTGAATTAGGCAGCTCTGCCGTTGAATTGTTTTCCTGGCTCACAAGAATACTGCCGCCTGCCAGTTCCATAAATTTTGTTGCCTGGCCAACAACACTACCAGGAACCATCAAACCTCCATTCTCTAGTTCAGGAAATGGTGTTGCATCTCCCGAAACATAGTATCCATTGTAGATTTCCATTACTTGTGGAGCATCTACATCATCATCGCAAGAATACAATGAAACACTTGCAACAATTGCTAATATTAATATTGTCAGTTTATTCATTTCTAAATCATTTTTCAATTCTTAATACCTCTTTTAGTTCAAATTTGGATTGCTATCAATTGCCCATTGAGGTATCGGAAACAAATGATTTACTTCGGTATCCGGAGATTTCTCCCACCATGATTCCGTGAAACTTCCAAATCGGATTAAATCCTGACGGCGATGTGCTTCGCACCACATCTCTCTTCCTCTCTCATCCAGAAGGTTATCAAGGGTTATGTCAGCATCATCCCATGCACTGGCACCTGCAGCTGTTCTAATATCATTAATTTCCGATTTAGCCACAGCCAGACTTCCGCCCACTTTTCTCAGTTCACATTCTGCTTTCATCAATTTGAAATCGGCCAAACGGAAAATTGGCAAATCATTACTTAGGTTATCTTTTACACCGCTTTTGATTTCAAATTTCACCATTCTTGCACCCGAGAATCGAATCTCTGCTGATGAAAACGAAGCATCCATTCTTAGTGCAGGAACCTCTTTTGTAAAGATTACAGGAGCGTTACCAGCATCGGCGTCAAGCAAAGCCTCTCCTGTCGATGAGAATTGTTGCCCCAACAGCAATCCTGCTCTTCGTGCATCATTGTCTTCAAAGAAATCGACCAATCTTTCTTGCGCACAGAAGCCATTCCAAAATGTTGTTCTGGCATTAAAGGTTGCGGTGTTTGTATAGTGCAAAGTTCTTCGGTGAAGAATAAATCCCTGGTAGTTGTCCTCATCGTAAGGTACGGTGAAAATGTTCTCTGGAGAATTCTGATTCTCTGTAACAAATGCACCCAGTCTGTTCGACTCTAGGCTGTACGGACCATTAATGATCAGATCACAATAGTTTTCGCATTCTTCCCACATCGGGCTTCCAGTATACACTTCGGCATTTAAGTACAATTTTGCCAATAGGGCGTAAGCTGTATATTCATTTACCGAACTTGTTGAAGATCCACTAAGGTCGCCAATTACACTTTCAATATCAGCAATAATATTATTGAAAACGGTAGCTCTGCTTGCCTTTTCAGGAGCTTCAGGAGCATCCGAAAAGCTTGTTACATAAGGTACATCGCCATAGTTATCAATCAACAGGTAATAATAGTAGGCACGTAAAACCTTCATTTGAGCCACAGCATTTTTCGAAGCTTCGGCATCGCCAAGGTATTCAATTGCCTTATTACACTCGGTTACCCCGTTGTAAAAATTACGCCACATGTTGTTCACATATTCGTGATTGTTATCCCAGGTGTGCGTATGAAGAGCTCTCCACTTTCCTCCATCGTCCCAGTCGGAACCACGAGTTGGTGCTACAATAAGGTCGGAAGTAATTTCTTGTGCAAACCACCAACCACCATCGATATGAGATTGCAATTGGGCGTAAGCATTATTTGTTATCAGTTGCGCCTGAGTTTCATTCTCAGGATATTCGTCTGCCAACAGTTCACTATATACTTCATCAGTCAAGTCGGTACATGAAGCAAACATTGCAATAATGGCCAGAAGTCCAAATATTTTAATTTTCATCTTGTTCATTTTTCTAGTTAAGCATTTGACAATCTGCCTTTCGGCGGATTACTTAATCCCATTCAGTTCATTTTGCTTAAAAACCTACTTTCATCCCAAAAGTGAAAGTTTTGGTTTTTGGATAGATATCGTACATGTCCAAACCAAGGTTCTGATAGCCACCATAACTTGATTCTGGATCGATTCCGGAATACTTGGTAAGCGTGAACAAATTGTTTGAGCTTACATACATTCTACAATTGCTTAACCACTTGATTTTACTTACATCGAAGTTGTAACCTAAAGTCACGTTGTCTAAACGAATGAATGATCCATCCTCGATGTAGTAATCTGAAAACTTAGGAGCATCTGAAAGAATTGGAGCCAAAGTCATCGCATCTTTTAATGCATTTCTGTTTGGAAGCATGTTTGGATTGCCCAGAATCATACGGGTAACATTCAATACATCGCCACCAACCACTGCTCTTAATGAGAAGTTTAAATCCCAGTTTTTATAAGTGATATTGTTGGTCCAACTCATGGTGAAATCAGGCAAAGCATGTCCAATTACCTGGCGGTCTTCATCTCTTTGTTCCTTGGTAATGTTTCCATCTTTGTCGTAGAACAACCACTGTCCATTCTGATCGATTCCAGCATGTTTCCATCCATAGAAGGTTCCCAGCTCGCGTCCCGGCTCAATCAACTGGGTCCATACACCAACCATACCTCTACCACTAATCCATGAAGTGTGCATATTATCCAGTGAATAAGTATCATCCGATAGTGAAACTACTTCCTGCTTGTTTGTTGAGAATGAATAAGTTGATTTCCAGGTGAAATTTTGAGTACGAATAGGATTAGCAGTAAGGTTAATTTCCAAACCTTTGTTCGAAATTTCTCCTGCATTGGCATAAATTCTATCGTATCTGTTTGGAGGAACCGGAACAGCATATTCTGCAAGCAAATCATCGGTTGTTTTGTCGTAAACATCAATCGAACCGGTTAATTTGTTATTGAACAGTGCGAAATCCAAACCAAAGTTCCATTCCCTGTTTTCTTCCCATTTCAAATCGGGATTTGCATTGCTCGATTGCTGAATAATTAAAGTTTCTTCTCCTGTAGTAGGATCTAAAGTTCTACCTCCTGTACCAATTCTTGCAATATCATGATAGTTGCCAATTTCCTGGTTACCAGTCACACCAAATCCAACTCTTAACTTTAACTGCTCAATCCATTGGGCATTTTCCATAAATTTCTCGCTAGAAATATCCCAGGCGGTAGAGAATGATGGAAACCATCCCCACTCATTGTTATCACCAAATCTTGAAGATCCATCGCGACGAATGGTTGCTGTCAGGTAATATTTTGAGTCGTAGTTGTAAACCGCTCTACCAATAAAAGAGATTAAACGGCTTCTCTGTTTCCATGATTCAATATCCTGAGGAAGAACATCGTTAGCAAATCTCAAGTTATCAGCGCCAACTTCGTCTGATAATAAATCTCTCCCTTGAGCCGCAAAACTTGTGCTCTTATCCTCTTGCCACGAGTAACCTCCCAATAAATTCACATTGTGCTTTTCCTTAAATACTTTGTTGTACTTAAGCGTAGCTTCAATCATTTTGGTATCGCTGTTGTTATAGCCTCTTCGTGCGTATCCGCCATCACTTGAAGTGATTTGGTAGGAAGGACGGTGGAACCAGGTTTCATCATCATCTTTTCGATAAGAGATATTTAGCCCAGCTTCCAGGCCATCGATAATTTCAAGATCGGCTTTTGCATTGGCAAGATATCTTTTGGCATCTCTCTCATTTTTAATCTGATTGATCAAAGCCAAAGGATTCGAATTCTCAAAATCGTTTACTTCATAGTAAGATCCATCTTCCCTGTAAACCGGATAGGTTGGGTTTCGCGAGAAAGTTTGAAACAAAACTGCTTCACCATTGTTGCCACTGGTTTGAACGTAGTTGTTATTTTCAAATGTACCAGAAAGGTTTACACTCAATGTCAGTTTGTCGTTCAATCCTTTTTGCATGGCATTCAATCGAACAATGGCTCTTTCTCTATCGGTTCCTCTTACGACACCCTCGAAATTGGTGTAGGCAATACTTGCTCTGTAAGTATGGTCATCTCCACCTCCACTCATCGAAATATTGTGAGATTGAGACATTCCTGTTCTGAAAACCTCATCCTGCCAATCGGTATCGGCACCACCATCGTCAAGTGTTAATCCATTTTCGCTGGCATATTCACGAATTTCGGCTGCGCTTAACAAATCTAATTCATTGGCAACAACATCGGAAGATATGTAACCTGAATAAAAGATTCTGCCTTTTTGATTTTGTTTTCCTTGTTTGGTGGTAATAATAATAACACCAGTTGCACCACGAGAACCATAAATGGCTGCAGAAGATGCATCTTTTAATACGTTAAACGATTCAATATCTTCAACTGCAACAGTGGTAGGATCAACTCCAGGAACTCCATCGACTACATACAAAGGCGATGTTCCTGAGAAAAAACCAGCAGTACCACGAATTTGAACATTAAAGCCAGCATTTGGGTCACCCCCTTTTTTGCTAATGTTTACACCGGCAACCTTACCCATAATTCCCTGGATAGGATCCTGTAGCACTCCCTGCTGAAGATCGTCAGCTCCAACATTCATTACAGCTCCGGTTTTATCCTTTTTTCTTTGTACGCCATAACCTACAACAACTACCTGTTCCAGGTTCATAACATCCGGTTCCATGAAAACTTCAACGTTTTCGGTTCCGAGCACCTCAACCTCCTGGTTGATAAATCCAACAAAAGAAAAGACCAAAAATTGACCTTTATCGGCATTTAGAGTAAATACTCCGTCAAAGTCTGTTGCCGTACCCGATGTGGTACCTTTAACAACAACGGAAACTCCCGGTAAAGGTTCACCATTGGAAGCGTCCAGAACCTTTCCTTTTATTTCCTGAGTTTGAGCAAACATTCCTATCGATAGAAACATTGCCCAAAACAACAATAATAATTTTCTCATAATTCTTTTTAATAGAGTTAGTACTTCAACGCGTCAGCTTCATTTAGAAGCAAAATTTGATGTATTCAAAACCGATTTCCCAATTCCGGCCGAAATCAAAATCATGCTGCAGACAATGATTTTACAATTTCGCAGATCAAAGAAACCCTGGCTGACATTGAAATACTAAATACCTATAAAGAATATAGACGAAAAAAGATCACACAAATAGCTATACTGCTATATATGTGATCTTTATATATTTTATTAAAGTTGGAAAATATAGACGATATATTGACAAAAATTAAGGCTAAACGGACTTAATTTCCATGATTTTGAGATCAAAATCTTCATTGGCAATAAGCGAACGATTCTTGATTTTAGTTTTGTAAGTATAAATGGTATTCACCGAAAAATTTAGAATACTTGCAATTTTTTCATTGTCGTTTACACCCAATCTGATTAATGCAAATATTCGTAAATCTGTGTTGAGACTTTGCGAATCTTTCAATTGAATTTGATCCTCTTCGCTGAACAGTTGATTGAATCGATTTACAAAATCAGGGAATAGTTTCAAGAAGATCCTGTCGAAATCCTCAAACAAATTCTGACGCTCCTTCTTGGAATTGTAATTTTTCAATTCCATTTCGATGGCATCGTATTGCTTCGTTAACAGCTGTCGCGATATTGCCTTTTTAAAAGCTTCCAGTTTCTCAATAAATTGAGAACTGAAATTGAAATAGTAACCTACATATTCTTCTTTTATTCGACTTACCTCTCGAAGCATGTCATTTACTTCCTGTAAGTTTTTGTTTGCAATTAATGCTTCTTTTCGGGCTTTCTTAATTTCTCTTAATTGTCGGTAAACAATAGCTATAAACAGAACAATTAACAAGGCAACGAAGACTACAGCAATGGCCACATAGCGCATTACATTCTTTTCTTGTTCTACCTTATTCAGCATTGCAGCCTCAATATCAGGTTTGATATATGAAATTTCCAACCTCCTGGCATGACTGCCAAAAAAATTTGCATCGTTTTGGGCATGTTCGATAAACTGATAAGCTCTCTCTACACTGCCTTCGTAATGTAAGAGCTCTGCCAACACTTTGGCTGCAACAGTTTCCGTTGTGGCCGATTTTATATCATTAATGGTAGCTTTCAGCAGATAATATTTTGCCTTTTCGTTATCAAAAAATCTTGAATAAGCGATACCCAATCCGCAATTACATATGGCCTGTTCATGATCGTTTAACTTGTGTTCGTTCAACAATTTATTATAAAAGAAAATCGCTTCGTCGTTTTTATTGGAAATCAAACTACTTAGCGCTTTGGCCAAAAGATAATCAAAAGAGTTCGGGTCTCCTTCCTGAAAAATTTTCTCACAAAACTGATGTCCCAACTCTCTGTATTTTGGCTGATAATATCCCCAGCGAGAATTGGATAAATCATAGTAAGATCTATAAGCGACCGTGTAGAATCGAATTTTCTTACTGCCTTCCAGGTGTCGGTATTCAATGGTTTCCAAAGTATCGATGGTTTCTTTGAACAAACCTTTTAAGAGAAGGATTAATGACAGGTTTGATTTTGCCTCTGCAATTTTTGTCTTATCATTTAACTGGTAAGCTAGTTTTATAGATTTGGAAGCATAATGAAAGGCAGAATCATAAACGAATGACTCATACTCCCTTGTCAGGATATCCGACAAGCGATACTCCTCCTCAAATTTTTGGTCTCGTGCAAATTGATTCAAAGAATCGGTAAGAACAGACAATCTGTACTTCTTCTCTTGAATGATACTATCTCTTACTTCAAGATAATGTTCAGCCTCGACAAGTTTTTCTTCCAAGGACCCCATTTGTCCAAAGGAAATTTGAATACAGCATAATTGAATGAGGATGGAAAGGAGGAAGAATCTTCGCATTCTTAATTACAATTGGTTTAACAAAACAACCTGTAAATTTAAACAAATATTTACGCTATGTGAAAGAAATCCGGATTTCTAATTCACAAGACCTGTTCTTAAGTACAAAAGGCACAATTTGAATTACAAATCGTGCCTTTACTCTATTACTATCTTCTTGTTTTAATCTATTCGTATTTTCTCTTGGGGCTGAATTTCAATCATTTTCCCATTGATTCGAAGCCATAAAACAAGACTGGAATTATTAAGCAGTTCATTCTTGCCGGAAATGGATCTAATGGCCTTTATATATTCAACAAATTCACCAGCTGTTGCACTCCAAAGCTCATTTGTATTTTTTAATTCCAGGCAGATATTCTCAAAATACTCCCAATTGTTATTTTCCTGATTTCCATCAAACTCCCAACTGTGCCCCCAAATGTGAAACAGTATTGGTTTCTGGGCTGATTTTGAAGTGAAATCTGGTAAAAACTCATTCGCCTGGCTATGATGGCAAGTTGGATTCCAAAGCAGGAAATTATTAGATAGTTCGAAAGTTTCAGTATCATTTATGGTTCTGGCATTGCTAATGCCGCGTCTCTTTAAAAGTTCTCTTGCCTCCTGTTTATACTCACCAAAAGGATAGGCAAAACTTACTATTTTCTTTTTACTGATATTAGATAAAGCTTCGATATTGGTTCTGATTTCCAGGTCAATTTCATCCTTTGTTAATTCCGGCAAATGAGGATGTGTATGTGTATGAGCCGAAATTTCATGTCCCTGGTAAATTCTGCTGATCTGCTCCTCGTTTAAATATCTTCCGCTCTTTCCAATCAGATTTTTCAACCAATTCACATTCTTCCCAAAATAGGCAGAGTTCAGGTTAAAAGTTCCTTTCAAACCATATTGATTCAGCATTGCCACCAGTATGGAATCTTGCTGCAAGCCATCATCATAGCTCAAAATAAGGGCTTTCATTTTTCCATTGGGATAAGCAAACATGCCTTCCCGATAGATTTTCTCACCCATTGTTTCTTGTGCAAAAAGAGTAGAGCTTAGTAGCAAAAGCCATATCAATTGAAACAGAATTATTCTCATAAATTCGATCTTTTACTTTTCGTATTGTAAACCAGCTGCCACTGTTGGCAATACCTTATGGTACATTTGATGTGTAAACATACTGCCATGATCTCCCTGGTTGAGTTCAAAGCTATGTGATATTTTGTGATCTTTCAACAAATTGGCATAAGAAATCGATCCATCAACAATCCAGGCAAAACCATCGTTGTAGCCACAATCAATGCTCAAAAGCTTCAATTGATTCAAATTCTTTTGATACCTGGCAATTTCCTCATTCAACCCACCAAAGCCTTGCTCCCATTTCAACCAGGTGTCTTTATCAACAATAGTGTCTTTATTCACAATTCGAATTGGATAATCGAAATAAGGCGCTTTTTCAGGGTTTGGGGCAAATGCCATTCCATATGCCAGGGTGAATTCAATATTCCAATCCTGTATCTCACCCACATATTTTAGATAGGCTTTGTGTGCCTCTTCCGGCGATAATTTATCCAGGCTCTTAATAAGGCTAAGAATTGGATCAATTGTTCCCCCATTTTTGAAAATCTGGCAATTGCCCAAACCATCTTCATCAAATAGTCCCGGGCTCATTGCATATGCCAATTGATAAACTTCCGGGTGCAACATGGCTAAGTTCAATACGCCAAATCCTCCCATCGACATACCTATTAAAGCTCTAGAATCTGCATTTTTCAGAGTGCGATAACTTGTATCCATAAAACGGACCACATCCTTCACCACAAAATCCTCCCAGTTTCCTGTTACTGGTGAATTCACATAAAAGCTACCTCTAAAGCTATAATCGCCAGTAATTTGTACAAATATGATTTCAGGAATTTGTCGATTTTGAATCAATGAGTCTACCAGGTTTGCCACATAGCCACTTTGATCAATTCCTCCTCCATATCCTTCAAGGAAGTATACAACCGGATAATTGCTTTTGGAAGTAGGGTAAGATGGTGGTAAGTAAATGCCGATCTGTTTATCGGGATGATATCCCAACGCATTTTCCTGTAAAGAATGGGCCTCAATATTTTTGACGCTCCACTCTCCTCTTAAATTGTTCTCCGCATGGCTTGTAAAAGCAATCAGGCAGAATAAGAATAATGGCAATCTCATTTTGATAAAGTTTAGTTAGACTTCGTTTGAGTCGACTAAATAATAACATTAGATTGCCTAATAATAATTTCTTAGATGAGATATAGAATGCAAAAAGGACATTCCAAAGCTTAATTGCTGACATTGTGCAACTTATAACAAACCCTCTTACCCAACAATATAGATACAATTCGAAAAAAAACCCCATCAAGTTGATGGGGCCTTATTAGATTGATATAATTTTTACGATTACAATCCGCTAAAATCTACTCCTTCGAATAGCATACTTGGAGTTTGCCATGAACGATCGGTTAAAGGATCATTTCCTACAGCTACCAATTGATTCCAGATTTCTTTGTGATTACCAGTAATATTCATTCCTGAAATAGGATGAATCACTTCACCATTTTTCACATAAAAACCTTCCACACCAACAGAAAAATCACCAGTGGCAGGATTTGAGTTACCACCATTAAAACCAGTAACCAAAATACCCTCTTTCATTTCTCGCGTTAAGCCATTAAGATCTTTGCTGCCTTTTTCGAAAATTAAATTGGATGGAGAACCTGTAGTTGGCTGCATCTCTAATTTTTTTCCGTAGTAATTTCCAATGTAATAGGTTTTAAGAATTCCATTTTCAATCACTGTCATTTCTTTGGAAGCCAATCCATCTCTGTCGAAAAGACGAGAATTACGTCCCGACTCAATAAATGGATTATCAACAATAGTTAACACATCAGAAGCTACTTTCTGGCCAATTTTACCTTCCATAAAGGAACGCTTTTGTTGCAAATTATATCCATACAATGGTTGAAGCAATGAACTGAATACTCTACCTACCGAGCGATTCTCGATCAGCATGTCCATTTTACCTGATTTAATTTTCTTCGCCCCAATTTTTTGTAGTGCTCTTTCAACTGCAATTTTTCCAACTCCTTCCGGATTCAGTTGATCCCAGAAACGGGTTGCCATATAATGACCAGCAGAAGGTCTGCTGTCGCCACCGTTGATTGACGCACCTGCACTTACATAGAAAGAAGTTGATTCGTTGAATCCTTCAACTCCATTACTCATTACCATATAACCTCTTGATGATCCATCGCCATAAGAACCTGAAACGGTAATAATTCTATCGTCCATTCCAATAGTTTCGGCTTCAACTTTCATGGCTGCTTCGATCTTCTCGCGAGGATCAACAGCATCGTAAGTCGAGTCTGATAATTTCAAATCTTTCTCTTCGCCGTTGTAACATAGCTCGCGATCTGGTAAGGATCTGTATTTATCCTCGGCCAAATAGTTGGTTGCTAAAATTGCTTCTTTAATGAATCTTTCAAGCTCTGGCTTATTCAAACGGTTGGTAGAATGTGTTGAATATCTGCCATTCACATATAGCTTAATACTCAAGCCACTTTCAATCGACTCCTGAATTTTATCGATTTTTTGTTCTCTAATCTCAACATCAGATTGTTTTGAGTCGTATACAGAAACTGAAACCTCATTCGCTCCATTTTCCTTTGCATATTTGGAAGCCCAATGGGCCAATTCCATTTTTTTATTGTCTTTCATTGATTCTTCTTTTTAATTGATAAATGATACTACAATGCAACTATGCATTAACTCCACCAACTGTAAGTTTCGAAACTTTAATGGTTGGTAATCCAAGTGATACAGGAACACCTTGTCCGCTCTTACCACATGTCCAGGTACTGCAGTCCATTTTAAAATCGTTGGCTACCATTTCAATTTCGGCCAATGATTCAGGACCATTACCAATCAGGTTGATATCCTTAATTGGTTGAGTCAGTTTTCCATTTTCAATTAAATAGCCCGATTTCACGTAGAATGTAAAATCTCCAGCTCCAATTTTCACCTCTCCATTGGTGAATGAATCAACAAATACACCTTCTTTTACGCTGGCAATAATTTCCTCTTTGGTATGAGGACCATTTTCCATATAGGTATTTCTCATACGAGGAAGCGGTGCATATCTGAAGGATTCTCTTCTACCATTTCCTGTAGGATCTACACCATAATGCTTGGCGCTGATTCTATCGTGAATGTAGCTTGTTAACACACCATCTGTAACCAGATTGGTTTTTTGCGTATCAATACCTTCATCATCAATGTTTACCGAACCTCTAATATTTGGATTGGTTCCATCATCAACGATAGTAACGAAATCCTTACCAATCTTCTTACCCATTTTATCGGAGAAGATAGAAGTTTCCTTGCGGTTGAAATCGGCCTCGAAGGCGTGACCAATGGCTTCGTGAAGAAGAATACCTGAGCTACCTGCAGCAAGAACAACAGGCATTTCACCAGCTTTTGGTTTGCCGGCAAGGAACTGACGCTTTGCTCCTTTAACTGCCTCATTGGCAATCTCATCAAGCAATTCATCAGTTAAGTATTCGAATCCTACTCTCATTGAACGAGCCGAATAGAAATCTTCTTTTTTATCTCCATCGATCATTACACAGCTAGCTGTTAAGCTAAACATTGGTCGGTAGTCGAAACTCAAAATCCCTTCCGAATTGGCAAACAAAACATAGCTCGACTCATCGTTCAGGTATACCTGTACTTTATCTACTTTTTCGTCAAGAGCAAAAATCTTGTCGTTTAGTTTTTGTAGGTAAGGAATTTTCTGCTTGATGGAAACATCTTCCCATGCAGTTTTAAATTTGTAGTAATCTGGATGCGTTTTTTCATTTAAGTTAATCGAAGGAAAATCTTTACTTTCATTCGCGATGCTGGCAGCTGTCTTTGCCACCTTTAACATGGCTTCAAGACTTACTTCTTCAGAAAAAGCATATCCTGTCTGGTCGCCTTTTAAAACCCTAACACCTACTCCATAATCGATGTTAGAACCTGCGCGATTCACTTCATTATCCATTAATGCTACATTATTGGAAAGCGTATGCTCAAAATACAGGTCGCAATAGTCTCCACCTCGTGATAAGGCTTCGGCCATTACCTTTTGTAACATTTCTCTGGTTACACCAAAGTGTTCCAGGTACTCTCCCAATCCTGATTGGTCGGTTAACCGATTACAACCAAAACTTAAAAATGATGGTAGAATCGCCATTCCTGCAAGAGATACAGACCCTGTACGGATAAATTCTCTTCTTGAAACTTCATTATTCATAAAAACGTGTTTAAGGTTAGGGTTTTCTTTGATTTTATTGGCAGTCAAAAGTTAAGGTTTTTTATTGTCATAATAAAATGATTTTCTGTAAATTCGCTTCTTCTTAACATACTAAAAACTTAAATTAACTTTATACTCATGATTAAACCTTTAACACGATTATTAAGCTTTCTATGCTTAGTTTGTGGTACTGAACAAATCAAGGCGCAAGCTCTTGAATATCCTACCTGCCCAAAACATACGGTAACCGACACTTTTTTTAATCAATACCTGGTTACAGAAAATTACAGATGGCTGGAAGATGTTAGAAGCCAAAACGTAATCGACTGGATTAATGCCGAAAACAAAATGTCGTCTAAATTCCTTACAAAAGCATCTGCCAAATACAACTCAAAAGCACTCATACAAAAGTATGCGCATGTAGATGGTTTTCATGCTGTAAAAAGTGGAAAATACTACTTTGCCAAATATGTTAGAAATAAGATGGCGAATGCTGCCCTTTATTTGGGTGAGAGTCCGAACAGTATCGATCAGGTGATTGTAGATCCTAACTTCAAAAATGGCAAAGATAATGTTAGCCTGGCAGGCTATAGTGTTTCTAAAAACTCCAACTATTTGGCCTATGCTATTACACGAAATGGAACCGACTGGAGAGAAATTAAGGTGGTAAGTTTGCCTTCTGGAAACGAAAAGGGTGATCATATCAAAGGGGTAAAATACTCTTCATTGGCCTGGAAAGACGATGGTTTTTTCTATTCCAGATATCCAAACAAAGGAGAGTTTTATACCGCAATTGGTGAGGAAGTATACTACCATAAATTGGGCGAGTCACAAGATCAGGACAAGTTGATTTTTAAGAGGAAAGATCCTACCAATAAGTTTTCGTTTCAGACCACTTCTAACGAAAGATATTTCATTTTACAAGAGGAAACCAGGACATGTTTCAACTACTTTTTTATCGATTATGAATCTGAAAATCCATACCTGCGACCATTGTTAATGAAGCAGAGAAGAAGCATTTCATTTATCGACAGCCAGGATGGAAAGCTGATCGCCCTGGCAGGTGAAAAATCGAATGGTAGATCTGTGGTAGAAATTGATCCGTACAATCCATATCAATGGAGACAAATTGTAGCTCCTTTACAAAATGGCGTGCTTTTGAATTGCTATGTTAAAACAGATCGCTTGTTGCTAAGCTATCAAACCAACCAGCATCCAATTCTTAAGGTATTCGACTATTCAGGGAAACAATTGTTCAATATGGATTTCCCGAATGGTAGTTCCATCTATGGTTTCTCAGGCGAAAAAGAAGATGAAAATTTAATCTTCTACAGAGAACAATATACCATGCCGTCCATCTCCTATCATTTTAATATCAAAACATTCGAAGTAAAGTATGGTGAGGCTGTAAACATTACATTCAATTTTAAAAATTACGTTACAGAATCGGTTACTTACGCCATTAACGATAGCATAAGTATTCCTATGAACCTGGTATACAAAAAAGGTTTAAAGCGCGATGGAAATAATCCATGTTTGTTAAAAGCTTATGGCGGATTTGGATCAATTTCATCGCCCGATTTTGACCCGGGAATTGTTTACTTTATTGAGAAAGGTGGAGTGTATGCCTTTGCCAATGTAAGGGGCGGTGGAGATTTAGGTCTTGAATGGTCGATGGCAGGAAAAAGATTGCAAAAACAAAATACTTTTGATGATTTTAATGCTGCGGCGGAGTATTTAATCAAAGAAAAATATACCTCACCTAGTAAACTTGCCATAACAGGTGCTTCGCACGGAGGATTGGTTGTAGCTGCAGCTGCAATTCAACGTCCTGACCTTTACAAAGCAGTAATTCCTGTTGTTGGAGTAACCGATATGCTCCGATTAGAGCATTTCACTGTTGGCGTATTACATCGGGACGAATTTGGAACTGTAGCAGACTCTACCGATTTCGTAAACCTACGCAGCTATTCTCCGCTTCACAATATCAACAAAGATGTGAATTACCCTTCTATGCTGGTAATGACTTCGGAAAATGATGACAGGGTTCCACCTTTGCATTCTTACAAATTCGTGGCAGAGTTACAAAACCGGGAGGCTCAAAAAAATCCAATCCTCTTGAGAGTGGAAAAAGATGCAGGCCATTACGGTGGAACGAACTATACTTCACGAGTTCAGTTCAAGGCCAATTTGTATGATTATATTTTAAAAACCCTGGAGGAATAAATTCATCCCAAATAAAAAAGCGATATTACCAATCAGGCAATATCGCTTTTTTGTGATTGTTATAAAAATAGAACTTACACGATAAACTGAAACAAATCAGTTTTGTCATTCAGGTATTCGAAAACAAAATTTCGCTCGGTCATTCTCTCTTGCAACCTGTGTAAGTCCTCAGGCTTCCGAACTTCAATCCCAATTACCGCTGGTCCTTTTTCCCGGCTATGTTTTTTGTAATACTCAAAATGAGTGATATCATCGCCCTGATCCAAAACATCGTTTACAAACTCTTTAAGTGCTCCTGATCGTTGCGGAAAACGAACAATAAAATAATGCTTTAAGCCTTCGTACAACAAACTGCGCTCTTTAATTTCTTCCATGCGTGTGATATCGTTATTGCTACCACTTAGAATGCATACAACATTCTTTCCCTTTATTTGATCCGATATCAATTCCAGGGCTGCAATTGACAATGCTCCGGCAGGTTCTGCAACTATCGCATCTTCATTATACAATCGAAGAATTGTTGAACAAATTAAGCCCTCGGGAACCACAACAATATCATCCAAAACTTTTTCACAAATTCGCCAGGTAAGATCTCCCACTTTTTGTACAGCTGCTCCATCAACAAATCGATCTATGCTGTCCAGTGAAATATTCTCTTTTTGCTCAAAAGCAGATTTCATGGAAGGTGCACCTTCAGGTTCTACTCCAATAATTTTGGTTTGCGGACTAAATTCTTTAATCCAGGCTCCCAGGCCAGAGGCCAAACCTCCTCCTCCAATTGGCACGATAATGTAATCGATCGGATCGGAACAATCTTGCAAAACCTCCAATCCAATGGTTCCTTGTCCTTCAATAATTTTCGGATCGTCGAAAGGATGAATGAAAGTTTTTCCATGCTCTTTCGCATCGGCTAATGCCTGATTTGAAGCATCGTCGAAAGTATCTCCCGTAAGAATAACCTCAACAAACTCACCACCAAACATTTTTACCTGCTTAATTTTTTGGCGAGGCGTTGTTTCCGGCATATAAATAACACCCGAACAGTTCAACTTCCTACAGGAATAAGCTACACCCTGTGCATGATTTCCAGCACTGGCACAAACAATTCCCTTCTCGAGTTGCTCCTTGCCAAGTCCGGCTATCTTATTGTAAGCTCCTCTTATTTTGTAAGATCTTACCATTTGAAGATCTTCACGCTTTAAGCGGATATTGGCAGCATATTTCAAAGACAGGTTCATATTTTTCAGCACAGGTGTAGTTTCAACCACCTCCTGTACAGTTCGGCCTGCCTTTACAATATCCGCCATTTTTGGATAATAATGTTCTGATTTTTTTGTCACTTTTCCCCCTTTGTGATTAAACAGCCACAGCTTTTTATTTACGCTTTTTCTATATATTCTGCCAACCAATCTCCTACTTCGGATGTTGAGTAAGCTTTCTTTCCGTCGGCAATATCTTCCGTTACCACGCCAGCTTCCAACGATTGGTCAACAGCTTCACGAATCAAGGCTCCTTCTTTCATCATGCCAAATGCATATTCGAACATCATTGCTGCAGAAAGTACAGTTGCACAAGGATTTGCAATATTTTTTCCTGCCGCCTGAGGATAAGATCCATGAATTGGTTCAAACACCGAAGTATGAACCCCTATAGATGCTGATGGTAACATTCCCATTGATCCGGAAATTACACTTGCCTCATCGGTAAGAATATCTCCAAACATGTTTTCAGTAACCATTACATCAAATCGCTTTGGCCAGGTAATAATCTGCATGGCAGCATTATCTACAAACATGTATTCCACTTCGATATCCGGGTAATCGGGAGCTACTTTTTGCCCGATTTCTCTCCATAATCTCGAGGTAGCCAATACATTTGCCTTATCTACAATGGTTAGTTTCTTTCTTCTTTTTCCGGCATATTCAAAACCCAAACGAATAATTCTCTCAATTTCTTCGGCTGTATAAACGCAAGAATCGTAGGCGGTTTGTCCATCCTCACTTCTTCCTTGTGGGCGACCGAAATAAATTCCTCCAGTCAACTCACGGATACACATAAAATCAGCACCATCAACCAATTCTGTTTTCAGTGGCGATTTGTGAATCAAGGATTTAAAAGTATTTACCGGGCGAAGGTTTGCATACAAACCCAGGGTTTTTCTCATTTTTAACAATCCTTGCTCAGGGCGAACCTTGGCCGAAGGATCATTATCAAACTTGGGATGACCGATTGCTCCAAAAAGAACTGCATCTGAGTTCATACACAATTCATGAGTTTCAGCAGGATAAGGATCTCCCACCTGATCGATTGCCGTTGCACCAACCAAAGCTTCGGTATATTCAAACTTGTGCCCAAATTTCTTTGTAATTGCATTGCAAACTTTTTTTGCCTGTTCTACAATTTCTGGTCCTATACCATCTCCGGCTAATACTGCTATTTTATAAGTCATTGTTTTGTTAGATTTAAGAAATCAGATGAGACTTGAATTGTAACTGTCATCATCTATTTGTGTTTATTTATTGTTGTTCACTGATAAGGGTTCACTATAACTGCTATTTTGCTGCTCCATAAGGTTCAACATTCTCGCTGTTGCTTTAATGGCAGCTTCAACCTGGTCTGGATCCAATCCCCTGGTCTTAAACTCCTTTCCTTTAAAATCCCAGGTAATTAAAGTTTCTACCAAAGCATCGGTTTTACCTCCAGGCGGAATTCTAACGAAATAATCTTTCAAAACGGGACGCTCTTTTCCCAACTTCTCGTATACACTCCAAATGGCGTTCATAAAAGCATCGTATTGTCCATCTCCCGAGGCCGTTCCCTCGTGCATTTGCCCATTAACTTCGATGTTAACAGAAGCAAAAGGTCTCATTCCCTTCGATAAGGACAATGAATAATGCTTGATGAGAATTGGCATCTCTTCCATGCTTTGATTTAAAACATCAGAAACAATGTAAGGAAGATCTTCTGTGGTAACTGTTTCCTTCTTATCGCCAAGCTCTATCACCTTCTGAGTCACCTTTTTCATGGTTTCCTCTTCCAGGGTCATTCCTAATTCTTCCAGGTTTTTCTTGATATTTGCCTTGCCCGATGTTTTCCCTAAAGCATACTTTCGTTCACGACCAAATCGTTCTGGCATTAAACGGTTAAAGTACAAGTCGTCTTTTGAATCACCATCGGCATGAACTCCACAGGTTTGCGTAAATACATTCTCGCCTACCAATGGTTTATTGGCCGGAATTCGAACCCCCGAGAAGGTCTCCACGATTCTACTTACCGTATTGATTTTCTCTTCATTTACATTGATTTTTCGAGCCAGATGATCTTTAATCACTCCAACCACTGAGGCCAATGGAGCATTTCCTGCTCTCTCTCCCAAGCCATTTACTGTGGTATGAATTCCGTTTACACCTGCCAATACAGATGAATATACATTGGCCAATGCCAAATCGTAATCGTTATGGGCATGAAAATCAAAATGTAGTTTTGGATATCTTTCACGACAAGCATAGCAAAAATCAAATGCCTGAACCTGGTTCATTACTCCCAAAGTATCAGGCAACATAAACCTTTGAATGTTTTCATTCTGCAGTTCATCCAAGAGATACCAAACATAGTCTCTTGAAGTTAACATTCCATTCGACCAATCCTCAAGGTAAAGATTCACCTTTATGCCTAATTTTTCGGCGTAAGCAACCGCGTCCTTCACATCCTGAACATGCTGTCCCGGCGTTTTTCGCAACTGCCCCTGAAGGTGCTTTAACGACCCTTTCGATAAAAGATTCACGACACGTGCACCACTTTTATAAATCCAATCCAGCGAAGCTCTCCCATCAATAAATCCAAGTACCTCGATTTTATCAATCATACCATTTTCATCGGCCCATTTGGTAATTTTCTTTACCGCCTGAAATTCTCCTTCTGATACTCTCGCGGAAGCAACTTCCAATCGATCTACTTTAACGGATTGCAACAAGAGTTTGGCAACACCCAACTTTTCATTGGCATTGAAACTCACTCCCGAAGTCTGCTCACCATCCCTGAGGGTGGTGTCCATTATTTCTAAGCTACGCAGTTCGTTCATTCTTGTGTTATTTTGTGAATGAGTTAATTTGTGAATTCGAAAAAAAACATCATTGTTATTTGCAACTGACCCTAAACTAATTAGCTAATTGACGAAGTCACAAAATCACAATTTTGCAAATTTACTCCTCCTCAAATTCTTCTATATTTTCTTTTTTATTTAAGAGGTAATCGATGTCATCAAATCCATTCAACAAGCAGTTTTTCTTGTAAGGATTAATTTCAAATTCCTCTTTCACTCCATTCAGTGATATGCTTTGTTCTTCAAGGTTAACAAGCAATTTCTGATTGTTATCTTCTTCAACTGCAGCAAAAACTTTGCTTAAAAACTCTGGAGATACAACCACTGGTAGCACACCATTATTTAAGGCATTGTTTCTAAAAATATCTGCAAAGAAACTGCTGACAACCACCTTAAATCCATAATCGTGTACAGCCCATGCAGCATGTTCTCTTGAGGAACCACTTCCGAAATTTTTTCCGGCTACTAAAATTTGTCCAGAATATTTCGGATTGTTCAGAACGAAATCCTTGTTTTCCGATCCATCTGCAGCATACCTCCAGTCTCTAAATAAGTTCTCTCCAAAACCTTCACGACTTGTTGCTTTTAGGAATCGTGCAGGAATAATCTGGTCTGTATCTACATTTTCGATAGGAAGAGGTACATAACCCGACTCTAAAACGGTAAATTTATCTATTGGCATTTTTTCATCTTTTAAGCAATTAGCGAACTGATCGTAATAGTTTCCAAGATCATCTTCAGCTAATAGCATTTGTACATTCTTTATTAAAACAAGTCTCTTGGATCTGTAATTACACCAGTAACAGCTGCTGCTGCCGCGGTTAACGGACTGGCTAAAAGTGTTCTTGATCCCGGACCTTGTCTTCCCTCAAAATTTCTGTTCGAAGTAGAAACACTATATTTTCCAGCAGGAATTTTATCATCATTCATTGCCAGGCATGCCGAACATCCAGGCTGACGCAATTCAAAACCTGCTTTTTCCAATACTTCTACCAATCCTTCTTCCTGGGCTTGTTTTTCTACCTGCTTTGAACCTGGTACAATCCATGCCGTTACAGAATCGGCTTTTTTCTTGCCTTTAACAACAGAGGCCAACATTCTTAAATCTTCGATTCTACCATTGGTACAACTGCCTACAAAAACATAGTCTACTTTCTTGCCCAACAATTGATCTCCCAGGCCAAAGCCCATGTATTCCAATGACTTTTTGAATGTTGGAAGTTCTGAAGCTTCCACTTCTTCAGCAGTTGGGATACTTCCCGAAATTCCTGTCCCCATTCCCGGATTCGTACCATAGGTCAGCATAGGTTCAATCTCCTCTGCCTTAAAAGTGTATTCTTTATCGAAAACTGCTCCCTCATCGCTTTTTAATTCTTTCCATTTGGCAACAGCTTTATCCCATTCTTCACCTTTGGGTGCAAACTCACGGCCTTTTACATATTCGAAAGTAGTATCGTCTGGAGCTATCATTCCTCCACGAGCTCCCATTTCGATGCTCATGTTGCACACAGTCATCCTACCTTCCATACTCAAGTTGCGAACTGCCGATCCTGCATACTCCACAAAATACCCGGTTGCTCCACCTGTTCCCAGTTGAGAAATCACGTAAAGTGTTAGGTCTTTTGCTGTAACTCCTTTTTGCAATTCTCCATCAACAGTAATTCGCATTTTTTTAGGTTTTGGCTGAAGAATACACTGAGTAGCCAAGACCATTTCAACTTCCGAAGTTCCAATCCCAAAAGCAACGGCTCCAAAAGCTCCATGAGTAGAGGTATGACTATCGCCACAAACCATTGTCATGCCAGGTTGTGTATGTCCAAGTTCAGGGCCCACAACATGTACAATCCCATTTTTAGGGTGGTTCAGACCATAAAGTGTAATATCATTCTTCTCACAATTTGCACTTAAGGTTTCTACCTGCTTTCTTGATAACTCATCCTGAATGGTCAGGTGCTGATTTTCGGTAGGAATGTTATGATCGGGCGTCGCAACAGTTTTTTCAGGTCGGAAAACTTTAAGGCCACGTGCCTCAAGACCTGCAAATGCCTGCGGACTGGTTACCTCATGTATCAAATGTTTATCGATATACAATACACTAGGACCTCCATCGATTTTCTCAACCACATGAGCATCCCATACTTTATCAAATAATGTTTTTGGTTCCATTTTTATTAAGATATTGGCAATATTCTTTATTTTTTTCTATTCAATTTCTAGTAAACCACTTTCGATAGCGCATCTACCAAGGCTTCAACCGAAGCAGTAATAATATCAACATTGGCTCCAAATCCGTAAACCACTTTTCCATTGTGTTCCAACTGAACATGAACTTTTCCAAGGTCATCGCTTCCACGTGTTAATGCCTGTACAAGGAATTCTCCCAATGTGAATTTTTGTTTGATCAGTTTCTTTACTGCGTTGAAACAGGCATCGATCGGACCATTTCCTTCGGCTGTTGCAGCACAACTTTCACCTTTTATTTTAAGATGAACTGTTGCCATTGGTATGGTCGATTTACCTGATACTACCTGTAACAATTCCAACTCTACAGTTTTGTCAAGATTCTCTTTTTCTCCCATCAACTCGGCAAGATCTTTCTCGCTTAAGTTCTTACGCTGATCAGCCATAACCAGGAATCTAGAATAAGCGTCATCCAACTCCTCTTTCGACAAGTTATAACCCAT
Organism: Marinifilum caeruleilacunae; assembly: GCF_013141825.1. Classification (GTDB taxonomy): domain Bacteria; phylum Bacteroidota; class Bacteroidia; order Bacteroidales; family Marinifilaceae; genus Marinifilum; species Marinifilum caeruleilacunae. The sequence continues at coordinate 80,386 of NZ_RZNH01000017.1, forward strand.
CTGTTCCAGGTGATGATTCAATGCTGCACGACCACTACGCGCTGTCAATACGATAGCCGATTCCTGAATTCCAACTTCAACCGGATCAATAATTTCGTAGTTCTCCCTGTTTTTCAATACTCCATCCTGGTGGATTCCAGAAGAGTGCGCAAAAGCGTTACGACCTACAATAGCCTTGTTGGCCTGTACCGGCATGTTCATTAATGATGATACCAGGCGACTGGCTCCATAAATCTCTTTTGTATTGATATCGGTATGCAATGGCAAATCATGATGAGTTTTTACAGCCATTACAACCTCTTCCAAAGAAGTGTTCCCTGCGCGCTCTCCAATACCATTAATGGTAACCTCAACCTGGCGAGCTCCGTTAATTACGCCGCTAAGAGAATTGGCTGTTGCCATCCCCAAATCGTTATGACAGTGAGTAGAAAGAACTGCTTTGTGCACATTGGAAACATTTTCCATTAGGTATTTGATTTTTGCACCATATTCAGCTGGCAAACAGTAACCGGTTGTATCAGGAATATTAATTACAGTTGCTCCTGCAGCAATTACAGCTTCTACAACTCTTGCCAAATATGCATTGTCCGATCGGCCTGCATCCTCTGCATAAAACTCAACATCCTCCACATAACGTTTTGCATATTTTACAGCTCGAACTGCTCGTTCTAAAATTTCTTCAGGATTCGAATTTAATTTTGACTTGATATGATATGGTGAAGTTCCAATTCCGGTATGGATTCTTCCTCGCTTTGCAAATTTGAGTGCTTCGGCAGCAACATCTATGTCTTTTTCAACCGCACGTGTCAATGCACAAATGGTTGGATTACTTACTGCTTTAGCGATCTCGACGACCGATTGAAAATCCCCTGGACTTGAAACCGGAAAGCCAGCTTCAATTACATCAACACCTAAGGCCTCAAGTGTTTTTGCCACTTCAATCTTTTCAATAGTATTCAATTGGCAGCCTGGCACTTGTTCACCATCGCGCAATGTTGTGTCGAAAATAAATAACTTGTCACTCATTTTTTCGTGTTTTGATAACTTGGTTAATTGTTAGTTTTTGTTGTAAAAAAAAAGTTCCTCCATTTTGGAAGAACTTTGCATTATGATCATTCTATCTTTCTCAGATTATAACACAGTCTTCCTATTCGATCTTCTAATAATAATGAGATCAAGAATGAGAATTAAACCAATAATTAATGAACTTGCGTACATCATGATTTGAGTCTGTGTTACTATTTTAGTCTGATTTTTAAATCCTGAACAAACGTAAAAACTAATGTCAACGAGAAAAAACAATTTATCTCAACAAGCTACGATATTCAAAGCAATTCAAATGTTTTTTTTCTACCACCTACAAGTCCACATCCTACTCATTTACTTGTAATTAAACACATTTTCAACGAATCAAAATATGGGATCTTCAAGCCATTTCGAACTTGAGTTTTGAGTGATCATGTGAATGAGAAAACTTGAAAAGCAACACATTTTCAACTCCCATTCACACAATTACTACTTTACCTAACTACACTAGCTATTTTCCGGGCGAAGCTTACGAACCGCTGTTCCAGCTTGCCACATTTCGCTTTCGCGAAGTTCCTTCAATTCTTCTTCCAACTTTACACGATAGTTTTCCTCGCTATTCGAGTCTATCGAACGCTGTGCCTCGTTTCCTGCAGATACTTCATTATAAAGCTTTTCGAAAACTGGCTTGGTAGCATCACGGAACGGTTTCCACCAATCCAATGCTCCACGCTGCGCTGTGGTTGATGTATTTGCATACATCCAATCCATTCCGTTTTCGGCTACCAAAGGCATCAAACTCTGAGTCAATTCCTCAACGGTTTCGTTAAAAGCCTCCGATGGTGAGTGTCCATTTGCACGAAGCACTTCATACTGTGCTGCAAAAATTCCCTGTATACATCCCATCAATGTTCCACGCTCGCCTGTTAGGTCTGAATATACCTCTCTCTTAAAGGTAGTTTCGAACAAATATCCTGAGCCTACACCAATCCCCAAGGCTACTACTCTGTCAAAAGCTTTTCCTGTAGCATCCTGGAAAATTGCGTACGATGAGTTCAAACCTCTTCCTTCCAGGAACATTCTTCTCAAGCTGGTTCCCGAACCTTTAGGGGCAACCAAAATTACATCAACATCGGCCGGAGGAACAATTCCTGTGCGTTCTTTATATGTGATCCCAAATCCGTGCGAGAAATACAAAGCTTTCCCTGGAGTCAAATATTTTTTCACTGTTGGCCATACTGCAATCTGCCCTGCATCCGAAAGCAAATATTGAATGATTGTTGCCTTCTCCAAAGCTTCTTCAATTTCGAAAAGCGTTTCTCCTGGTACCCAACCATCAGCAACGGCCTTATCCCAGGTCTTCGATTCTTTACGCTGACCAATAATTACATTAAAACCGTTATCCTTTAGGTTTAACGATTGACCTGGTCCTTGTACACCATAACCAATAATTGCAATGGTTTCTTCTTTTAATACTTCGCGAGCTTTTTCCAATGGAAATTCCTCACGAGTTACAACTTGTTCTTCTACGCCGCCAAAATTAATTGTTGCCATTTTTAAATTTTTTTATTCTGGTTAAATAATATTAGATATTCTATCAATTGCAGAGGTTTAGCCCTGCTTGTTTAGTGTGATAATTCTTTCAAATAACTTGTAAATTCTTTTTTCTGACAGGAAACAGCTACTCGTCCCGATCTTGCAAACTGCAGTACTCCGTATTGTTCCAACTCGTTGAACAGTTCCTGATTTTCTGCTTTGTAACCAACTCTTTCGATCACCAAAAAATCCGGATTTACTGTAAGTATCTTTGCATTCTGTCTTCGAATTAAAGCTTCAAGGTTTCCATTCAATTTGGGAGAGTTGGCAATTTTAAAAAGTGCTACTTCCTGGTGAACGATATCATCGGCTTCAAAATAAAGCGCCTTAAATACGCCGATAATTTTTTCAAGCTGGCGAACCACGTTCTCAATCTTCTTTTCTTCAGAGAAGACTACAATGGTATATCTCGAAACACCTTTTACTTCAGATTCTGAAACCGTTAAACTTTCGATATTTATTTTTCGTCGCGAGAAAACTATCGTTACCTCATTCAACAATCCTATATTGTTTTCGGAAAAAACCGTTATTGTATATTCTTTCATTTCAATTAGATTTTGAGATTTTACCTCTGAGATGGTTTGGAATACCTATTTTATCTCATTCATCATTAATAATTAATCATTGAAAATTATTCAAGTCTCATGTCAGAAACTGCTGCCCCAGGAGCAATCATTGGCAATACATTGCTTTCTGTTTCAACAACAACTTCAAGGAAATATGCGCCAGGAAAATCCAGCATCTCCTGAATCGCATCTTGCAATTCTTCACGCTTACTAACCCTTCTGGCTTTAATTCCATATCCTTCAACAATCTTTACAAAATCCGGATTGTCCATTTCCGTGTAAGAGAATCTTTGTTCAAAAAACAGATCCTGCCACTGACGAACCATTCCAAGGAAAGAGTTGTTCAATACAATCGATTTTACAGGCAACTTGTATTGACGAATTACCGCTAGTTCCTGTATGGTCATCTGAAATCCACCATCACCAGATACCGAAACTACCGTTGCATTTGGATCTGCAATTTGGGCTCCAATTGCCGCTGGCATTCCAAATCCCATGGTTCCCAAACCTCCCGAAGTAACCTGTGTATTCGGATTTTTGAATTTGTAATACCTGGCACTTGTCATTTGGTGCTGACCTACATCGGTACACAGAATGGCTTCTCCATTGGTTTTTTCCGATAAGCTGTCGATTACCTCGGCCATATTGATTCGCTCACGACTCGAATGGGTCTGCTTTTCAATTACTTTATCAAATTCCAATTGATAATAATCTTTAAAAGTTTGCATCCATTCTTCCCTGTAATCACCGTTTACTTTGGTATTCAATGCATGTAATGCTTGTTTGGCATCGGCCAATACAGGTACATCAACAGTAATATTCTTATTGTGCTCCGATCGATCGATATCGATATGAATAATTTTTGCCTGTTTGGCATATTTTGAGGTATCACCTGTTACACGATCATCGAAACGCATTCCAACTGCAATCAACACATCACATTCATTGGTATTCATGTTCGGACCATAATTTCCGTGCATTCCAAGCATTCCAACATACAATGGATGATCGGTAGGGAAAGCCGACAAGCCCAACAATGTACAGGCTACTGGTATTTGAGTCTTCTCCACAAATTCCATAAACTCCTGCTCGGCACCCGACAATAGAATTCCCTGTCCAGCCAAAATCAAAGGCTTCTTTGCAGCATTGATCAATTCAGCTGCCGCTGATATTTCATCCATATTCAACTTGGGTACAGGTTGATAAGATCTAAGTCCCTTACATCTTTCGTATTTGTACTCGGCTTTTTGCACCTGGGCATCTTTTGTAATGTCGATCAAAACTGGTCCCGGACGACCTGTACGTGCAATGTAAAATGCCTTTGCAATTACTTCTGCTACTTCTTCCACTTTCGTGATTTGGAAGTTCCACTTGGTAACTGGCATCGAAAGACCAACCATATTGGTTTCCTGAAAAGCATCTGTTCCCAATAATCCACTTGGCACCTGACCTGTAATTACAACCATTGGTGTAGAATCCAAATATGCATCGGCAAGGCCTGTCAGCAAGTTGGTTGCTCCCGGACCCGAAGTTGTGAAGCAAACACCTGGTTTCTTTGTAATTCTGGCATATGCCTGGGCACTATGGGTTGCACCTTGCTCATGACGTGACATATAGTGTTTCAATTCTTTCTGATAATCGTACAATGCATCGTACACTGGCATGATTGCTCCGCCGATATATCCAAACATGGTATCAACACCTTCCTGAATTAAACTTCGAACCAATATTTCTGCACCCGATAAGATTTCGGTGGTCTTATTCATCTCTTTGATATTTTCGGTTTTTGTTGCTGTTTCCATCTTGTTAAGTTTTTGCATGCTACAATTGACGTATTGCTCCTTTATCTGCCGAGGAGACTAATTTTGCATAAGCCTGGAGGGCTTTCGAGACGACTCGACCTCTTCCTCTTGGTGTATATGCTTTTGTTCCAAAACTCTCCTCTTCGGCTCTTCTTTTTTGAAGTTCTTCCTCCGAAATGCAGACATTAATACTTCTGTTTGGAATACTAATTTCGATTGGGTCGCCATCCTGAATCAGTGCAATTGCACCTCCAGCGCCTGCTTCTGGCGAGACATGTCCGATCGACAAACCTGAGGTTCCCCCTGAAAATCTTCCATCTGTAATTAGTGCACATTTGGCTCCCAGTCCCATCGATTTCAGGTAGGAAGTTGGGTAAAGCATTTCCTGCATTCCCGGTCCTCCCGATGGTCCTTCATAACGAATTACCACTACATCGCCAGCATTGACTTTTTTGGTGAGGATGGCTTCACAAGCATCTCGCTGCGATTGATAAACCTTTGCAGTTCCTTTGAAGTTAAATACCTCTTCGGCTACTCCTGCAGTCTTCACCACACAACCATCAGGAGCTATATTTCCAAACAAAACTGCCAATCCTCCATCCTGTGTATAAGCATTCTCCATACTTCTGATGCAGCCATTTTCCCTGTCATCATCCAAATCGGGGTAAACTTCGTTTTGAGAAGCAAAACTTAGATTTCTTCCGCGTCTTCCCGGACTTGAATAATAGGTTGACAAGGCTTTATCGCTAACTGAATTCGATTTTAGATTGTACTCGTCCAATGCCGCCTTTAAATTTGGATAGTCAACTCGTCCAACGCTGGTATTCAGTAAACCGCCATCAGCCAGTTCGCCAAGAATACTCATAATTCCACCGGCACGATTCACATCTTCGATGTAGTACTTGTCGGAATTTGGTGCCACTTTACACAGGTTGGGCGTTTTTCGCGACAATTCATCCATGTCTTTCATCGTGAATTCTACTCCTGCCTCGCTGGCAATGGCTAGCAGGTGAAGAACCGTATTGGTCGATCCTCCCATGGCAATATCCAAAGTCATTGCATTTTTGAAAGCTTCGAAACTTGCAACCGATCTTGGCAATACGCTCGCATCTCCATCGCGGTAGTATGCATTGGTGATCTTTACGATACATTCCGCAGCATCCATAAACAAGCGTTTGCGATTTGCATGGGTGGCCAGGACCGTTCCATTTCCAGGCAGTGCCAATCCTAATGCCTCGTTCAGGCAATTCATCGAATTGGCCGTAAACATGCCGGAACATGAACCGCATGTAGGACAAGCTGATTCCTCAATCTCCTGCAAACGTTCATCGCTCACACTCTCGTCGCCCGCTTTCACCATAGCATCTACCAAATCGAGTTTTTCTCCTTTCGATTCTCCGGCTTCCATTGGTCCTCCCGATACAAAAACCGTTGGGATATTTAGCCTCATGGCGGCCATCATCATTCCTGGTGTAATTTTATCGCAATTCGAAATACAAATCATCGCATCTACCTTGTGTGCATTACACACATATTCAACGCTATCGGCTATCACCTCTCTCGAAGGTAATGAGTACAACATCCCATCATGTCCCATTGCAATTCCATCGTCGATGGCAATGGTATTGAACTCAGCAGCAAAGCAACCCGATTTCTCAATTTCCTGCTTTACCATCTGTCCAACATCCTTTAAATGAACGTGTCCCGGAACAAATTGCGTAAAAGAATTTACCACAGCAATTACAGGTTTGCCAAACATTTCCTCTTTCATTCCGTTGGCACGCCAAAGACTCCTGGCTCCTGCCATTCTTCGCCCCTGTGTGGTTTGCTTACTGCGTAACTGATTTTTATACATTCGGTTAATAGTTTACTTCGTTTATCCTTATTTCGTGTTTGTTTTCATTTTTCAATTCTTTCCTGATTTTTTCAGATCAAAAAAAAGCGCCCTTCCGTTTGGGAAGGGCGCTCATAAATTCGTTTTAATCCGAAGTTATTGTGTATGCACGTCTTCCCTGATCCTCATTTTAATAATGACGATAGAAATAATAATGACGATAATGACTACGTTAAATGATAACATACAATAACCTGATCAAAAAAAAGCCCCTTCGTTTGAAGAGGCTTTAGATATTTTGTAAAATTTTATTCCGTTTACTAAAACATGCGAAGCCTCGTTCCGTGTCCAAGAAGGACGCGAATAATGACGTTAATAATAATGACATTGCTTAAAGGCATGTTGTTCAATTTTTAATTTGTTTTTAATTTTGTCAACGAACATTTACAATCTCTCTTTCGATCTGATTACGTTGACAAATCTATGTGACAAATGTATGTGAAAAAATCTTTTTTTTCCAAATCCTACGATTTTCAATTGTGTTTTTCAAGAAACATATCTTCTAAATAACAAGCACAACACTCTGTATTACAGGGTATTTTATTTTTAAAGATTTTTCTGAAAAATGTAAGTCCCAGTTCTCATTTTCAGGTAAAAAGATATTTTATGCAAAGCTTTGCATCGATCAAAATCGATATCATTTACATCCAAAATTGATTCATGATCTACTAAAGTATAAAAAAGAGCTCCCCAGCGAGAGCTCAAACAACAACAATAACCTAAACTAATGAATTCATCTGATTTCAATATTCAGACATAAGTACATTACAAATATCTGGAATGCCATTGCCTTTTATGTTCTCTTAGTATGAAGTGTGTATTAAATTTAGCTTGCCTTTTGAATTAAAAAATAAAAGAGGTGCAATAAATTGCACCTCTTTCCCCCACTTATCTGATCTACCAACAGATTCCTTATTGGTAACTGATAATTCTAAATTGTTTAAAGGTTAGCCTTTAAAAAGTCTACCATTTTGGTAAACAAGTGCAACCTGGTTTGTCCTCCGTATATTCCATGATTACGGTTGGTATACAAGTGCATCTCAAATTTTTTGTTGTGTTGAACCAAGACTTCGGCCAATTCCAAGGTATTCTGAACGTGAACATTATCATCCGAAGTTCCATGTATCAGCAAAAATTTCCCTTTCAATTGATCTGCAAAATTGATAGGCGCATAATTGTCATATCCTTCCGGATTTTCCTGTGGTGTGCGCAGGTAACGTTCCGAATAGATGCTATCGTAATAACGATATGTGGTTACAGGTGCAACTGCAATTCCTGCCGCAAATACATCTGCTCCGCGAAACATACATAGCGATGACATCTGTCCTCCAAAACTCCAGCCATATACACCAATTTTATCGGCTGCAATAAATGTTTGTGTGGCCATATATTTTCCCGTCTCAATCAGGTCGATTGCCTCAAGGTTTTGGATTTGCATGTAAGTACATTTTTTAAATGCCTCACCTCGCCCACCAGTTCCGCGATTGTCAACCACCACAACAATAAAACCTTCCTGTGCCAAATATTCCAACCAATCGAACTGATAACGATCCAATACTTTCTGAGATCCTGGCCCGCCATAAAAATGCAGCAAAGCAGGATATTCCTTTGTCTCGTCAAAGTTAACAGGTTTCATCATCCAAGCGTTCAATCTTACTCCTTCCGAAGTTTCGAAAGAGAAGAATTCGCGCTTTGGAATTTCGTATTCCTGTAATTTCTGGCTCAAATCCTTATTGTCTTCCAATATTCGAATTTGTTTGCCTTTAGAGTTGTGCAAGCTAACAATAGTCGGTACTCCATTGGCAGAAAAGTAATTGATAAAATATTTGAATCCTTTGCTAAAATTTGCTGCATTGCTTCCAGCTTTACTGGTCAATTTCTGAGTCTTTTTACCTTTGATACCGACCGAATAAATTTCTCTTTGAAGGGGATTAAGAGCCGCTGCCTGATAATAGAATAATTTCTTTTCTTCGTCGAAACCAAGATACTTGCTCACCTCCCACTTTCCTTTTGTAACCTGGCGAACCAACTCACCTTTCATATCATACAAATAGATATGGTTAAAACCTGATTTTTCACTTGTAAGTATAAAGTGTTTGTTGTCTTTTAAGAAGGTTAAATCATCGTTTACATCAACCCAGGCTTTGTTCTTTTCTTCATATAAAAGGTGTGTTTTGCCTGTTTCCGCATTCGCCAATAGCAGTTCGTAATGATTCTGGTGGCGATTCATTCTCACCACACTTAATACCTCAGGGTCTTGTGTCCATTTAATTCTTGGAATGTATTGATCTGTTTCCTCTCCTACATCGATGGTAGAAGTTTTTTTACTCTCCAAATCATATACATGAACACTTACAATTGAGTTATCTTCTCCTGCTTTTGGATACTTGAAAGTATAATTTTCAGGATACAAGGCATTTTCGCGTTTTTCTGGATTCATGCCTTTATAAACAGTCATATTAAACTGCTTTACCCGGCTTTCATCGAATCGCATGTAGGCAATGCGTTTGCCATCAGGCGACCATTGATAAGCCTGCCAAAAAGAAAATTCTTCTTCATAAACCCAATCGGGAGCACCATTAATGATATGATTGTATTTTCCGTCGAAGGTGAACTGTGTTTCTTCACCGCTTTTCAAATCTTTTACAAACAAGTTGTTCTTTCTAAAGAAGCAAACCATATCGCCGGATGGCGAAAAATCGGCCAATTGCAATCTGCCATCTGACAATTTTTCAAGTGTCTTTTTATCTCTGTCGTACACAAAAAATTCTGCAGAAAAAGAATGACGATAAATGTTCTGTCGCTTGGTGGTCAAAAGAATCTTTCTTTCATCGGCAGAGAATTGATAACCATCAATCTGTTTCAATTGATGGCTTCCCATATCCGATAAGTTAAAAATGCTTTGTTCAAATTCTCCCGTAGCGTAAGCGTATTGTTCTATTTTTGTGGCCTTCTTTAAAACGGTATAGCTTTCTCCACTGTTCATCGAACGCAATCCGTAAACCGATTTTGCCCGAAATGTTCCCTTGTTGGTGATATCTTCAAGGGTAAAACTTTTTTGTGCCTGAACACATGTTGCACACAAAAAAGCAATGAAAAGGATTGTTAGTTTTTTCATTGTTGATTCATTTTAAAATAGTGCTTCTCTCCCAAATGATGCTAGGAGCCGACACTAAATTACTTCCAGTAAGTTTCTGATTGATTATGTTTTTTATCTGCCACGACAGGCAAATTAGTGACCTCTGATTGAGATCCTAAACTTGCACTGAATCAACAAATCCAGCATTCATAAAGACCCTTGTAAGATCTGTTTTGTCGTATGAGTTTACTCTCTTGCATAAGTACGGTAAAGCTAGGAATTTTCCTCATTCAAAATTCTATACTTGTTTGTCTTCGTATCGATTTATAATGATTCTAATTAGCTTGTCGAATTTATGAAAATGCTTTCGCATTTAAACCACACAACAACATGGTACAATTTGTTTTTTTAATGCCCTGTTTTCTACAGCCATAAGGCATATAAAAAAGAGACACAATTAGATGTGTCTCTTCATTATCATTGGATTGTGTTGCCTAATTGAATTCTGTTTTTAATTGTTCAACCCAATCTTTAATTCTGTCATCGGTTAATGCAGCCTGGTTTTCAATATCCAAAGGTAAACCAAGGAATTTGTTATCGCGAAGAGCCGCCGAACGTTCAAAAGTGAATCCTTCTGTTGAAGTTAATCCAATCACTTTGGCGCCTCTTTCTTCGAGAGCCCTGGCAAGAATGCCAATCGCATCTACAAAATTCTCAGGATAACCAACCTGATCTCCCAGGCCAAACAGTGCAACCGTTTTGCCTTTCAATTTCAGGTCTTCAATGGCTGGCATAAACTCATCCCAGTAATTTGGTAATTCTCCATCGAACCATGTTGGAACTCCCAAAACCATATTGTCATAGCTCAGGAAAGTTTCTTCATCTATCTCTTCAACATTTACATTTTCTACCTCGGCAGAATCGTTAAATGCCTTTTTTATTTTTTCAGCATTCTTAGCTGTTTTGTTTGTATTGAAACTATAGAATAATCCTATCTTCTTCATCTGTTTCAGTATTTGTATTAATAATCCAACAGGTCTTTGGCTGCTGCATAAATCTTATCGTTGTTAGGAAGAATGGCTCTTTCCAAAATTCTGTTGAAGCCCACAGGTGTAAAGGTTGAACCCACACGTTTTACTGGTGCATCTAACTTTTCGAAAGCTTCTTCTGTAATCATGGCTGAAATTTCGGCCCCAAAACCAGAGAATACCTTGTCTTCGTGAACAACAAGTACCTTATTTGTTTTCTCTACCGATTTTAATACCGTTTCCTTGTCAAGTGGAATCAATGAACGCAAGTCGATTACTTCTACCTGTTTTCCGGTTTCCTCTGCCAATTTATCGGCCACCTCAACACACATATGCGTTGTATTTCCGTAGGTAATCACCGTTAGGTCAGCACCTTCTCTACGTACACGTGCCTTTCCAAAAGGAACTTCGAAATCATCTGGTACCGGAGCGGCAGCTTTCGGATCGTTATACAAAGCCTTAGGCTCCATGAACACAGTCATCCCTTTCGAACGCATACTTGTTCTGATTAATCCTGCAGCATCATCGGCGTAAGAAGGATAAACAATTCTAACTCCAGGCAAGGTAGTTAGTGCACCTTCGATATTTTGTGAGTGGTACAATCCTCCACCAATGTAACCCCCCGAAGCCAAACGTACTGTAATGTTTGGAGAGAACTGACCTTTTGATCTCCAGTAATCGTGAGTAGTATCAACGAACTGCTCCATTGCCGGCCAGAAATAATCAGCAAACTCGGCTCCTTCAACAACAATTCTGATTTTATCGTTGAAACGGCTCATTCCATTGGCTGTTCCCATGATAAAATCTTCGGCAATTGGAGCATTAAAAACTCTCTCTTTACCAAACTCTTGCTGCATTCCTTTCGAAACGTTGAAGATTCCTCCTTTGTCTTTATTGGCGATATCCTGTCCCCAAATATAGGTGTCAGGATTGTGACGGAACTCTGCTTTTAAAGTTTCGTTCAAACCTTCAATCAGCTTCTTCTCATTTCCTGTATAATCATGTAATCCTTCCGGATATTTTTCAGAAACATAAGCTTCAGGCAGAACAAAATCGTAAATAGATGCAGGATCAGGATCTGGAGCAGTCAAACCTGCTTTGTGAGCCTTTTTTACCTCTAACTTCACTTCAGCTTCGATGGCCTGAAGTTCTTCTTCGGTAAATCGCTTGTAGCGAACCAACATGCGGCGGTACTTTGCCAGTGGATCGTATTCTTTCACGTAATTCAACTCAGCATTGTCGCGATACAATTCATGGCGATCGGAGTTGGAATGTGATCCCATTCTAACACAGTTTGCCTGAACAATTACCGGAATTGAGTTTGCCATTGCATACTCTTTTGCTTCTAGCATTGCATTCATGGAATCGAATACATCTTTACCATTACAATGAATGATTTTCAAGTATTTTAAACCTCGGAAATTATCGGCCACCTTACGATTTGCCGTTTGATCTTTCTTTGGTACTGAAATTCCGTATCCGTTATCCTGGAATACAAAAACTACGGGCAATTGTTCATTGGTAGCTCCGTTTATCGCCTCATAAACATATCCTTCCGATACTGAAGATTCTCCCTGCGAACTGAATACAACACCTTCGTGTTTGTATTTCTTCATTGCACGACCAACACCAACTGCATGCAGCGTATGATTTCCTGTACAAGAAGAAACATTGTGAATGTTCCATTCTGGTTTGGCAAAGTGATTCGACATGTGTCGTCCACCTCCAGCAACATCTGTATCTTTCGAAATTCCGTTATAGATTACCTCTTCGGCTGTTAAGCCTGCCGAAATAGAGGTAAGCATATCTCTATAGTAAGGGAATAGATGATCTGTTTCCTTATCGAACACCTGCCCAATAGCCAGCTGAATTCCATCATGCCCTGCATAAGGCGCGTGGTAAGACCAACCAATTGCTTGCTTTAAATAGTTCGGTGCTTTCTCATCTAATGCTCTACCAAGAGTCATTAAATGATACCAACGACCCAACAATTCCTTGGAAGTGTTCTTAATATTAAATTTTTTCGTCTCGGTCATTTCATTATTGTTTTCTTTCTCAACTGAAGTAAGTTCTAATGCTTCCATAATTAAATAGATCTATTGATATCAAATTCTTCAAGGTAGTCTGCTATTTTTCTTAAGAATGCTCCTCCAAGCGCTCCATCTACAACTCTATGATCGTAAGACAGGGATAGGAACATTTTTTGTCGTGCAACGATTACATCGCCTGCCGGAGTTTCCATAACAGCCGGTTTTTTCTCAATGGTTCCAACTGCAAGAATGGCTACCTGTGGCTGGTTAATAATTGGTGTACCCATTACATTTTTAAATGATCCAAAATTGGAGATTGTAAAGGTTCCACCCTGAATATCGTCGGGATTCAACTTGTTAGTTCTTGCATCATCAGCCAGTTTATTCATATCGTTTGCCAGGCCAATTAAGTTTTTGTGATCGGCATTTTTCACTACTGGTACAATGAGGTTATTGCTTGGCAATGCTACCGCAACTCCAATATTAATATCCTTTTTCAAGATGATATTGTAACCATCAACCGAAGCATTAATTCCAGGGAATTCGCGTAGAGATTTTGCAACGGCTTCGATGATAATTGGCATGAAGGTAAGTTTGGTTTTCTCTTTCTTATAGAATTCATCCTTTACCTTATTTCTCCAGTTTACCATATCGGTTACATCGGCTTCTACCATTGCAGTAACGTGAGGAGAAGTTTGTTTCGACATTACCATATGGTCGGCAATGATTCTTCTCATGCGATCCATTTCCACAATCTGATCCTGTGCACCAATAGACATTGAAACAGTTGGCTTTTCTATCTCTTGTTTTGCTGGTTGAGGTGAACTTGCAGCAGCTTTCTCAACAGGAGCAACTACCGATCCATTTCTTTGCGACAGGTAATTTAATACATCTTGCTTTTGAACTCTACCATCTTTTCCATGTCCTTGAATTGAATCCAGTTCCTGAACTGATATATTTTCATTTCTGGCAATGCTTTTCACCAATGGTGAATAGAATCGACCACTTTGCGATGTAAAATCTTCAACCACTTCTGCTACCACAGGTTCCTCAACAAGTACTTCCTGTTTAGTACTTTGTTCTGCTACCGGACTCTCTTCCGCATCATCTGCGTCGCCCATAGCAATAACAGCAACAACTTCTCCAACAGGAACCAAATCGTCCTCTTTGAATCGGATCTCAACAATCTTTCCTTCTACCGGAGAGGGTATTTCCGAATCAACTTTGTCTGTTGCAATTTCAAAAAGCACATCATCTTCTTCAACCTGATCGTTTAGTTTCACGAACATCTTTGTGATAGTAGCCTCTTGCACACTCTCACCCATTTTGGGCATTAGAATTTCAAAGCTAGACATATAACTTATCGTTTAATATTTATACTCATATTTAAATGTATCGATACAAATATATCATTTTATTCTTATTTAGACTTGTTTAATATTGAATATTTTGTAATCTCGACATTGCAATTTTTTATCAGCATATAGATTTTAAAAATTCCTAATACTTTTAAAATCTGACAAGTCCAGTTTTTACGGGAAATACCAGACTTTAAAGTCTTCTATAATTAATTACAAATAACTAAAGGAATTGTTAGCATTTTGACTTAATTTTGCAGCACAAATCAGAATCTCATGAAAGAATTTACCTATCAGTTTACGATTAGCGCTAGTCAGGAAGAAGTTTACAATGCCTTAACCAATTCATTTCAAATTGAACTATGGACCGGTTATCCAGCTACCATGGATGATAAAGTTGGAACCATTTTTTCTTTGTGGGAAGGTGATATTTCGGGTTGCAACCTGGAAATGGTGAAGGACTATAAAATTGTTCAGGAGTGGTTTTTTGGTGAGACTGAGCATCCGTCTATCGTTACAATGCTATTGAAAAAGGCAGGAAAAGACACTCGAATTGAATTGACTCACACCAACATTCCTGCTGATGCCTACGATGAAATTGTAGAAGGCTGGAAAGAGTACTATTTGGATTCGGTAAAGAATTTTCTGGAATTCTATTAATGTTTTTTTGCTCTAATCGTATTTTAAGGGCAAAGAAAAAGCGCAGGAATGAATCAATTCCTGCGCTTTTTTTATGTTGGTTTATAAGTATTATTCTACAATAATTACCTCATCGAATATTTCGATTTTATCGCCTGGTCGGATCTTGGCTCTTTTCCTGGTTTCTACTTCACCATTGCGAAGAACAATTCCATCTTCCACAAAAATTTTCGCTTGAGCTCCACTCTCGCTTAGGCTAGTCGCTTTTAGCAGCTTAATTAACTCAATGTATTCGGTATCTAATTTAAATGTGATCATGTTTTCAATTTTTTGAGCAACAAAAGTAAGTCAAATCAAATTCTAATGAAAGAATAAATAGGCAATAAAAATAGCAGCTATAATTCCGGCAAAATCGGCAATTAAACCACAGGTTACTGCATAACGCGTGTTCTTAATTCCAACAGCACCAAAGTACACTGCAATTATATAAAAGGTTGTATCGGTTGCTCCCTGAAGGGTCGAGGCCAATCTTCCCACAAAGCTATCTGCTCCATGTGTGGTCATAGCATCTACCATCATACCACGGGCTCCACTGCCACTTAAAGGTTTCATCATGGCTGTTGGCAAGGCTTCAACAAAATCCGGGTCAACCGATAGGAAGAGGCAAAGTCTTCTCATACCTTCCACAAAAAGATCCATAGTTCCGGAGGCTCTAAATACACCGATGGCCACCAAAATGGCTATCAGATAAGGAATAATTTTAACGGCAATATTAAATCCTTCTTTTGCTCCATCAATAAAGCTCTCATAAACATTCACCCTGTTTTTGGCTGCCAAAAGAATAAAAGAAATAATGATCCCAAAAAGAAAAACATTACTTACCACGGTAGAAATACTTGTAATCTGCTCCTTTTCCAAGCTTGAAAAGTAAGCTATAATTCCAATAATAATTGCTGTTAACCCACCCAAATATGCCAGTATGGTTCTGTCCCATAGTTTAATTTTCTGAACGATCGACACACTAATTAAGCCGGCAATGGTAGAGAAATAAGTAGCCAGGAGAATTGGTATAAAAATATCGGATGGATTTGCAGCTCCCAACTGGGCGCGATACACCATGATGGAAATTGGAATAATCGTTAATCCCGATGTATTCAAAACCAGGAACATGATTTGAGCATTGGAAGCCTTATCCTTGGTTGGATTGGCTTCCTGCATTTCCTTCATGGCCTTTAAACCAAGCGGTGTAGCTGCATTATCAAGCCCGAGCATATTGGCAGCAAGGTTCATCATAATTGACCCATGAGCAGGGTGACTTTTAGGCAATTCAGGGAAAAGCTTGTTAAAGAAAGGTCCGATCAGTTTGGAAAAAACCTTTACAATTCCCCCCTTCTCTCCAATCTTCATAATCCCCAACCACAGGGTTAGTACTCCGGTTAAACCCAAAGAGATATCGAAACCTGTTTTGGCCATACTAAAGGTGGAATCAATCATAGCGGGGAATACATCCATGTCTCCCCAAAAAATCAATTTGATCAATCCAACAACAAAAGCAATTAGAAAGAAGAAAATAAATAGGTAGTTTAATGCCATATGGTGTTCTTAATAGAATGAATTACAAAATTACTTTTTAGTCTGCTTAGATTGAATCATTTTTAGTTTTTCTTTCGGATAATCTTCGCCTGGTTTCACCTGTAGTGCCTTTTTGTAATAAAATCTCGCCACAGTCAGGTTTCCTTTATCGAAGGCAGCATCTGCCTTTTCAATCAATTCACGGTACTCTTTATCTGCCTTTTCGTTCTTCTTTGATTGTAACAGGTCATCAATCTTTTTCAACTGATTTTTAGGATATTTCTCCTTGGCATTCAAACTTATCGCCTTATTGTAATAAAACTTGGCCACAGCGTATTGCTTTGCAGATAACTCCTTATCTCCCCTGGCAATTAATTGTTTGTACTCTTCAGACAGTTCTGAAATTTTTCCTTCACGAATTAGCTTATCAATTTCCTTCAATTGTTTCTTCGGATATTCTCTTTCAAACATTCTCAGGGCTCTCTCATACATCACTTTCGATACAGTAAATTGAGAGGATTGAAATGCCTTGTCGGCTTTTTGAATTAAATCGGCATATTCTTTTTCCTTGATAATGGAAAGTTTCTTCTCAAAGTTTGTTGGATTCGAGGCAATGGCTTCCTGTTCCGCATTTTTCAGTGCCTGCAATCTTTTCTTTATTTCATCGAGCTGATCTTTTGGATATTGCTCTTTTGGCTTGATTTCCAAAGCAGCCTTATAATGGTGTCTGGCAACACTGAATTGCTCCTTTTTAAAGAATTCTTCAGCTTTTTCCAGCTCTTCGCTATATCGTAAATTCAACTCTTGTTCTTTTCTGTCGGCAATTGCTTTTCGTTCTAAAATCACTTCAATTCTTTTGATCTGATTTTTTGGATACGATTGTTTTGGCATTACATCCGATGCCTCCTGGTATTTTAGTAAGGCAAAATCGTATTCCTCATTGCCGAACTGCTTGTCTGCAATCTCAATTAACCTTTCGTACTCTCGTTTTTTGGCCGATTTCTCGTTCTCTATTCTTGCCATTTCGGCCAATATCGCTTCAATTTCATCAATCTTACTTTGCGGATATTGTTCTTCCGGCTTCAACTCCAGTGCCGCATGATAATCTCTGGCTGAGGCATTCCATTTCTCCTCTTCAAAATACTCATCTGCAGATTGAATCAGCTTCAAATATTTCGTCTCATTTGCCTGTTGCTGAGCCAGAAGTTTGGCTTGCTCTTCAGCCTTTCTTTTTTGTTCTGCCAGCAGATCCGAAATTTTCTTCAATTGCTCCCTTGGATATCGTTCTGCAGGTTTCATATTAAGGGCATCTTTATAAGATTCACGCGCCAAACTGAATTCCTGATTTTCAAACTGTGCATCTGCTGTAGTAATTACAGAAGCATACTTGTCATCCAGCAATTTTTGTTCGGCTGCAAGACGAGCTGCTTCTTCAGCATCACGTTTCTGCTTTGCCAGTAAATTATCAATCTTTACAATCTGATTTTTCGGATACTGCTCCTCTGATTTCAAACTCAATGCCTCGGTGTAGCTTGTCTTTGAAGATGCGTAATCAGCAGATTCGAATTGTGAATCAGCTCTTGCAATTAATGACGCATACCTGTCATCCAATGCTTTTTTCTCAGCTGCCAACCTAGCTGCYTCATCGGCCTGGCGTTGCTGTTCTGCTAGCAAATCATYWATYTTTGCAATCTGACTTTTCGGATATTGTTCKTCWGYTTTCAAGTTCAATGCCTCGGTATAGCTTGTCTTTGCAGATGCGTAATCAGCAGATTCGAATTGTGAATCAGCTCTTGCAATTAATGACGCATACCTGTCATCCAATGCTTTT
>NZ_RZNH01000103.1 GCF_013141825.1 Marinifilum caeruleilacunae
TCCGGGATTTTCTTCTAACCACTATTTACTAACCTAAATCTAATTCTATGAAAAAACTTCTCTGTTTTGTACATTACAAATGTAGGTTAGAAATGTGCTAAATGCTTTAAATAAAAGTTAATGAAGCTTAAAAGTGCAGAGAATTTAGCAATTCATACTTCGGTGCTCTGCACCTAATTTAAATGATTGGCCTATGTTTCTATAAATACTTCGCAGCTCTGCTGCTTTACCAGTAAAGAGAAAAGGTGCGGAGCACCACAGTATTTATAGCAAGATGAAAGGTAGAGAAAAGAGGTACAGCGTACCGAAGGATTTGTATTTTATGAATGCCCAAGCTTTAAATCAGTGGTGAAAAAATCTGCACAAACCATTTCCCTTTGCTCTCAGTTTTTGATCGGATTATATGCAAAGAAAAATCCCGAACTCACGAGTCCGGGATTTTCTTCTAACCACTATTTACTAACCTAAATCTAATTCTATGAAAAAACTTCTCTGTTTTTGTACATTACAAATGTAGGTTAGAAATGTGCTAAATGCTTTAAATAAAAGTTAATGAAGCTTAAAAGTGCAGAGAATTTAGTCTTTCATACTTCGGTGCTCTGCACCTAATTAAAAAGATTGGGCAATGTTTCTATCAATACTTCGCAGCTCTGCTGCTTCGCCAGTAAAGAGTTAAGGTGCGTAGCACCAAGATATTTATAGTAAGATTAAATGAATAGAAAAGAGGTACAGCGTACCGAAGGATTTGTATTTTATGAATGCCCAAGCTTTAAATCAGTGACAAAAAAGCGTGCAGACTATTTCCATTTGCTCTTTGCTGTAGATCTGATTATATACAAAGAAAAATCCCGAACTCATAAGTCCGGGATTTTCTTCTAACCACTATTTACTAACCTAAATCTAATTCTATGAAAAAACTTCTCTGTTTTGTACATTACAAATGTAGGTTAGAAATGTGCTAAATGCTTTAAATAAAAGTTAATGA
>NZ_RZNH01000104.1 GCF_013141825.1 Marinifilum caeruleilacunae
GCGATGCGGGGCAGACCGATGCCATGAAAAGGCGAGCAGCATCCGATTGGCTTGATTCTTTTGTTTCTTTTCTCATCTAAGGAGAAAAGAAAGGATGCCAATAACTGCTCAAGCCGCAGGGGCTCGTACTTTTTCCATTGATGAAAAAGTAAGCAAAATCCCGATAGCTATCGCGGACTAGGGCGTGTAAGTTCAAATCACTTATTCTTGAAAACTATAAGTGCGGTGGGGTGATTTTCGAAGCAAGTTCGAAACTTCCCCTCCTTACTAATAGTTTACTGCGCCTAATTGCTCTGAACTTCCAATGCCCGGATGGGACTGCAAGCTTTTAAGAGACGACCTTCTCTATAAATAACATTTAATGAATCTTAGGGGATAAATTTCGAGCGGGAGGCGCCGATCGGGCGCGATGCGGGGAAGTCTGTTATTAAAGGGGGCGAGCAGCATCCGATTGGCTTGATTCTTTTGTTTCTTTTCTCATCTAAGGAGAAAAGATAGGATGCCAATAACTGCTCAAGCCGCAAGGGCTCGTACTTTTTCCATTGATGAAAAAGTAAGCAAAATCCCGATAGCTATCGCGGACTAGGGCGTGTAAGTTCAAAAAAGGTCGTAAAAAGATTTTCCAGTTTTATATACTTCATGCCTGAAAGGCATATTTATTTTAGCCCAGGATGAGGGAGAGTAAGCGACCGTCTGCCTGGGTTAGCATTTTGATTTGCTAGTCGTTGCAACTACAGGTTCTAATTGTTCTGTTATGTGTTATGCAACGAAGGGTATTTGCTCAAGCCGCAAGGGCTCATACTTTTTCCATTGATGAAAAAGTAAGTGAGTCGTCCTAAAATAGGTTGACACATTTATAAATTAATTATATGATCCAGTGAGGCTAGCCTCACTGGATTTTTGATGTATAAAATTAGGTGTTTTATAATTCAAACTCAAATGAGGTCTCTTGTTATTATAGATCCAAACAG
>NZ_RZNH01000105.1 GCF_013141825.1 Marinifilum caeruleilacunae
GTTGACTAATGTTGTGGGAAATTGGAGCGATAAGCGTGCTTCTGCCGTGGCCAGGACAACGTATACTCATCAGATAACAGCAATACCTGATCACTACTTCGCACTAGTTTCTCGGTACTATGCATATGATCCAATATCAAAGGAAATGATAGCATTGAAGGATGAGACTAATCCAATTGAGGAGTGGCAGCATATAGAACAGCTAAAGGGTGTTGACTAATGTTGTGGGAAATTGGAGCGATAAGCGTGCTTCTGCCGTGGCCAGGACAACGTATACTCATCAGATAACAGCAATACCTGATCACTACTTCGCACTAGTTTCTCGGTACTATGCATATGATCCAATATCAAAGGAAATGATAGCATTGAAGGATGAGACTAATCCAATTGAGGAGTGGCAGCATATAGAACAGCTAAAGGGTAGTGCTGAAGGAAGCATACGATACCCCGCATGGAATGGGATAATATCACAGGAGGTACKAGACTACCTTTCATCCTACATAAATAGACGCATATAAGTACGCATTTAAGCATAAACACGCACTATGCCGTTCTTCTCATGTATATATATATACAGGCAACACGCAGATATAGGTGCGACGTGAACAGTGAGCTGTATGTGCGCAGCTCGCGTTGCATTTTCGGAAGCGCTCGTTTTCGGAAACGCTTTGAAGTTCCTATTCCGAAGTTCCTATTCTCTAGAAAGTATAGGAACTTCAGAGCGCTTTTGAAAACCAAAAGCGCTCTGAAGACGCACTTTCAAAAAACCAAAAACGCACCGGACTGTAACGAGCTACTAAAATATTGCGAATACCGCTTCCACAAACATTGCTCAAAAGTATCTCTTTGCTATATATCTCTGTGCTATATCCCTATATAACCTACCCATCCACCTTTCGCTCCTTGAACTTGCATCTAAACTCGACCTCTACATCAACAGGCTTCCAATGCTC
>NZ_RZNH01000106.1 GCF_013141825.1 Marinifilum caeruleilacunae
ATGTTAACACGGTAATGGTCTGAGTTGTTACTCCGTTTGACCACAAGTAGGTTGAACCTGCATTGCCTGCATCTAAACTAATCGTGCCACCTGCACAAGTTTCCTGGTCTGGGCCAAGATTCACAACCGGATTTGGATGAACTGTAACATTTACATCATCAGAAGCAGAACAACCATTTGCATCAGTCACCACAACTGAGTAGTTGCCAGATGTTGAAACTGTGATGGCTTGAGTCGTTGCGCCATTTGACCACAAGTATGTAGCTCCTGCATTGCCTGCATCTAAAMTAATCGTTCCTCCTGCACATGTTTCCTGGTCTGGGCCAAGATTCACAACCGGATTTGGATGAACTGTAACATTTACATCATCAGAAGCAGAACAACCATTTGCATCAGTTACCACAACTGAGTAGTTACCTGATGTTGAAACCGTGATGGCTTGTGTTGTTGCGCCATTTGACCATAAATATGTAGCTCCTGCATTGCCTGCATCTAAACTAATCGTGCCACCTGCACAAGTTTCCTGGTCTGCGCCAAGGTTCACAACAGGATTAGGATGAACCGTTACGTTTACATCATCAGAAGCAGAACAGCCATTCGAATCAGTTACTACAACTGAGTAGTTACCTGATGTTGAAACCGTGATGGTTTGTGTTGTTGCTCCGTTTGACCACAAGTATGTAGCTCCTGCATTGCCTGCATCTAAAGTAATCGTGCCACCTGCACAAGTTTCCTGGTCTGCACCAAGGTTCACAACAGGATTAGGATGAACCGTTACGTTCACATCATCAGAAGCTGAACAGCCATTGGCATCAGTTACCACAACTGAGTAGTTACCAGATGTTGACACGGTAATGGTCTGGCTTGTCGCACCATTTGACCACAAATATGTTGATCCTGCGTTGCCTGCATCTAAGGTAATTGTTCCACCTGCACATGTTT
>NZ_RZNH01000107.1 GCF_013141825.1 Marinifilum caeruleilacunae
TGATGTTTTGCATTAAACCAGCACCACTGAAGAATTATGCGGAAACAATTAAATAATCATATGAAATTCTACCTTATTGTTCTAACAGTCTTATTTATTAGTTGTAGTACACAAAACAAAGATGTCATTTCTGAAATTAAGGCTCCACATTCKAATGAAGCTATTGTATTATCAAAGAAAATTACAGAATTACACATTAWTACACTACAACTCGAATTGCCTGAATTAAGATTACTWCGCAATGAAATCTATGCCAGAAAAGGCTATGCTTTTAATTCTAAAGAATTGACTAGCTACTTTTCAAAATACGATTGGTATGAGCCAAAATACAATGCAAGCGAAATTGAACAGCATTTAACTCAAATTGATCGCTTTAACATTAACGAAATCCAAAAAGCAGAAGCTAAATTTAAAAGCGATTTAGCAGAAAAAGAAAAACTTAAATCATTAACATTCACAGATTATTTAAATCGTGTCCCAGCAATAAAACTTCCAGGAAAATGTTGGGAATGGGAATATGARAACAATATTAAATTTGATCCATCCGATTCAAAAAACATGGAATTCTTCAAAAAGTTTGAATATTGGCCAACATTCGGTAAAATAATTTTAAATGACAGTCTCACGGCTATTGGAGTTCACCACGCTTCAGATCKGCATGCCYTTACCACCTTTTTCATTGTCAACAAACTCGGTCAAAGAATAGGTCAGGTCGACTTACCAYTAACATATTCAAGWTCTGAAGACGTATATGGCACCAGCGACACTATATTTAGGGAAGAAATTATTCACTATAAAAGCGATGTTGTAATTACCAAAGACTTGAGAGTGGTAACATCTAGTTGGACAGAAACACTCATATATAAAAGCCCTGATGTGCTAATTGAAAAGATTGTTTCTGATACAACCATACACGCGAATGATTTCTATTAAACACATA
>NZ_RZNH01000018.1 GCF_013141825.1 Marinifilum caeruleilacunae
AAAAGAAATTTTTAGTAAGAATTTAATTCCAATAAGACCGAATCGTAATTTTAATCGGCATAAAGATAAATACAGAAATAGAGTCAAACCAAAGGTTACTAAAAATCAGCGTGATGCTTTGTGAAATAACCTTAACTTAATGACATTGCGCTCGCGCCAGTAGTCGTTGCAAACTGGGACAATCGGGGACAATACACCTTTATTTCTTACTTCCTAACTTATGGGGGCAAGCAAATTATCATACTATAGTTAAAAGTTTGAGCCATTCTAAGCGAAAACCACTGATGACTAAAACAATTTAAAAGGATGCTAAATTTATTTCAAGTATTAAAGCCCGGCAAATAAAAATTGGGAATAGTCAATCATTCCGATATATTCACCATTTTCTTCTACTGGCGCAATTTTCACATCGTAATTATACATATACCTTGGTACATATTTAACGTTTAGGTGTGCCGGAATTGCAAATACGGGTTTGGTCATAATCTCGTATACACTCACTTCATCAAGTGTCTTTTTGGGTATGATTACACCTCTTATGATGTCATTTACCGTGATAATTCCATTGGCATCTGCACTATTTCTTTTTTTGATAATTAGTATCTGCACATCCTTTTCTTTCATGATCTCAATGGCCTTTCTCACACTTGAAAGACCATCAATGTAGAAAAGTTTATCGGATGCAATATCCTTTGCTTTTTTAAAAGTTTCCATGGTATAATATTATAGTTGTTCAGTATTCAAATTTTCTCTAATTTTTTTAATCTGCTGTGATAGTCCGGCCACCCTGTCAATTTTTAAAACCATTAATATTCCATTGCCTGGTTCCTCTAAATTACATTCTTCAGTAACAGCATTCATAATTTTTTGGGTATGATGTTCTTCTACGATAAAAATTACGATATCTGTTTTTTCTTGAATAGACATTCCTAAGAAGCTGGCTTGATCCAATCCACTGCCTTTGCCTTGTATGATTAGGTCGCCGGTGGCTCCTGATTTTTTAGCTGTCTTTACTACTTTTTCTGTATCCTTAGGGTTTATAAACCCTGCAATTAAGTCAAATCTCATTTTTTCACTTTTTTAAATTTACTGAAATACATTATTAAGTCGATAACCTGAGCGTAAGCTAATACCGTTATTATGGGAAAAACACTGGCAAAAGCAATTAATCCGAAGCCATCTAAGGCTGGTTTTCGCCCAGGAACCACAGATGCCAGCCCTAAGCCAAGTGCAGCAACAATGGGCACGGTTACAGTGGAGGTTGTAACTCCACCAGAATCGTAAGCCAGGGCTACAATATCTTTTTTTACAAATATGGTTTGAATAATTACTATTGAATAACTGATTGCAATATAAATTGTTAAGGAATGCCCTACAACAATTCGATAGGTTCCTACAGCAAGTGCAATAGCGACACCAATAGCTACTACTATTCGTAATAATAAGGTGCTAATTGTTCCCCCGGAAACATCGTTGGCTTTAATAGCTACTGCATATAATGAAGGTTCTGCAATGGTTGTTGCAAAGCCAATTAGGGCAGCAAGAATATACACCCAATAATAGGCTTGCCAATCTGTTATATCGCCCTTATATCGAGCGTTTATAAAATCTGAATTAGACAGCTGAGCTGCCATTAATTCCCCCAATGGGAATAATGCTTTTTCTAAGCCCATTAAAAAAAAAGTAAGTCCTAAAATTACCAATATTGCACCAAAGACAATGTTTTTTAATTTTGGTATCGATTTTTTTATAATGAAAACCTGAAAAACAGCAATCAATGTAACGATTGGAGCTACATCTCTGATTGTGTATAAAAAAGTTATTCCAAGTTCTTTTAGCATTTCTTATGTATTAAAACATTAACATCCCATAACACATCACAAAAATCATTGGAAAAAGAGAAGCAAAAGCAATTAATCCAAAGCCATCGGTTAGCGGGCTTCGTCCTTCAATTGCCGATGCCAAACCTACTCCGAGGGCAGTTACCAAGGGAACTGTTATGGTAGATGTGGTAACACCTCCTGCATCATAAGCGATACCAATTATTTCTTCAGGTGCGAAATAAGTGATGATGATTACCAGCACATAACCACCAATTATTAAATAATAAACAGGCCACCCTTTTATAATTCGCCATATGCCAACTAGTATGGCTAGTCCTACCGCAATGGCTACAGATAAACGCAAGCCAAAAGCATAGCTCGATTCAATATCGGCATGAATTAAATTGGATTGAACTGCAATTTCAGCAGCTTCTTTTGCCACTGCAATTAATGCAGGTTCGGCAATTGTAGTAGCAAATCCAAGTAAAAAGGAGAATAGCAAGAGCCAAAATAAACTGCCTTTTTTTACCAGGTCGAAGGATAAATTTTCACCAATTGGAAATAAACTAATTTCAAGTCCCTCAATAAATAGCATTAGTCCGAATACCACAAAAACCAAGCCGATAAGTACTTCCGTTAAATTGGGAAATGGTTTTTGTAAAATAACGATTTGAAAAAAAGATACAACAAGAATAATAGGTGTTAAATCTAAAATAGAATACTTTAGTTTTCTAACAACATGTCGTATTATTTTTAACATAGGCGAGCTGGTTTTATTGAACTAAAAGATAGTATTTTTTATAAAAATGAACTTGCTTTATTTGATTTAAATAAAAAAAATATGAGACCTTGGTGTTGGCACATTTCCAAAGCCTGATGGCGCGGCAGCGGAGGCAATGGGGCAAACAGGAACCTCTATAAATCCACTCCAAAACTTAAGCTTAGCTTTACCAACACGCACAAAAAGTATTTCCTGCAACGATTAAGCCTATTATTCGATGCATAATATGCAACGATTATTTTTGAAATGCGACGAATAAATCGTATTTTCGTTGCAAATAGTGCATCGAATGAAAGCTTTTATACATCAAAACGACCAATGGCCAGAGTTTACATGGAATAATAATGATTTCATAAACCTCTTGAGTGAAGTTAGAAACTTGCAAGGCAGACTTGTAGGAAAAATGGAAACACTCGGTTTTGAATTAAGAAATGAAGCATTACTTGATACTTTAACTCTTGATGTACTAAAATCTTCAGAAATAGAAGGTGAGATCTTAAATCCAGACCAGGTTCGATCTTCAATTGCGCGTAAATTGGGAATGGAAATAGCTGGTGCTGTTGATTCAGACAGGAATGTTGAAGGCGTAGTTGAAATGATGCTTGATGCAACTCAAAACTGCTTTAAACCATTAACAGCTGAACGATTATTTGATTGGCATGCAGCTTTGTTTCCAACAGGGAGAAGTGGAATGTACAAAATTACAGTTGCAGATTGGAGAAAAGATACCACGGGACCAATGCAGGTTGTTTCTGGTGCTATGGGAAAAGAGAAAGTGCATTTTCAGGCTCCTGATTCGGAATTGCTGGAAAAGGAAATGAACCAATTTTTAAATTGGTTCAATAATGATAAAAAAAACGATTTGGTTCTTAAGGCCGCAATTGCTCATCTGTGGTTTGTCACGATCCATCCATTTGACGATGGGAATGGTAGAATTACCAGGGCAATAACTGATATGCTTCTTGCTCAATCAGACATGAGTAATCAACGATTTTATAGTATGTCAGCACAAATTAGAGTAGAGAGAAAACAATATTATGAAATGCTCGAAAAAACACAAAAAGGCGATGTAAACATTACGGGTTGGATTGTGTGGTTTTTAACTTGCCTGTCAAATGCACTGAAATCTACAGAAACTGTATTGGAACGAGTACTTTTTAAGGCTGAATTTTGGAGAAAACATTCAGAAACAACTATGAATGAGAGACAAAAGAAAATATTAAATATGCTATTGGACGGATTTGATGGTAAATTAACATCTTCAAAATGGGCAAAAATTGCAAAGTGTTCAAAAGATTCTGCAGTTAGAGATATTAACGACCTGATATCAAAAGGCATTTTGCAGAAAGAAACAGCTGGAGGAAGAAGCACAAATTACGAATTAATAGGTTTACCAGCTGATAACTAAGCTTAATAGGATATAGTATCATTCGAGGTGCTTCATGCTGAAAGCATAAACAAAAGAGAGTAAAAGTTACACTTAAGACCTATACGAGAGTAATGTTTGCCATTTTTACTCTTGTAATAAATTACATTTTGGCCATCTGTTTTTTATTGCAGGATGATTTCGATTCTACAAAACAAGCAAAATCGACCAACGCAAATTGAGCTTCGACTTAAGTTTTTCAATATGAAAAATTGATCTTGAAATCGTATTTGGGAATTTTTTTGAAGCTTGATATAATCACAAACTCAGACATCCAACTTTAGGATAAAAACATTGGATGAATTCAATTCGATAAGAATCAAAGAATTGTGGCTTGGTACTTCCTTCTTTTTCATGTGTAAAGAAAAAGCTCTTTTCTTATCCTTAAAAAAGGAACATGTAAAGAAAAATGCATTTTCTTTACATGAGGCTTCAGAGCATTCAAGATTATTCCCCGCTACCGCACGAATCCTTTCGTGTGGTGAGACTACCAAATGTATCCAAAAGACTTGATGTTTTTTCAGAATTATAACTATAGAAATTAACTAAATATTTAATATTTTAGAATGATATTATTTGGTTAATCCAATTGTTTAGAAGCCACACCAAAGGATTCGTGCGGCAGCGGAGGGCTACAACGCCATTTGGCAACTGTTCGGATGCTTATAAGCTGATACACCAAAATAAAAAAACAATGATAAAAAGATTTACATTTTTACTGATTGTACTAGTTGGAGTATTGTTGTTCATTTTTGGATTTGTGCCTAGGGTGAAGAGGTTTTTTGAAATTGATAAATGCCTGGACAGAGGGGGAAGATGGAATTATGAGAAAAACATATGTGAATATTCCGACACCCTAACATTCGCAGAAGAATTAAAGCCCGACGGTGGAAAAAACAATGCAAAAATAGATTCTAATCATGTGAGAATTGAAAAGGCAAGACTTATTGACTTGAACACCGGCTACGAAGAAAGAATTCTTACCAATGAAGAATTTATGGATAATATGACAGATGGTGGAGGTGAGCTGATCGGATATTATTCGAATGGTCAAATAGAAAAAGTTTCCTTGTGGGTTGGTTTATCATATGGAATATCAACATATGATTATTATTTTGAGAATGAAACGTTGATATACGTGCATGAGACATTTAAACAATTTGAATATGTTGACAGCACCGGAAGTTTTAATTACTCTAAAACGGAACAAACTTATAGAGGAAAGTACTATTTCATGAACAAAGTGCTATACGACTACGAAACAACAGGACATAATAGGTTTGAGAGTGATGAGATTGATCCTGAAAAAGTCATCCTGGAAGAAGTGGATAGTTATATTGAAAAATTAATGAAAAGGTTGCCCTAACAAAGGCTGTACCCTATAAGGAAGTGACACGCTCCGAAAGTTTTCAATAGTTCTCAAACTGCGGTAAAACCTATATCAGTACGCACTAAAAGTATTTCCTGCAACGATTATTTTTGAAATACCCCAAAAAACAAAAAAAGCAAGCTCAAAATGAACTTGCTTTTCTTTTTAGGGTGAAAGACCGGAATCGAACCGGCGACCTCTGGAACCACAATCCAGCGCTCTAACCAACTGAGCTACATCCACCATGTAATAAAAAAAGTGGGGTGAAAGACCGGAATCGAACCGGCGACCTCTGGAACCACAATCCAGCGCTCTAACCAACTGAGCTACATCCACCATTTTCGCGTTAGCGGTGCAAATATAGAGAAAACCTGACAAATGATCCAAATAAAAATGAAAAAAATATTTCAGTAGGATTATAAAGTCTACCTTTGCAGGGAGTTAACAATTTTAAGGAAATGGAATTTTTTATCGACAACACAGAAACTGAAGCAATTTTTCAGGATATTTTTAAAAAAGTGCAGGTTTTGCGCAATGGTGAAACCCACCACGAGATGAAGAAATTTGGTTTGCACTACGAGAAAGCTTTGGGTGCAACCATAGTGAATTTGCGTGAGTTGGCCAGCGAATATTCAAAAAATCATTTGTTGGCTCACAAACTTTGGACAAAGGAGTTTCGTGAAACCAGGATTTTGGCGAGTTTGCTGGATGAGGCCGACCAGGTAAAGGAGGAACAGATCGATCGTTGGTTCGATGAAATGGATTCGAACGAATTGATTGAGCAGGTGAGTATGAATCTGTTTATGAACCTACCAAAAGTTTATGAGCTGATTCCTGAATGGCTGCAATCGGGAAATTACAGGAGAGTGGTGTGTGCCATTATTATTGCCGGCAGGTTGGCCATGAAAAAGGATGAGGTGAAAGCAGATGAACTGCCACAATTCATTGAAATGATCCCAACGAATATTGATGAATTCTACCTGAGAAATCAGTTGAAAAGAAGTTTGGGGAAAATGGTGAGATTGAACAAAGAGATTGCCGATATGATTTGTGAGAAGGTTCACCAGCTGCGAGCCAAAGATGAAAACTGGCAGGAAGTGTGGGACGACCTGCAATATGAACTTGAGCTCTAGAATTATTTTAAGAATATTTAAACCTGAGTTTGATAAAAAATATCCTTCACAGAAAGTCAGATTTATTTAAGATTTGCATTAAAAAATTTGAAAGAATATCGGGATATTTTAATGTAAAGATTGAATGAAGATGACTTTGTCATAGAATTTGATTGCTTTTTGAATCAATCCCCTTGAAATATCATGATATCCCTTTAAAAGTTTGAAGAAGTTTCTACTCAAAATCGATTCAAACTGTGACAATATTTTTTATCAAACTCAGGTTTTAAGATGCTTCTGCCTTAAATATCTAGGAAATCAGAATTAAACAAAGTAAATTTGAGGCTCAAAATAATATCATAACAAATACATTATTGTAGATTAACAACTTAGATATATGGCATTAACAAAAAGTTCCAATCCAGTATTAAGTGAAAGAATATTTCAGAAAGCGAGAACCGAGGCATATGGTGAAACAATGACCATTAACGGTACGGTAAATAAAATAGCAATGCTACTGCTTTTCGTGGTTGCAGCTGCAAGTTTTACCTGGGGAATGGTATCGGTTACCAGTACAGGCGAAATTACTTCATCGGTATATCCTTGGATGATTGGTGGAGCAATAGGCGGTTTTATTCTTGCCCTGATAACTGTATTCAAACCCAAAGCAGCTCCTTATACAGCACCTTTTTATGCTTTGTTCGAAGGTTTGTTTTTAGGAGGGATTTCAGCCTTAATGAATGCATCCTATCCAGGAATTGTAATGCAGGCGGTAGGATTAACATTCGGAACTTTGTTTGCATTGCTATTTGCCTACAAAGCAGGATGGATTAAGGTGACCCAAAAGTTCAGATCAGGAATGATTGCTGCTACCGGTGGTGTAATGTTATTCTATCTGGTAACCTGGATCATGAACCTGTTTGGAATCGGAAACGGATTTTATTACGGTTCAAGCTTAATGAGCATCGGAATCAGTTTGGTGATTGTAGTGATTGCCGCTTTAAACCTGGTTTTGGATTTTGATTTTATTGAAAGAGGAGCTCAATCGGGAGCACCAAAACATATGGAATGGTATGGAGCATTCGGATTAATGGTGACACTAATCTGGCTTTATATAGAACTACTTAGATTATTGGCAAAAATTGCCAGTCGCGATTAATTAATTTTCGGTATCCATTATTTAATAAGTTTCTTGTGAATATTATTGAAGTTACAAATCAGAAGCATCGAGCAGAATTTACAGATCTGGCTGGAAAGTTGTATCAAAACGATTCCAATTATGCTCGTCCCTTAGATGCCGAAATTGAAGGAATTTTTAATCCCAATGAAAACTCTTTCTTTACGCATGGGAAAGCCATTCGCTGGATTTTACAGGACGATAAAGGGGTTACCATTGGTCGGATTGCAGCTTTTATCAACGAAAAAAAAGCAAATAGTTTCGACCAACCAACCGGGGGATGTGGATTCTTTGAATGCATCAATGACAAAAAGGCAGCCTTCCTGCTTTTCGATACAGCTAAAAACTGGTTGAGCGAAAATGGCATGGAAGCCATGGATGGACCAATTAACTTTGGTGAAAACGACAATCATTGGGGATTATTGGTAGATGGTTATATGCCACAAGCCTATGGAATGCCTTATCACCAAAAATATTACAAAGCCTTTTTCGAGGAGTATGGTTTCCAGGTGTTCTTCGAACAGTACAGCTACCACCTCGACTTAAGAAAGAAATTTCCGGAGCGATTCTGGAAAATTGCAGAATGGGTAGCCAAAAAGCCTGGCTTCTCTTTCGAGCACTTTAGCTATAAAAACAGCGAGAAGTACATTCAGGATATCATTTCGGTGTACAACGAAGCCTGGAAATTTCATGATAATTTTTCTCCTATCGATCCTGAAGATTTGAGAAAAATTGCACGCGAAGGAAAAGGAGTGATCGAAGAGGAGTTCATTTGGTTCGCATACCATGAAGGCAAACCAATCGCATTTTTTGTGGCCATGCCCGATATCAACCAGATTCTGACCAAATTGAATGGGAAGTTCAACTTGTGGAACAAACTGAAGTTCTTGTACTACCTAAAGAAAAAGACAATTACCCGCGCTCGTATTTCGATTATGGGAGTTGTACCAAAATATCAGAGGTTTGGAGTAGAATCGGCCATTTTCTGGCATATGGATAGGGTGATGAAAGGCAAACCTCATTACAATGAAATGGAATTATCGTGGGTGGGAGATTTTAACCCCAAAATGGTTTCCATTTACGAATCGGTTGGTGGCGTAAGAATGAAGACACATTTTACTTACAGATACCTTTTCGATAGAAATAAACCCTTTAAAAGAACACCAATTATCCCTCTGGAAAACAGAGGAGATAAGGCAAAGGGGAAAAAAGCAAAGGAAAGTGCAGAATAATTAAATAATTCTTTGCAAAATAAATTACAATATCTACCTTTGCACTCCATTGGAAGAAGATTATAAGAAATTTAAAGGATATTTAAAATGAAAAAGGGAATACATCCGGAAAACTACCGTTTGGTAGCTTTTAAAGACATGTCTAACGAAACTGTTTTTTTAGCGAAGTCTACTGCTAACACTAAAGAAACGATCGAAGTTGAAGGCGTTGAGTACCCATTGGTAAAATTAGAGATTTCTAACACATCTCACCCATTCTATACTGGTAAGATGACTTTGGTAGATACTGCTGGACGTGTAGACAAGTTCATGAACCGTTACAAGAAGTTCAAGAAGTAAGATCAAAAAATTACTATAGAAGAAAAGCTCCGAAATTCGGGGCTTTTTTTTATTTTTGATCATACATAAAATCTGAAACACACGAATCCAATCAGATTGTAATACTACTGCAATGAATTATATTCTATTTGATGACGGAGCATGGAACGAATTGCTTCCTCTTACATTTACTCGTCCGGTTTCCGAAGTTCGCGTAGGTATTTTGACCATACGTGAGAAATGGGAGCAACTTTTAAAAGTCGATTTTAGCTTTCTAACGCAAGATTATTTAAGCGAAAAATATTCGCTTAAGAAGGAGGAGCTGAACATTTTAATCAATGGATCTGTTATCCCTAATGGAGAATTGATTGAAGCAATTCAAAAATTGAAGGATGGAGAATTGTTAATGGCAGACAAAACTGTTTTAGCTGCCCGTTTGCAAGCCGACGAGATTACTTTGGTACAAAAAGAGAAAATCGAGAGTGAGAAAATTGTAGCATTTAGCGGCGAATTTGACAGGGTATTGAAAAGCTACGACATCTTTTCTTTAAACGATAAAATTCTTCGCGAAGATTTTAAGCTATTAACCGAAGGGAAAGAGTCTCAGGCCATACCGGAATCAGTAAATGTTCAGGGCAAAGAGAATATCTTTATAGAAGAAGGAGCCAAAGTAGAATTTGCAAGTTTGAATGCAGAAAAAGGACCCATCTATATTGGCAAAGGTGCAGAAATTATGGAAGGCGTTTTGGTGCGCGGACCATTGGCCATGTGCGAGCATGCAGTTTTGAATATGGGCGCCAAAGTATATGGAGCAACAACACTTGGACCTTATTGTAAGGCTGGTGGCGAGCTGAACAATGTTGTCATGTTTGGTTATTCGAACAAAGCTCACGACGGATTCCTGGGCAATGCCGTATTGGGAGAATGGTGTAATATTGGTGCAGATACCAACAATTCGAACCTGAAGAACAATTATTCGCAGGTGAAATTGTGGAATTACGTAACACAGAATTTTGCCAGGACAGGACTTCAGTTTTGTGGAACCATTATGGGCGATCATTCCAAATTGGGCATTAATACCATGCTAAACACCGGAACAGTGATTGGTGTTAGCGCAAATGTGTTTGGCGCCGGATTTCCACGTAACTTTATTCCATCATTCTCGATGGGAGGAAATCATGGATTTAAAGAGTATCGCC
Source organism: Marinifilum caeruleilacunae (assembly GCF_013141825.1). GTDB lineage: Bacteria > Bacteroidota > Bacteroidia > Bacteroidales > Marinifilaceae > Marinifilum > Marinifilum caeruleilacunae. Next base: position 10,438 of record NZ_RZNH01000018.1, read on the forward strand.
TAAATGCAACATTCGAGGTTGCAGATTTGGTGATGCAACGACGAGGAAAGGCATTTGATGATACAGAAAAAAGGATTCTGACTCACATTTTTGAAATGACGAAAGAGTACAGAAAATCATTCTAAAAAAGAATAAAGCAAGAGTCCTTACAAAAAAATGTGAGGACTTTTTTGTTTGGCACAGGGATTGCCAAATACATATCGACTAAAATTTTTTAAGAGGAAGCGACATTTTGTCACATTAGTTTCATAAAAACTTACTTCCTTTATACATACAATGTAAGAAAGACTGAAGAGATAATGAGCAGTAAGATAGAATTCAATATTAGTGATATAGTTTTGTCGAATATGATGGATGAAGATTCGGATTTTATTCCAATTATAACCGATGAGGATGAAAGTACATTGGACGAGTTGCAGGTACCTGACACTTTGCCAATTCTCCCTCTTCGAAATACAGTATTATTCCCGGGAGTTGTAATTCCAATTTCGGTTGGTAGAGAAAAGTCGTTGAAGTTGGTTCGCGATGTGTACAACAACAAGGGAATGTTGGGAGCCGCCTCTCAAATTGATTTGAATGTGGAAGAACCACATTTCGAGGATATCAATAAAATTGGTACGGTGGCCCAAATTATTAAGATACTTGAAATGCCCGATGGAACCACAACAGTGATTCTTCAGGGGAAAAAGCGTTTCGAGTTAGAGGCAATTATTAACGAGGAGCCTTTCCATGTAGGTCGTATCAAAACCATCAAGGACAACCGTCCGGAGGTGGAAGATAACGAATACAAGGCATTGGTTTCATCGGTGAAAGATATTGCCATTAAGGTGATTAAATTATCGCCGCATATTCCAAATGAAGCTTCTTTTGCAATCAAAAACATCGAAGGATCTTCTTTTTTGATCAACTTTATTTCGAGTAATTCGGAAATTAAACATGACCAGAAACAAAGATTGTTGGAGTTTGATCACATTCGCGATCGTGCCTTAAAACTTTTGGAATACCTGGTGCGCGAAGTTCAGGTTTTAGAGTTGAAAGACGATATCCAGTCGAAGGTGAAGACTGATATGGATCAGCAGCAAAGAGAATACTTGTTGCACCAGCAGATGAAAACCATTCAGGATGAATTGGGCGGAAGTCCGAACGACCAGGATGTAAGCGAACTGGAAGAGAAAGCCAAGGAGAAGAAGTGGACAGAAGAGGTTGCCAATACTTTTGAGAAAGAGTTGAAGAAATTGCAGAGGTTGAACCCGGCTGCTGCAGAATATTCGGTACAACTGAATTATTTGCAGGAATTGTTGGATTTGCCTTGGAACGAATATACCGAAGACAATTTTGATTTGAAACACGCACAGAAGGTATTGGATAAAGATCATTTTGGCCTGGAAAAGGTGAAGGATCGTATCATCGAGCACCTTGCTGTTTTGAAACTAAAGGGTGACTTAAAATCTCCAATTCTTTGTTTGTACGGACCTCCGGGAGTTGGTAAAACCTCGTTGGGAAAATCAATTGCCGAGTCTCTGAACCGAAAGTATGTCAGAATGTCTTTGGGGGGATTGCATGATGAGTCGGAAATTCGCGGGCACAGAAAAACATATATTGGCGCCATGCCAGGTCGTATCATCCAGGGAATGAAAAAGGCTGGATCATCCAACCCGGTTTTTATTTTAGATGAGATCGATAAAGTAGGTAGCGATTTTAGGGGAGATCCTTCTTCGGCATTGCTTGAAGTATTGGATCCAGAGCAAAACAATGCTTTCCACGATAATTTCCTTGAGGTAGATTACGATCTGTCGAAAGTGATGTTTGTGGCAACAGCCAATAATGTTGGATCTATTTCGGCACCACTTCGCGACCGTATGGAGATGATTGATGTGAGCGGATACATCCAGGAAGAGAAAGTGGAAATTGCAAAACGCCACCTGATCCCAAAACAGATGGAGAATCACGGAATTACTTCAGATCACATTAAAGTTTCGAAAGAGGTAATTGCAGCGGTAATCGATAAATATACACGCGAGTCGGGTGTTCGTGCATTGGATCAGCGTATCGCTAAAATCATGCGTAGAGTAGCTCGTAAAGTGGCTATGGACGAAAAATACGATATCAATCTTAAAGTAGAAGATTTGAAGGAGTATTTGGGAGCCGAAATGTTCAATCGCGAGAAATACCAGGGCAACGATTATGCCGGTGTGGTAACAGGTTTGGCCTGGACATCGGTAGGTGGTGAGATTCTTTTTATTGAATCGAGTCTTTCTGCGGGCAGAGGCAAGCTTACTTTAACTGGTAATTTGGGTGATGTGATGAAAGAATCTGCTTTGTTGGCCCAGGAATACCTGCGTGCGCATTGTAAAGATTTAGACATTAAGAAAGAAGCATTCGATGAGTGGAACCTACACGTTCACGTTCCAGAAGGAGCCATTCCAAAAGATGGTCCTTCGGCAGGTGTAACCATGGTAACAGCAATGGCTTCGGTATTTACACAGCGTAAGGTGAAGAAGAATATTGCCATGACTGGTGAGATTACATTGAGAGGAAAAGTACTTCCTGTAGGTGGAATCAAAGAAAAAATTCTTGCCGCGAAACGTGCCGGTATCAAGGAAATTATTCTTTGTAACCAGAATAAGAAAGACATCGAAGAGATTAAAGATATCTATCTGAAAGGTTTAAAATTCCATTTTGTTGATGAAATTATGGAAGTTCTTGACATTGCTCTGATGAAGCAAAAAGTAAAGAACCCTCTAAAAATATAATGATAGAGATAAAACAGGCAGGAAAGGCTCTCAAATTGAGAGCCTTTTTTGGATTCTGGATATAGATCTCATAAAAATTCTTACATTTAACAAGACTTATCTTACACTGTTAATACACATTAAATTGCGTTTCAAAAATGAACGGAAAAGGAAAATATATTTTGGTAGCCATTGGTCTAATCATTTTAGGATTAATGGTTTGGTATTTTAGCAACATTGTTGCTTACATCTTAATTTCGGTGGTCCTTTCTTTTATTGGTCGACCTGTAGTCGATTTTCTGAACAAGGTAAAAATCAAGAGATGGACCTGCCCACCTGCTTTATCGGCAGGGATTACCTTAATATTACTTTGGTTTGTGATGGTAATGTTTTTCCGAACCTTTATACCAATGATTGCAGCTCAGGCCGAAGAATTATCTACCATCGATGTAAATGCAGCAGCTCAAAGTTTGGAAGAACCCATTAAAAATCTGGAAACATTAATCGCAAAATATTCGGCAGAAGGAGATGATTTTAACCTCAAAGCCGTTGTCATCGATAATCTCACCTCATTTGTAAAGATATCTGATGTATCATCCATATTTGGTTCTCTTGCAGGTACATTGGGCAATATATTTATTGCACTTTTCTCCATTTCCTTCATCACCTTTTTCTTTTTAAAGGATAGCAGTTTGTTTACCAGTGGTGTGGTGGTAATGGTGCCTTCGAAACACGAAGAGGGAGTTCGCCATGTATTGGATTCGATCAAGAATTTGCTAATGCGTTATTTCGTCGGACTGTTTTTCGAAGTGATTTTGGTTGGCTTCCTGGTAACGGTCGGTTTAAGCATTGTTGGTTTGCCATTTGGTACCGCCGTGGTAATTGGCTTGTTTGCAGGAATGATGAATGTAATTCCTTACATCGGCCCTATTATTGGTGCAACTTTCGGAATGATCATTGGAATTGCTACAAACATACATGCAGATTTTTATACGGAAATATTGCCACTATTGGGCTATATGGCATTGGTTTTTGCTTGTGTTCAAATTATCGATAACATCTTGTTCCAGCCACTAATTTACTCGAACAGTGTAAATGCACATCCGCTTGAAATTTTTATTGTAATTATTATGGCAGGAAGTTTAGCAGGAATCATTGGCATGATGTTGGCCATCCCATTCTACACCATACTGCGTGTTATCGCAAAAGAGTTTTTCAATCAGTATCGATTTGTGAAAAAGCTGACGCAGAATATTTGACAGAGATAAGATTGTGCAGTTAGCACATGCAAACAAATTTAAAAAGAACGCAAAGAATGAAATATCTCTTTGCGTTTTTTCTTTTAGATACTCGAAGTCTCAAAATGATTCTTCAGTTCAATCATCTCGTCCTCAAAACTCATTGGCCTGCCGTCGTAGAACTTCATAATGCGATCGTCTATCTTCACCATTTGCTTTGGCAATTCAAGGTGCTGATTGGTAAAAATCATTTCAATATCAGGATGATGCTTCTGAATACTCTCCACCAAATCCATAATCGATTTGTTATAGTCAACCAGGTTATACACACCTGAATCCAATTTGCCACCAATCATATTGGAAAGGATATTTGTGGTTTTTTCGAGCGAAATAAAAGGGTGTTTTTGCATTCCGGTTCCATGTATGGATATCTTACCTACAAAATGTGAATCGAAGAGCAGGTTATTCAATATGCCTTTCATTTTCATGCTAACACCATATCCAAAAACATTTCCCAAACGAATAATTTGGGTGTTGATTTTTGACATGATGCGCTCCACATGCTGTTCGCCACGCAATTTTGAGTTCCCAAGCGATGAGCTCGGTTCCAACATCGAATACACATCAAATTCCTCTTCGGAATATCCATATACCTCGGTCGAACTGAGATAAACAAATTGTTTCACATTGCTGTCTTCCACGGCATAAATCAGTTCGGCAGTTCCCCAGTTGTTTACCTGTTCGTGCAGGTGATGAAGTTTTTCATCATCGGTATTTTCGGCTGCCAAATGATAGACCACATCTACATTTTTTACAATGCTGTCGAGGGTTCGTGAATCCAGCAGCTCACCTTTTATAAATTTTACCTTACCCGGTTTTATTTGCGAATGCAGGAACAAGTTGTAGTTGTCCTGGCTGAGGTTATCCAATACGGTAATGTGGCTTACTTCAGGATTCTGATTGAGTTTTCTGCATAGTTCTGTGCCGATATATCCAGCTCCTCCGGTGATTAATACTTTCATGACAGTCTTTTTTATTTTTCAAGGGTCTAATAAAGTTACAGATTATCTTGCGATTCAAGCAAAAACCTGATTCTAAACTGCACATGGATATCGAAAATGTTGTGTTAAGCTTGAAATAATCTTTTACCTTTAAAAGAAAAATCAATATGAGATCACACGAAATTGACTATAAAATTAAAGGACACGATATTCAATTGGTAGAAATTGAGTTGGATCCGAACGAGACAGTAATAGCCGAAGCTGGTGCCATGCTATACATGAAAGAGGGTATCGATTTTGAAGCGAAAATGGGCGATGGCTCAGAACCCGATAAAGGTTTGTTCGGAAAATTAATAAGTGCAGCATCACGAAAAATCACTGGCGAATCCATTTTTATTACGCACTTTACCCATCATGGAGTGGGGAAAAGTCATGTTGCTTTTGCAGCACCATACCCGGGAACCATTGTTCCTTTGGATTTGCAGGAATTGGGTGGTTCGGTAATCGTTCAGCGCGATGCATTCCTGTGTGCTGCTTTGGGAACAAAAATCAGCATGCACTTTAATCGCAAACTGGGTTCAGGATTTTTTGGAGGAGAAGGTTTCATTCTTCAAAAGCTTCAAGGAGATGGAAAAGCCTTTATCCACGCAGGTGGAACCTTAATTGAACATGAGTTGAATGGGGAAACCCTGCGAGTTGATACCGGCTGCGTTGTTGGTTACCAGGAAGGTGTAAATTTCGACATACAACAATCGGGAGGATTAAAATCCATGCTCTTCGGTGGTGAAGGATTATTCCTTGCAACACTTAGCGGAAGAGGAAAAGTGTGGCTGCAATCAATGCCAATCCGTAAGTTGGTGAGTCAATTGAGCCCTGGTGGCCCAAATGCATCCAAAGAAAGCAGTGGTGGAATATTAGATTCATTACTGGAGTAGAACTTCAATTAAAGAATAAGATTAAAAAGGTGTTTCAAGGATTTGAGACACCTTTTCTTTTTTACACCCTGTAAGGCAGCAAAATTATTTAGAAAACCATTTTTTCATTTTTTTTTGAATTCCACGAATGAACAGGAAACACTAATAAAAGACAAGAAAGTCTTTTATTAGTATGCTAATTATTGCATTTTGTTATGTGAAAAGGCTGTGATTTAATAGTTTAAATTGTTATATTTGATAGAGAGCGAGTCATTTAGAAGAAAAGATTCGCTTCGATTGTTTCTTGAAATGCTGATGAATTGTAGGGAGAGAGAAGAGTAGAAACAATCATTTTTGACATTGCACGATTGCGAATTGCTATTATATAACCTTATCTGTATTAAATGCCTGACCTATGAGTAAACCCTACAGATTAACATGTGCCTTGTTCATATTTATTTTGCTGCTTGCCCCATTTCAAATTCTTGCTATTGAGGCAGATTCTACAGCAAAAGATGATCATTCTGGTCATTTCGATTACTTTTTAAACAGTAAAAAACGAGGAGAAAGATTGTTTAAAGGATTAACCAGGACTCCCGTGGAGTGGCAGTCTTGTGTTTCATGCCACAATATCGATTATATCGACACCTTAAACTGGAATCCTTCTGCCCAGGACATTGCTGGAACATTTGCCAATAAATCCATTGCCGAATTTCGTTCGGTTTTAATGTCACCATTGGGCAAAAAAATGGAAGAGTCGCATCAGAACTATGCCTTTTCGGATGAAGAGTTGGGATACATCAAAACCTACCTTCAGGAATTGAACAGTTCTGTACTCTACGAAACAAAACCAAAGGTGAACAACCTGATTGTCTTTTTCTTTTTGGGTGCATTAATCACCCTGGCTTTGGTAGATCTGGTCTTCACCAAGAAAATCAAGTATAAAATTATTCCGGTGCTAATATTTGTCTTTGCATTTGGCTATCAAATTCAGATGCTGGCCGAAGGTGCAATGGCTTTGGGCCGCAAGCAGAATTATGCGCCAATACAGCCTATCAAGTTCTCGCATAAAATACATGCCACCGATAACAAAATTGATTGTAGATATTGTCACACTACCGTGGATGACAGCAAATCGGCAGGAATTCCTCATGTAAACCTATGTCTGAACTGTCATGTGATTGTGCGAGAGGGAACGAACTCGGGCAAATTCGAAATCAATAAAATTCATGCGTCCATCGATAACAACACCCCGGTGGAGTGGATTCGTATTCACAAGCTTCCAGATCATGTTTTCTTTAGCCATGCGCAACATGCCAATGTTGGAAAAAGAGATTGCCAGGAATGTCATGGTTTGGTAGAAGAAATGCATGTGGTGAAACAGGTCGAAGATCTTTCGATGGGCTGGTGTTTGGATTGTCATGATAAAACAGCAGTAGATTTTCGCGAAAACGGATATTATTCTGAATCATTTAAAAAGCTACACGAGAAACTTACTTCGGGTGCAATAGATAGTGTGAGAGTAACGGATGTCGGAGGAAGGGAGTGTGCTCGTTGTCATTACTAGACTTCGGGTAGAACTCAACCATCTAATTAATATCACTTGATAATCGTTTACCTATGAAGAAATATTGGAAAAGCCTTACCGAACTTAAAAATGGAGAGAACTCTGTTCCTGATCAACCTATGCCTAAAGGGAACCTGGAACAGATCTTAGATATTTTCGACAAGAATGAAAATGATTCCAAAAGCAACCGACGGGATTTTTTGAAGCTCTGTGGTTTCAGTCTTGCCATTAGTACTGTTGTTGCCAGTTGCGAGAACTCTGTACAGAAAGCCATTCCCTACCTTATCAAACCCGAAGAGATAACTCCGGGCAAAGCAAACTACTATGCATCGAGTTTTGCAAAGGGGAGCGACTATTGCAGTGTCCTGATCAAAACCCGTGAGGGAAGACCAATTAAAATTGAAGGCAACGATTTATCGAGCGTAACCAATGGTGGAACCAGCTCGAGAGTACAGGCATCTGTTTTGGATTTGTACGATACAAGTCGATATAAGCACGCTAAGAAAGGAAATCAGAAGCTAAGCTGGGAAGAATTGGACAAGACCATTAAAGAGGAATTAACGCGTCTTAAAAATGCTAATGAGCCAGTGGTTTTACTTACTTCCAGTATTTACAGTCCGAGTACCGAAAGAATTATTCAAAAATTTATTGTCCAATATCCAAATGTAAAATGGGTGCAGTACGATAGCCAATCGGCTACAGCACTTATTGAAGCCAACCAAATGTGTTTTGGCAAAGCGGGTATTGCCGATTATCGATTCGACTATGCCGATAAGATCGTAAGTTTCGATGCCGATTTTCTGGGCACTTGGTTGATGCCTGTCGAACATATCAGGCAATATACCAAAAAGAGAAAACTGAGCGATGGCAATACTAGCATGTCGCATCATACGCAGGTAGAATCGAGATTATCGCTTACGGGAAGTAATGCCGATAAAAGAATTCCTGTAAAGCCATCGGAGCAGAAGTTTCTGATTGCACAGCTTTACAATGAAATTTTAAAACTGGCAGGAAAGGAGACTTATTCACTTCCTGCTAGCAATACAGATATTCAGGAAATTGCCAAAGATTTGTGGGCGCATAAAGGCAAATCATTGGTGATTTCAGGATCGAATGATGCCTATGTACAGGTTGTTGTAAACGCTATCAATTTCGAATTGGAGAATTATGGATCTACTTTAAGAGTAGACAAACAATTGCATACTTCCAAAGCCATTGCTTCTGAAATGGATCAAGTGCTGGCAGATATGAAATCCGGTAAGTTGAAAGGAATCATTAGCTATGGCGTGAACCCGGTTTTTGATTATCCGAAAGGAAAAGAATTTGCGGATGCCGTGAAAAAAGTTGCCTTTAGTGTTGCTATGGATGAGGTGCCAAACGAGACCACTGCATTGATGAGTTTTGTGGCTCCTGATAATCATTTCCTGGAAAGTTGGAACGATTTTGAACCCAAAACCAATCGTTACAGTCTGATGCAACCGGGTATTCGTCCACTTTTTGATACAAGGCAATTCCAGTCGAGTCTTTTGAGCTGGATGGGAGAAGATGTCAACTATCTTACTTTCATAAAGAATCATTGGGAGAAAAACATGTACCCAATGCAGACTGCATATCCAAACTTTACCACATTTTGGAAGCATACACTGCAGCAAGGTGTATTTGAACCGAGCATAAAATCAGTATTCGACACAAGATTTAATTTTGCCGGAATTAGCAATGTGGTAAATCAATTTTCAAAACCAAACGATAGCAAAGGTGTTGAATTACAATTGTATGAAAGCATAGCCATTGGCGATGGAAGAATGGCCAATAATCCATGGTTGCAGGAGATGCCAGATCCGGTAACGAAAATATGCTGGGACAATTATTTATGTGTTTCGCCGAAGCAAGCAGAAGAGATGATGCTGGAAACCGGTGATGTGGTCGACTTGAATTCAAAACTGAAACTTCCGGTTTATATTCTTCCTGGTCAGGCCTACAATACAGTTTCGATAGCTAAGGGTTACGGACGCCAGCTTTGCGGTGTTGTTGGTAAAAATGTTGGGGTAAACGTAAATGCCTTGCTAGCATCTAATGACGACTTTTTGGGCGATGTAAAACTGTCAAAAACGGGTGAAAAATACGATTTGGCGATGACACAAACCCATCATTCGATGGAGGGAAGAGCCATTGTTCGAGAAGCCGGACTGGAAGAGTACAAAAAGAATCCATCGGCAGGGAATGAGTCGCATCATGCTTACGAGAATGCTAACATATACGAAAAGCCAAAGTTCCCAAATCATCACTGGGGATTGGTGGTCGATCTGAATTCCTGTGTGGGCTGCGGGGCTTGTTCTATTGCCTGTCAGTCGGAAAATAATGTACCGGTAGTTGGAAAGAAAGAGGTGATTCGCGCACACGAAATGTCGTGGATCCGAATCGACAGGTATTTCTCGGGTGATGAAATCAATCCGGATGTATCATTCCAACCTGTGATGTGTCAGCATTGCGATAATGCACCATGCGAAAATGTTTGCCCGGTAGCTGCAACCAACCACAGTAGCGAAGGTTTAAACCAGATGGCATACAATCGATGTATCGGAACCAGGTATTGTGGAAACAACTGTCCGTATAAAGTGCGTCGTTTCAATTGGTTCGATTACACCAAAGCCGATTCCATACCAAACAACCTGCACGATGTGGCAGAAATGACCATCGATCTGAAACGTATGGTGTTAAATCCTGATGTAACTGTTCGAGCCAAAGGTGTGATTGAGAAATGTTCCCTATGTGTTCAAAGAATTCAGGAAGGGAAACTAAATGCCAAAATTGAAGGCCGAAAAGTGAAGGATGGCGAAATCAAAACAGCTTGTGAGCAAGCTTGTCCATCGGGAGCCATCATTTTCGGAGATTTAAACGACAAGGAAAGCAAGTTGGTAAAAGAGACTTCGAGCAAGCGAAATTACCACCTGCTTGAAGAGATTCACACCTTACCATCGGTAAGTTACCTGACGAAGATTAGAAATAAAAAAATGAACCACTCATAAATCCACGCTTATGTATGTGTCGCCTATTAGAGAACCCCTTGTAACGGGGAAGAAGACCTACAAGAAAATCACGGATGAAATATCCGCTCCTATCGAAGGCAAGCCTGGTAAAGCCTGGTATGCAGGGATCACCTTAACGGTTTCTGCTTTGCTGCTCGGACTGGCCATGATGGGATATACCATTTGGGAAGGAATCGGAACCTGGGGATTAAACAAAACCATTGGTTGGGGATGGGGAATCACCAACTTTGTGTGGTGGGTTGGTATCGGGCATGCCGGAACCTTTATTTCTGCCATCCTTTTGCTGTTTCGCCAAAAATGGAGAACCAGTATCAACCGTTCGGCCGAGGCAATGACCTTGTTCGCTGTATTGTGTGCAGGTTTGTTCCCTTTAATTCATATGGGCCGACCATTGCTGGGATTTTTCGTTTTCCCATACCCAAATACGCGTGAACTTTGGGTTAACTTTAACTCCCCATTGTTATGGGATGTTTTTGCCATTAGTACCTATTTCACGGTGTCTCTATTGTTCTGGTATGTTGGTTTAATTCCTGATATTGGAACCATAAGAGATCGAATGAAATCCAAATTTAAGAAGTGGATTTACGGATTGTTAAGCTTTGGATGGACCGGATCGGCAAAACACTGGCAGCGCCATGAATCCATCAGTTTGATTTTGGCCGGACTGGCAGCTCCCCTTGTACTATCGGTTCACAGTATTGTAAGTACCGACTTTGCCACTTCCGTGATTCCTGGTTGGCATACCACCATTTTCCCGCCCTATTTTGTTGCGGGGGCCATTTTCTCTGGTTTTGCCATGGTACTTACCTTGCTCATCATTACCAGGAAAGTATTACATCTTGAGAACTATATCACCATCGGTCATATCGAATCGATGAATAAAATTATTATAGCCACAGGTTCCATAGTTGGTATTGCCTACATTACCGAGCTGTTTATTGCCTGGTATTCGGGCGTAGAATACGAACAATATGCATTTTTGAATCGTGCCACAGGTCCATATTGGTGGGCTTACTGGATCATGATGACCTGTAATGTAATTTCACCTCAGTTGCTTTGGTTCAAGAAATTACGTCGAAACCTGGTATTTACTTTCATCCTGTCCATATTCATTAATATTGGAATGTGGTTCGAACGATTTGTAATTATCGTAACCTCTCTTCACCGCGATTATTTACCATCTAGCTGGTCGATGTATGAACCAACAATGGTAGAAGTTGGAATTTTTATAGGAACACTTGGCTTGTTCTTTACCTGTTTTCTTCTGTTTATTCGAGTATTCCCGGTAATTGCCATTGCCGAAGTAAAGAGTGTACTAAAGAGTTCGGGCGATCAAAAAAAGGATAAATCTGAAAAACACTAGAGACATGAGGAGATATATTTCGGCATATTTCGAGGATGAGGAGAATCTTTTAAGAGCAACAAAAGATTTACGAGACAAGCAATTTTCCATTCAGGATGTTCTGACTCCTTTCCCAATTCACGGTTTGGATCCAATTCTGGGATTTAAACGATCGAGGATTCCTACGGTTGGTTTTATTGCAGGAGCCATTGGTTGTATTCTTGCCTTCGGTTTTCAGACCTGGGTATTTACCATTGATTATCCTTTATTTATTGGCGGGAAACCACATTTTGCAATTCCTTCTTTTATTCCCATCACCTTTGAGCTAACAGTATTGTTTGCAGCCTTCGGAATGGTATTCGCTTTCCTGATTCGTTCGAAATTAGGACCTGGAGCCAATAACCCAATTCACGATGAAAGAATTACCGATGACCGCTTCATGATCATTGTTGATTTGGATGAGGCAGGAAATCAGGATGAATTGGTAAAAGAGATCCTTTTAAAGGAAGAGGCGCAGGAAATTAAAGTGAAAGAGATTGATAAATAAACTTCAAAATCACACAGAGATGGATCATAAATATACTTTAAAACGAAAAACACAATATGGAATTTTATCCATAGCGGGCTTTGGAATTCTCTTGCTGATTTTGGGCTATTTTATCGAATCGCCAAACAGGCAGGAATTGTGGGCCAATGTGCTGATCAATAACCTTTATTTCTTATTTATTGCCTTATTTGGAGGTGTTTTCCTGGCGCTTCATAAGATTTCTTACGCAGGATGGTATACAGCCTTAAAACGCATTCCAGAGGCATTAACTAATTTTTTGCCAATTGGGGCAGCTTTAATGTTCCTGATTTATTTTGGAATGCACGATTTGTATCATTGGTCGCACGAAGGACTGAATGATCCTATACTGGAAGGTAAGGCAGCTTACCTAAATGTGCCATTCTTTTTTGCTCGCATGGCGGTGTATTTCATAGGGTGGATTGGCCTGACTTATTTGCTGAAAAAGAACACACTCAACCAGGATGCCAATCCGGATTTGAAGTACCACAACCGGGGAAAAATTCTGGCTGCATTATTCATGGTATTTTTTGCAATTTCCAGTTCAACCATGAGTTGGGATTGGATCATGTCAATAGATGCCCATTGGTTTAGCACCTTGTTTGGCTGGTTTATTTTTATTGGAATGTTTGTTTGTGGCATCGCAACAATTATTTTAATCATTGCTTTCCTGAAATCACAGGGCTATCTCGAATACATCAACAAAGAACACATTCATGATATGGGCAAATACCTATTTGCTTTCAGTATTTTCTGGATGTATTTATGGTTCTCGCAATACCTATTGATTTGGTACAGCCATATCCCTGAGGAAACAGCATATTTTGCCCCACGCCTAAACGATCATACGGTACTGTTTTTTACGGTTCTTGTAATCAATTTCCTGTTCCCATTTCTTGCTCTTATGACAAGGGATTCGAAACGAAATTTAAAATGGTTAAGTTTTGTGGCCATCATCGTACTCATTGGTCACTGGCTGAATGTTTATATGCTGGTAATTCCGGGAACCATTGGAAAAACAGCACAAATTGGTTTAATAGAAATTGGTTTTATAGCACTGTACCTGGGAGGATTCCTGTATGTGGTATTTAGCTCGCTTACCAAAACACCATTGTTGGTGAAAAACGATCCTTTACTCGAAGAAAGTTTCCATTACGAAACCTGATTCATCACCTAAAAAGATTGAATATGAGAACAAACAGATACATATCGATTTTGGCACTCTTGCTGATAGGAGTAATGACTTCATGCGATAAGGATAACAATCATCCTGGCTATTCGTATTTTCCGGATATGCAGGATTCAAGGGCTTATGAAACTTATTCTTCCAATCCGAACTTTGCTGATGGAAAAACGCTTAGATTGCCTGTAGAAGGGACCATCCCACGGGAGATGATTCCTTATGATTTTGAGAAAACACCGGAAAACAGGACTTGGGCAGGACAAAATATCGTGAACATGACTGAAATGAGCATGAAAGATGTAGAGAGGGGAAAAGAGTTGTTTGCCATCTTTTGCATCAATTGTCATGGAGAAAAGGGCGATGGACAAGGGTTTTTATACACAAGTGGGAAATATCCTTATGAGCCCAAAAGTTTGGTTACTGATATCTTGAAAACGACACCAAGAGGTGAGTTTTTCCATGTAATTACTGCCGGATACGGTGTTATGGGTGCCCATGGAGCCCAAATAAAACCAGACGACAGATGGAAGATCATTGAGTACATCAAAGTGGAATTACAAGGAAAAAAAATAGGGCAGTAGAAGCCTAATGGCATAAAAAAAAGAGACATTTCTGGTGAGATGTCTCTTTTTTATATGGGATTACATCCTGTATCATTCATTTACAGTATAGCCTACTGTTTCAATTTTTTGCGCAATCTCCTCACGATTTACCTTGTCTTTTTCCACCATAATGGTAACACGATTATTTTTATGAGAAGCCTTTACTTCTTTTACACCTTTAATCTGTTTTAAACCATTCACCACCGTGTTTTCGCAGCCTGTACAAGTCATGCCAGTAACATTAAATTCCATTTCCTGGTAATCTACCACCTGCGATGATGTTGCTTTTTCAGACTCTCCTGATTTTTTCGTGCTCGATTGACAGGCTGCAAATAATCCAACAGCCAATATCAGAATTAATATTTTTTTCATCTTATTTTTGGTTTAGTTGATTTATAAATTTAGCTAGTATCGTTTTAAATGTCTAGTAAATAATCACTAATAACATTTTGGTAACAGATTCTAAAAGTATAATCGGTCGATACTGATCATGATCATCACCAATAAAAAGTACAGGTTTAGCCTTAGGAACAGCTTTCGAATGTTCATTCGTTCATCCTTTTTAAGCAGGATAAAACTGTTGGGAATGATCCATATGGAAAAAATTAACAAGGCCCAAATTAATATTTCGGATGATATTACTCTAAAAGTTGGTAGCAGCAAGGCTACTACGATGGTTGCCAGCATCCAAATCAAAGTTATTTTTCGAATCTGACTGCGTGTAAATACATCGGTCAAGACTTTGAATCCAGCCTGCTTGTAATCTTCTCCGTACAACATGAGTAAGAGCCAGAAATGGGGAATCTGACCAATAAAAAAGAAAAAGGAAAGGGCCAGTATTGGAGGAGCCAATATATCGCCTCCTGCAGCCACCCAACCAATCCAGGGAGGGAATGCACCGCTTAATGCACCCGGAACCACAGCAAAAGCTGTAAACTGCTTTAAAGGAGTATATACCAGGTTGTACCAGAAAATGGAGAGAATCGCAATCCATAAGCTGCTAATGTTTCCACCCCAGGCCAGGAATCCACAACCGGCTAGCAGAAATAAGGCACTCCACCTCACTGCTTCGGAAATACTAATTTTTCCCGATGGAATAGGCCTGAACTTAGTCCGGTTCATCAAAGCATCTTTTTTGTATTCCTGTACATGATTCAAAGCCGAAGCGCCCATTACAATCAAAAATATACCAAATACTACATGGAACATTTGCCAGGAAATTTCGGGCGTATGCAATATAAATCCAGTAAAACACGATATGGCGATTGGGACAGCAATTTTCACTTTCCCTAATTCTAATAAAACTGATATTTTATCTTGTATATTCATCTATTCCTGATCCTCACTTAAAGTTTTCATGAATTCAATAATTTCTCCAATGTCTTCCTCGGTAAGTTCGTTTTTATAGGAGAGCATTAATCCCTTCTGATATCCATCTACAATATCATCGTTAGGATTGTAAATTGAATTCAATACATATGCACTGTCAACAACAACTTCTCTTTTTTCTTTTCCTGTTTTTACCAGTTCTTTCGATCCGAAAAGGCCTTTCCATGTAGGACCTACCAGTTTCGATCCATCAATGGAGTGGCAAGCCAAACAACCATTCTTCTTTACGATTGCTAGGCCCAAAGCACCTGGTTTGTCCGATATCAGTTGAACGGTCTGGGTTGTATCAATATACCAGGAATCAAATTTTTCCTGCGGCATTACAATCACGGATGTTTGCATGTAGGAATGCCTCAACCCGCAATACTCGGTACAGAACAGGTCGAATTCTCCCTCTCTTCCTGGGATAAACCACATCATGTGTTCCTGTCCGGGAACCACATCCTGTTTCAGTCGAAAAGCAGGAATGTAAACACTATGCAAAACATCCAAAGCCACCAGGTCAAGCTTAATGGCTCTATCGATTGGTACGTATAATGTATCGGTAGTTTTACCGTTTTCGTACTCGAACTGCCAGTTCCACATTCTACCAATTGTTTTGATTTCAAATGCATCATCAGGAGCTTCTTTCATGGGTTTGTAGCCCATCCATCCATAGTAGAACATTACCATTACAAGGGCTGTAGGTATTACAGTCCACAATATTTCGAGGCTAACACTTCCGTGGATTTGTTCTGCTTTTGGGTGTTTCGATTTGCGATATCGAAACACAAAATAGATCATAACAACTGTGATGGCAACAAGGAAGAACATGATAATTCCTAAAATCACCACAAAAGAGGTGTCAACACCTTTTACAAAATTTGAAGCATCGGCTAATCCTTTCGAAAACATAAGCTATCGGTATAAGTAGTCCATGAATGTAATAACTATAACGCAGGCCAGTAGCAAGAACACGCTTGCCACCATGATACCATAAAATTTCTTGTCGAATTTTAAGTGCATGAATATCAGCAATACCAAAAGCGATTTGATACTTGCCAATAGCAATGCCATGGTAACTGTATATGGGCCCAAATCGATCTCAGTAACTATTACCGAAACAAATGTCATAAACAGCAATGCGATCAGGACATATACATATGTTTTGTATTTTACGATGTGTGTATGTTGGTCTTTTTCCATAGTGTTTTATTTAGGTAATGAGATAAAATAATGGGAAAAGGAAAATCCAGATTAAATCGACAAGATGCCAGTATAATCCACTGTTCTCGAGAATGACAAAATTATCGTGCTGCACTTCATTCTTAACAACAAGGTGCATCACATAACCAATAAAGGCCATACCTATCAGGATGTGAAGAGCATGTAATCCGGTCATAGCATAATACAGACCAAAAAACAGCAGTTCGCCACGACTAGCCTCCTGCAATGTCATACTGCCCGGATAAATACCATGTGATATTTTGCCGCTCCATTCAAAGTACTTGTTCACCATAAAGGCAAGTGCCAGGAGCATGGTAACCGCCATTAATATCAGCGTTAGCTTTTTGTTTTTATATTGAATAGCGCTAATCGACATGGCAATGGTCATACTACTTACCAGCAGAATAACGGTATTGATTGTACCCAGGGTTGTGTCTAGCTCTTCGGCAGCCAAATGAAAGGCCAAAGGGTTTAAATATCGATAAACCGAATAGGCAATGAAGAGTCCACCAAATAGGAGTAGTTCGGTGAAAATGAATATCCACATACCGGTTTTTGCACCTTCATCGTCTCTGTGTTCGTCTATGTGTACCTGATGATCATTCATATCCGTAAGGGTGTTTGGTTACAGTTGGAATTTCTTCAAAATTTTCAAGGCTTGGAGGACTTGCAACGGTCCATTCCAGGGTTTTGCCTTTCCAAGGATCAGCTTCGGCTGGTTCTCCATGCTTGGCCGATCGAACAAGGTTGGTGATGATGATAATTAAACCAGATATCATCAGTAAAGCACCCAGTGATGAGACAATGTTCGGACCATGGAATTCGTCAACATAGTCGTAATACCTGCGAGGCATACCTGTCATTCCCAAATAGAACATGGGCAGGTAAAGGATGTTGAATCCTGTAAAGAAAATAGCCAGGCCGATATTTGCCCATGATTTATCGTACATTCTTCCGAACATTTTAGGATACCAGTAATGAATGGCACCGAAGAATGCGTATCCGGTTCCACCAAATACAATAAAGTGGAAGTGAGCCACAACAAAGGCGGTATCATGTAAATGAACATTGGTTGATAATGCGCCGAGCACCATACCCGATAAACCACCTACCATAAAGACAAAGAGGAAAGAGAGTGCCCATAAAAATGGGGTTTGAATATCGATGGATGCTTTGTGCAGTGTTGCTACCCAGTTAAAGATTTTGATGGCACTAGGTATGGCAACAAAGAAGGTTAAAATGGAGAAGGTGTAGAGCGCCGTACCACTCATTCCCGAGGTAAACATGTGATGTCCCCAAACAAAATAGCCAACAAATGCAATGGCCAGGGTCGAAACTACAATGGCTTTGTATCCAAATATGGTTTTTCGGGCAAATGTTGGAATGATTTCAGAAATTACACCCATGGCAGGGAGAATCATGATGTATACTGCTGGATGAGAATAGATCCAGAACAGATGTTGATACAGGATTGGATCGCCCCCTAATGCAGGATCGAAGAATCCGATTTGCATGGTTCTTTCCAATACAATCATTAGTAAAGTAACACCTACAATTGGAGTAGCCAGTACTTGTATCCAGGACGTGCCGTAAAGTGCCCATGGGAACAATGGCATTTTCATCCATGTCATTCCGGGAGCACGCATTCTGTGCACGGTTACAATAAAATTAATACCTGTTGCAATGGATGAAAATCCTAATACAAATGCACCTGTTACAGCTGGAAGCATGTTGGTTCCCGTTCTAAAACTGTATGGCGCGTAAAATGTCCAACCTGTATCTGGTGGTCCGTCGCCTAAAAACTGGGCCGATAATGCAATGAAAGCCCCAATAATATAGATCCACCAGGATAGGAGGTTCAGTTTTGGAAAGGCCACATCTTTTGCACCAATCATGATGGGCAGAAAGAAATTCCCAAAAACCGCAGGCAAGCCTGGTACAACAATCAGGAATATCATGGTTATGCCATGTAAGGTGAAGAAACTGTTATAGGTTTGAGCATCCATTATGGTTTTGCCTGGAGCGATTAGCTCAATCTTCATGGCAAGTCCGAGCAAGGCTGCTACACTAAACAATACTAACATGCTGTACAAATAAAGCAGACCAATTCTTTTGTGGTCTGTCGAGAAAATCCAGGCAAACAGACCTTTGAATCGTCCTTTGTATTCAAGGTAACTCACCTCGGTGTGCTGATTTACGGTTTCTGACATATGTGTAGGTATTAATTTATTTCTGAACACAAAATACACGCATTACTTCCTGTTTGATGTAGTTGTGATCTGTGTGATTTCGTGCTTACGCTTTCTTTTTCTTAGGTCTTCTAATCACCAGTAAGAGGAATACAATAATTCCCATTGCAAGTATGATTGTACCCGTTATTTTTGTAATGTTTAAAACATAGGCCTGTCCGACAGGATCGTATGAATAACAGTACTGCAAAATTTTATTGATGGTTGGCCCGGTTTGCCCTTTGGAAGCCTCTATCATCGCCAACTTGAATTCGAATGGCAGAAAGTAGGTTCCATTTAAGTAGCGGGTAATTTTACCCTCAGGACTTAAAACAATTACAGTTGCTGCATGAGTGTAATCGTTTCCGGTCTTTTTGTAACGAAAACCCATGCTTTGCGTTGCTTTCGCGATATTAATACTATCGGCAGTAAAGAATTTCCAACCTTCTTCGGTGTTTTTGCCTTTCACCAACGACTTGTAATTGTTCTTCTTTTTAATGGCCAGATCTATGGTTTCGCTGGGATCGAAGCTTATGGTCAGCACCTGGTAATCTTCCGATAGGTTTAAATCGCTTTTTTCCACGACCTCGGCCAGTCCATCCATAAGCGGACTGCAAATCCCAGGACAACGGTAGTATACAAATATTAAAGCGGTTGGCTTATCAATCTGTTCTTTCAGATTTACAAGCTTTCCAGCTTCATTTGTTATCATTATGTCATCTGGAATGTATTCGTCAAGATGCTCAATTACACCAACTTCGAAATCGTAATATAATTCTTTGGCATCTTGGCTGAGCGAAATAAAAGATTGAAGAAGAAAGGCCAGGCAGAATGCAAGTTTTAACTTCATAGTTATTCCTCCAATTTTAGGGTTTAGGAGAGAAAAATGGGCAATGATACAATCAAATTATTCTCGTCCGGTTAAGTGGTTCTATATAAATATATAAAATAATTTTGTAGTTTTTTATGCTTAACTTTCTTTTTTTGCGACACTTAGCTATTTAGATTATAGTTTTATTTTGATATTATCACTTGTGTTAATTATTTTTATTGGGTCTAAACAAGAATTTAAAGCATGAAATTAATAAACCTAATATTTGTCTTTCTCGCTATCATTTCACTATCCTCGTGTGGAGGTTCCGATTCGAAAAAGAAATTGAAAACCGACACTGCCGTGACTCTTTCGGCAGAGGATTTGGAAAAAGGTGCGAGCCTGTATCGGGCCAAATGTATGAACTGCCATATGAAATCGGGAAAAGGGATTGAAAAGTTTTATCCTCCTCTGGCCGATTCCGATTACTTGAGGGAGAACCTGGAGGAGTCTATCTATATGGTGAAATTCGGAAGCAATAAGCCCATTAAAGTAAATGGTATAAAATACAATAGCTTAATGCCCGCATCGGGTTTAACCGATAAGGAACTGGTGCTGGTTTTCAACTACATTTTAAACTCCTGGGGGAACGATTATGGAAGCATTAGTCTCGAGCAGGTAGAGGCAGTTAAACGCAAATAAAAAAGAGATCATTCAATTTGAATGATCTCTTTTGCTATTGGTATATTGTGTTTAGCTTACACTTGATTTAACGCGGAAGTGTTCTTTTCTCAACTTTTTAATTGACATTATCTTGATTTCATGTTCTCCGGTTTTATCATCTACTTTTCGAACCGCAAGTTTACTTCTCTTTTGATGATCGGGATAGTGGCATGTTTTGTATTTTTTTCCACTATCGCAATAGCATTTTTCATTGCGTTCCATTTTAACGTAGTAAAATTCTTCCTCTTCAGTTGAATTGAAGAAGCTCAGAATATTGTCAAGTAAATTCTTCATTGTATAAGAGTTTTAGGGTTACACTTTGGGTTCCTTTAAGTTAGGATTTATCTTATTTGGAAGCAAATGAAATTTTCAATTTCCAGTGAAGTATGCTAGCTTTAGAACTTTAAATAAGCTTATGGTACTTAAACAAATGAAAAGTAGTTTCCTGGTTTCGCTCATAATACTGATGCTTGTTTGTTCTTGCAAACAGAAGAATTTGCATGTAGTAAAGTTTGAAATTGAGGTGAGTAATTTGCCCGAAAATAAAAGTGTATACATTACAGGAAATCATGAAAAATTAGGCAGTTGGAATCCTAAAGCTGTAAAGTTGGATCAAAGCGGACAAGATCGGTTCGAAAAAGAATTTGTTTTTGAAAAAGGCGATGAGCTGGAATTTAAATTCACTTTGGGTACATGGTCAGAAGAGGCATTGGATGATCAAGCTAAACCAAGAGAAAATCAGCTTCTCAATGTACAAAAGGATACTAGCATTCAAATCTCAATTCTTCAGTGGAAATCGGACACAATTCAATATACAGAAGGACAAGTTACCGGAAAAGTGGTATATCACAAACAGTTAGAATGGAAAGGTTTAGCCAGTAGAGATATTGTAGTTTGGTTGCCTCCCAATTACGAGAAAGAGAAAAACAGAAAATATTCGGTTTTGTATATGCAGGATGGACAAAATTGCTTCGATCCTAAAACAAGTTCTTTTGGTGTGGATTGGCAAATTGATGAAAGCTGTACCGATTTAATAGGCAGGAATACAATTGAACCGCTAATTGTGGTTGGAATTTACAATACTCCCAATCGATCGAAAGAATATGTTCCGGGATTGGATGGAGATCGATATATGGAACTGCTCACAAAAAAAATAAAACCTTTTATCGATAGTAATTATAGAACTTACGGTGATAGAGAGCACACTGCGGTGGGAGGATCATCGGCCGGAGGAACCATTTCTTTTATGCTGCTTTGGGAGTATCCCGAAATTTTTTCGAAAGCCATATGCATGTCACCAGCATTTAAAATTGAGGATATCGACTATGTAAAAGTAGTTCGGGGCGATGAGGATTGCAAACGAGACATTCGAATTTATATCGATAATGGAGGAATAGGTTTGGAAAAAAGACTACAAACAGGAATTGATGAGATGTTGGTTGAATTGCAGAAGAAAGGCTATGTTCTTGATCGTGATTTGTTTTGGCAATTAGATACCACTGCACAGCATAATGAAAAAGCCTGGGCAAAGAGAATGCCTCAGGCTTTAAAAATCTTATTTGCTGCGCCCTAAATTTTATCCGTGTACTCCTAAAATCTGACCACCATCAACACTAATGGTCTGACCCGAGATGTATCCCGAAGCAGGAGAGAGTAACCAAACTGCCAGCTGTCCTAAATCATCGGGATTTCCCATTTTTTTCATGCGAATGCCTGAAGCGATTTTGTCTTTGGCTTCCTGTGCCGTAATATTTTCCTGTTCTGCTTTTTTATCCAGCAATCGGTTAATGGCTGGTGTTTCATGATATCCCGGTCCAACAATATTTAGGGTAACACCCGAATCGGCAATTTCTTGCGACAGGGTTTTTACAAAACCAACCACCGATAGTCTCAAGGATGTACTCAACACCAAATTATCAATGGGTTGTTTAACCGATGAACTTTCCAGAAATACCATTCTTCCATACGATTCTTTCATCATTAGCGGAACCAATGCTTGAGTCAATTCAACTTTCCATCTCAGCAATTGCTGATAAGCATTATCCCAATCTTCAATTTTGGTTTCCAGTGTTTTCATGGCCGGAGGACCACCAGCATTAATAAATGCACCCGCAAGTTTTCTGCTCCCAATTTGATCGAGCAAGCGCTTAATGCTGGCAGGTTCAGTAATATCAGCACAAAGCGTTTCAACTAATGTTGGATATTGCTTTTGCAGTGCGTTTAGCTGTTCTTTGCCACGAGCAATGGCAATTACTTTGGCTTTATCTTCTACCAAGTACTTTAATACAGCAGCACCAAAGCCCGATGTTGCTCCACAAACAATAAACAGTTGATCTTTAATATGTAAATCCATAAAGAAATTATTTTTTTAGAATGAATAACTACTAAAAATAACTTTTTCTTTTCGGATTTTAGGGATGAGGCTGAATATTTAATACCAATAGGTATTTTATTTCTAAAATGGTACGGGAGTTTATTAACGGAAGAATTGGTTGATTACTTGTAGCAATACAAATATCATTGGCGAAACCAAAAGCAGGGCATCAAAGCGGTCCAGTAAACCACCATGTCCTGGAATAATAGTGCCCGAATCTTTAATGTTGATGCTTCGTTTTAACAGGGATTCCACCAAATCGCCCATCGATCCAAATACCACAACAATAACACCGGTGGCGATCCATTCAATGGTGTTTAAATCTTTTGTATATAAGGAAATTAGGTAGGCAATAACTAGCGTGATTACAGCACCTCCAATACTTCCTTCCCACGATTTTTTTGGCGAAATTCTTTCGAAAAGTCGATGTTTCCCAAAGTTTACTCCTACCAAATAAGCACCCGTATCATTTGCCCAGATCAAGACAAACACACCCATTAAAATCTCCCAGTGAAACTGATTATCACCAAAAGGGAATACCAGGAAATTTAATAGCGAAAAGGGCAGAGCAACATAAAGCAAACCCATAAAAGTGTAGGCTATGTTGCCAAAAGGATTTTCCTTCTTGCGGTACATTTCAATAATTGGAATGAGTACCAAAAGTGGCACAAATAGCGCAAATAAGGAGGCGTTATTATAGTAGGTATATGCAAAGCAGGAAGTAAACAGCAAACCTGCACCAATTAATCCTGTGGCAATTTGAGGAACACAATTGTTTTTTTGAATCAGTTTGTAGAATTCGTAACTCGCCAGAAGGGTAATGCCCAAAAATACAGCAAAAAATGCAATGGGATGAAAAATGATTCCTGCTACCAGTACAATTACGAAAATGGCTCCAAATAATGCCCTTGTTAAAAAGTTCCCCACGTGAAATGAATTAATAGTTCCTCTGATGCATGGCATCAAACTGCTGACTTAGTGCTTCAGCTTTCAAAAGTAGTGTTTTTTCACGACTTATTTTAGTAAGATCTTTTCAGATGTGAATTTTACATCATAGGCTTTGCTGTTTATCAGCAGATCACTTGAGTGTGTCAAAAACAAAAAGCTGAATCACCATAGGCAATTCAGCTTTTCAATATGCTAGATCTGCAGTTTATACTGCTTTACTTTCGTTGTCGTCTTTTGGCGTTTCTTCTGTTGTTGGAGGAACAATTTTCTTTTCCTCTTCAGTTGATTTTCCAAAATCTCTTTTCCCGAAAATCTCTTCCAAATCTTCGCTAAAGATCACCTCACGCTCCAAAAGAAGTTCAGCCAGTTTGTTGTGACCTTCCTCGTTATCGCGAAGTACTTGTTTCGCTCTTTCGTAGCTGTCCTCAATCAAAGTTTTCACTTCCTGATCGATCAATTCAGCCGTTTTTTCGCTATAAGGTTTTGAGAACGAATAATCAGACTGACCTGAAGAATCGTAATAGCTCACATTACCAACCTTATCGCTCATACCAAAGATGGAAACCATGGCAATTGCCTGTTTGGTTACCTTTTCCAGATCGTTCTGTGCACCAGTCGATACCTTACCAAAGGTAATCTCTTCGGCAGCTCTACCACCCAGGGTCGAACACATCTCATCCAGCATCTGTTCTTTGGTTGTAATGCTTCTCTCTTCTGGAAGATACCAGGCAGCACCAAGCGCTTTACCACGCGGTACAATGGTTACTTTCACCAAAGGATGGGCATGTTCGAGCAACCAAGAAATTGTTGCGTGACCCGCTTCATGAAAAGCAATTGTCTTTTTCTCTTCCAATGAGATGATTTTATTTTTCTTTTCTAAACCTCCAATAATACGGTCGATGGCATCAAGGAAGTCTTGTTTTTCGATAATGTCCTTTTTCTTTCTTGCAGCGATAAGAGCCGATTCGTTACAAACATTGGCAATATCGGCACCCGAGAATCCCGGAGTTTGTTTTGCTAAAAATTCCTGATCAATTTTCGGATCAAGTTTCAATGGTTTCAAGTGAACATTGAAAATTTCTCTACGTTCGTTCAAATCCGGCAATTCAACATGAATTTGTCGATCGAAACGTCCTGCACGCATTAAGGCGCGGTCAAGAATATCGGCACGGTTGGTTGCAGCAAGAATAATTACACCCGAGTTGGTATCGAAACCATCCATTTCTGTTAACAGCTGGTTCAAGGTATTCTCACGCTCATCGTTCGATCCCATATTCGGATTCTTACCACGGGCACGACCAATTGCATCAATCTCATCGATAAATACAATACAAGGTGCTTTCTCTTTGGCTTGCTTGAACAAATCGCGAACTCGGCTTGCTCCAACACCTACAAACATCTCAACAAAATCGGAACCCGACATGCTGAAGAATGGCACGTTTGCTTCTCCTGCAACAGCTTTTGCCAACAAGGTTTTACCTGTTCCCGGAGGTCCTACAAGTAATGCTCCTTTCGGAATTTTACCACCTAATTTTGTATAGCGTTGTGGATGTTTCAGGAATTCTACAATCTCTTCAACTTCCTGTTTAGCTTCGGCCAAACCGGCAACATCGTTAAAATTTACATTGATATTTGATTCCTTATCGAATACCTTGGCCTTCGATTTACCAACATTAAAGATGTTACCACCTCCGCCACCGCCACCGGCGCCACGGCTCATTCTACGGAATACATAGAACCAAATTCCGATAATCAGTGCAAAGGGAAGAATCCAACCAATGAAATCACCAAAGTAATTTTCATGCGTTGTATATTCAGGTTCAACCCTATCGTATTCAGATATTCTCTCCTGTGCTTTATCTAATTGTTCGGCAAACTGCTCAATAGAACCAATTGGGAATGTGTAATGAGGTCCCGCTTTAGAAGGGGAGTCAAAACTCGATTCGAAAAGATCAGGATACTTGTCTAAACTCTCTTCTCTCAGGTAAACATTTACCTCTAAAAGGTTTCTGATTACAACAATTCGATCAACATCCTGGTTGCGAATCATTTCATTTTTCACCTTCTGCCAACTGGTTTCTTTCGGACTTTGTCCTAAATCCAACAAATTAAGGGCAATAAAGGCTACAGCAATTAAACCATAAATCCAATAAGCATTGAATTTTGGAGGCTTAATCATATTGTTCCCATTTTTCCCTTTCGAAAATGGAGATTTATTTTGATTATTATTCTCTGTCATTCTTTTTAGTTAAAGGTTATTGATTTGGCTGAGGATCCTCAATTCGGGTTACCGGAGCATCGGCCCATAAACTTTCTAATTTATAAAAGTCTCTATATTCTTTTTGGAAAACATGAACAACTACATCTGCGTAATCCAACAAGATCCATTGTGCATTTTGCAATCCTTCTTTTTTCCACACTTTTTCGTTTACTTCTTCTCTTACGTAATCTTCAACAGAATCGGCCAAACCTGTTACGTGAGTAGTCGATGTTCCGTTGCAGACAACAAAATACTTACATACCGAGTTGTCAATATTTCTTAGGTCTATTTTTACGATATCTTCTGCCTTCTTCTCTTGCAACCCTTCAATAATAGCCTCAACAAGCTCTTCTGAGTTATACTCCTGCTTTTTTGTCATATTTTAATTTTACTTACAAAGATAATTTTTTTTTATTCTCAATAACTTCCTTTTGCACATTGCTTACAGAAAGGGTGATATTTTACATTTTGTCATTTTTTCAGTCCATAAAATTGAACTTTTACCCACTAGTAAAACAATTTAATCTTTCTTTTTATTTTTGTACCTGTAGATTCTACTATTAATAAAGATAGTAATTCCGTAATTTATAAACCAACAGGTAATTACATGCATCAAAAATTATTTTCTCCCCAATTAATTGTACGCAAAAACGAGATAAATTCCACAAATAATTTTGCTTTGGAATTGATAAAATCCGAAAATCCTGCAGCCGGAACTGTCGTTTTGACATTAAATCAGACAAAAGGCCGCGGACAGCAGACAAATTCATGGGAAAGTGAAAGTGGCAAAAACCTTACCATTAGTGTCATATTGCGACCAGAATTTCTACCCATACCTCAACAATTTCAAATTTCGATAGTGATTTCTCTTGGTGTATACGATTATTTAAGGCAGTATGTAAGCGGGGTGGCCATAAAATGGCCCAACGATATTTATGTGGGTACCAAAAAAATTGCGGGTATATTGATTGAACACTCCATAATGGGATCGGTCTTGAGTACATCGGTGTGTGGCATTGGTTTAAACATCAATCAAAGCAAGTTTGTTTCGGATGCGCCCAATCCAATCTCATTATCGAATTGTACGGGTAATGTTTACGATTTGGAGGATGAGTTGCAAAACTTACTTTCGTGCATTGAGAGAAGATACTTTCAGCTGGAAAATGGTTTTTCGCATCAATTGGAAAAGGATTACCTGGATACCATGTATTGGATAAATGAGGAACATTCTTTCGAAGATGAGAATGGGCGTTTTACAGGTAAGATTGTTGGCATTAGTGAAATGGGGCAGTTGCGAATCGAAGCCGAGGGTGAGGAGAGAATCTATAATTTTAAAGAGGTGAGTTTTATTTAACGTGAGTTCAATGTAAAATTCGACCACAGTTTGATCTGATTTTGAGTAGAAATTTTCACGAATTTGTGAAGAAATATCGGGATATTTTAAACGGATTTGGGGGAATTTATGCCAAAAGCAGGCAAACTAATATGGGAAAGCTCTCTTTATGACATCTGCACATTAAAAATTCCTTAAAATAGTCCATTATATTTTTAAAGTAAATATAACTTTCTGTGGATAGAATTTTACATTGAACTTACGTTATTTAGTAAGCATATCCACAATAAGATCAGCAAAAAATAAGGGCATAAAAAAACCGATGCATGATACATCGGTTTGCCTATATCTTACAGAGATCTATTCGATATTTTGAAGCATGTTGTAAGGGATCTGAGTCAATCCATCTGCCAATTGATCAACTCCTTTTTCCAATTTCTTTTTCAACATCATCTTCATCATGGCATTTAATTCGGCATGAACGGTTAGTCTGATTCTGGTATCGTAAGCATCCTTTTCAATCAACTGAATCCAAATGTAGAATTCGAAAGGACTTCTTCCATAACCTGTAAGCTTCAGTGTTTTGTTTTCTTCCTTTTCAACGAACTGCAATCCAGCTTCACCAAATCCTTTAATCACGAAAGTGCAATTGTCTTCGGTAGCTTCCCAATGTTCGATGTGCTCGCTAAAGTTTACCTTCTTTTTGGCCTGGGCTTCGATCTGCTCCTGAACCTGAGGGTTATTGGCAGCCAATTCAAATACTTTGGCAATTTTTCTAAAATCCGAAAAGAAGCCATACACATCGCCTACCATGTGTGGAATCTTTTTTACTTCACTAACAATTTTTGTTGTCGACATTATTCCGTTCTCCTTTAGAATACAAAAGAGGGTATCCACGAGTGAATACTCTCTTTTCAATTATTTTTTATTCGGTAAACCAGTGATTAAACACCCCAGCTTGCCGGATCTTTTCTCCATTCTTTCAATTGATCAACATCTTCAGCCTGCACGTAACCAATTTCCTGTGCACGATCAATCATTACATTGTAATCACTCAAGGTATCAAGCTTACAGTTTGCTTCGGTGAAGTTATCAACAGCTTTTTGGAAACCATAGGTAAAAATAGCTACCATACCTAATACTTCGCAACCTGCTTCTCTTAAAGCCTGTACTGCCTTTAAACTGCTGCCACCTGTCGAAATCAAATCTTCGATTACAACCACTTTTTGTCCGGCTTTAATTTCACCTTCAATCAGGTTGGTCATACCGTGTGCCTTCGCCGATGAACGAATGTAAACCATTGGTTTGTTCATTTCCTCGGCTACCAATGCGCCCTGTGCAATTGCTCCGGTTGCAACACCAGCAATTACTTCTACTTCCGGATATTTTTCCTTTACAACTTCGGCAAAAGCTTTCTTAATGTAGGTTCTCACCTCAGGAAAAGAAAGGGTTTTACGGTTGTCACAATAAATTGGAGATTTCCATCCCGAAGCCCAGGTAAATGGGTTTGTTGGTTCTAGTTTAATTGCCTTAATTTGTAGCAAATGTTCAGCGACTTGTTTAGCAGTATTTTGCATTCTTTCTCTGGATTTATGGATTACTAAGTGAATTCAATACACGGAAATTCAAAGCATTATGTTTTTCCTATGTGTGATTAAAATCTACCGCAAATGTATAAAGTATTTTTTAAAGATCGATTGATTTTTTTAGGCGATAAAAACGAAAGTTTAAATTTTGAGGGAATGGTTTATGCATGGACCGAAGGAGAATCGCTGGAAGGCCTAATTCACCAGTTTGATGCGGAGGAGCACAGGGAGCAAATTTTTGTTGTTGCCGAAGATGTTCAGGTTCTTTTCGATCACTTTCGATCATGTTTTAAATACATAGAGGCTGCCGGCGGAAAGGTATACAATTTGGAAAACCAGCTTTTGGCCATTTACCGACTCGAGAAGTGGGATTTACCAAAAGGAAAAGTGGAGAAAGAAGAAGAAATACCCGAAGCAGCCATTCGCGAAGTGGAAGAGGAGTGTGGAATTTCGGGCGTAAAAATCGTGAGTGAACTCAAGTCAACCTACCACACTTATTGGATGAAAGATAAGTTTGTATTGAAACGCACCTACTGGTACCGAATGAATTATTCGGGCAACGAAAAACTTGTTCCACAAACCGAGGAAGATATACAGGAAGTGAAATGGTTGGCAGAAGATCAGCTGCATGACTTTAAGGCGAATACTTATGCTTCGATATTGGAGGTGATTAAAGAGTAAATTTACCTCTGATAAGATTCTCTGGCAGCATCCCTGGCAATTTTAATAAACTCCAAATGGATATTTTCTTTTGGCCCCTGGGCTGCGGCTTTCACAATTTTTCCTTTCGGATCGATTAGAATATAGCTTGGGAAGGCCTTCACTTTGTATTCGTGAATTAAATGGTGCTGGTCGGCAATGGAAACAAATTTCCAACTGTACTTGTTGTTCTTTGAGAACTCCAGCCAGTTTTTCACATCCCAATCGCATACAATGCTTAAAAACTCGATGTGTTGACCGAATTGCTTCTTTAGTTTTTCTATTTCTTTAAAATCCTGCAAGCATGGGTACGATTGTGTATTGCAAAAATTCAGGTACAAATATTTCCCTTTGTAGTCGGCCAGCTGAACGCCGCCAAGTTGAAAATCGGGAGCAGGGTAGTTTTGCTGCAAATGCGTAATTTTTGCAATGTAATTGCGGCAAAGATCCTGGTTGTACTTGTTCTTCGATGCGTTAAGAATATCCTGAAAAATGGATAAGGATTTCTCCTTGCCAATAAATTTTCGGGTATAGGAATCGAAAGTAGCCGTGGCAATAATCATATCCAGAAGTTGAGTATCTGCATAGGCCGGATAGGCTTGCATCAGCTTTTTAATATCGGCATAGGTATTTTCCGATTTAAAAGCATTGCTTAAGGCCAGGCTCTCTTTCTGCTTAAAATATCCGTTAAGGAAATTGCCATACTGCTTTTTGTAAAGGCTCATGTAAGCCGGGTTGTTTAGCTGAATATTTTGATCTTTGAAAAACTCATTTTCGATTTTCTGAAAAGAATTTGGATGAGCCAGGAAGTTTAAAAATCCCAGTCGATAACGAAAATATTCGCTAAAAAACTCATTTTTTATGCCTGAAAACTCTTCTTTTAGCTGCTGAGCGAATTGAATTCCTGCCGATTTTTCTTTTTTGCGATAAATCTTGTGAAAGTTCTGATTGATAAAAGCATCGAGCTTGTCATCCAGCTTGCGAATGTTTCGGTTTAATTCGTTTGGCTTTGTGTTCGCAACACCAATCATTAATTCATCGGCTTCGAAAAATGGATTCAGCTTTTGTGCCGGGCTTAACTCCTGTTTTGGAGGAAATTTTAACTCATAAGATTGGCCAGGTTCAACATACAAAAAAGCTTTGTACACTTCAAGTGGCAGGTAAATGAGTTGGGTTTGGTCCACATCGAACTCAACACGGAACTCTCCATTCTCGTTTACGGTAAAATCTGTAATCTTATTGCTTGCATAGGTAAATGAATCGCTATGATACATGACACGAATTGTACTTCCCGAATAGCTTTTTGCACTTCCAAAAAGTACCACTTTTTCGGCTTTGCCAATAAAGGACAAAAGCAAGAATACAGTAAGAACAAACAGATTTTTCATGGCAAAGGATTCAAAAGTTTTCTATTCCAGAATTTTCAAGGCGATATCAACATACTTTGGAATATCCATGGTGATTTGCCCTTCTTTAATCTCATCTTTCATTTTGCCAAAACGCACCACTACGGCATTTTTTTCGGCTATGGAATAGATGTATTGTCCACGATGACCTCTCATGTAAGGGATATTCATGTCTTTGTATGGCAGTACCCAGTACTGATAGCCGTAATGATCGAGAGGAGCAGTTTTTTCTTCGTTTAAAATGTAAGCTGCTGGGGAAGTGGCATCTTTCAGGTATTGTTCCGAAATCAGCTGTTTGCCATTCCATGCTCCGTGGTTTAAAACCAACTGACCAAAGCGGGCAGCATCGCGAGCATTGGTGTTAAAACAGCAGAAAGATTTTTCGTCTCCATCTTTTTTATCCAGGCTCCAAAGTGCCGTATTCACCGCGTGCATTGGTTTCCACAAGGTACGTTCAGCGTATTTCGAAATGGTTTCGCCCGTAGCTTCTTCCACAATAAATGCTAGTAGCTGGGTGTTTCCACTCTGGTATCTGAAACGGATACCTGGTTCTTCGATCAATTGTTGATCGGTACTTACCATGCGTAATTTTTTGCCGTAATAGGCTTTGGTTGTTATGGAGGTCGGACTGCTATAGGCTTCGTCCCAATCCAAACCAGAACTCATGGTAAGCAGGTTTTTAATGCTTAGCTTGCCTCTTTCATCATTGGCAAATTCTTCGAGGTAATTGCCAATGGGCTCGTCTACCGATTTAATTTTTCCTTCATCAATGGCAATTCCAATTAGCAGGCTGACAATACTTTTAGTAGCCGAAAAAATATTGGAGTGCGAATCGGCATTGTAGCCATCCCAATATTCTTCGTACAATACTTTGCCATCCTGAATAATTAAATAAGCAACTGTTTCGTGATCTTCCAAATAGGTTCGATCCACACTTTCCAGCTCGTATTTATTGTACGAGTCAGCTTCCTTCCACTCTCTGCCATCGGCAACATTTACTTCGGTATTTTCGAAAATCTTGTAATCGTCGATATTGGCATACCAGTAGATTAGGCTGGTTCGTAAATAATTAGGAGCTAAAAGCATCCAAAGTGCTGTAAGTAAAGCTAGAATTAAAACAGTTTTGCTTATTCTTGACATGATTTACGGATTTAGTTTATAGGCATCAGGATCCATTACTTCTGGTAAAAATTGGGAAGCATCGCCTCCATGACGAATGATATCGCGCACAATGGTAGAAGTAATCATGGTGTGCTCAGGAGTGGTAAGCAAAAAGATGGATTCCAACTCGTAAGCCATTTTCTTATTGATTTGTGCAATGGCACGCTCGTACTCAAAATCGGCTGCAGTTCTTAGGCCTCTTAAAATGAAATTTGCATTTTTCGACTGGCAATATTCTACAGTAAGTCCTCCAAAAGTTTCCACCTCAATTTTCGGGTTGTTGTGAAAAGCTTCTTTAATCCACTGTATGCGTTTCTCAATCGGGAAAAACTGTCTTTTTTCAGCGTTATATCCTATTGCAATAATAATTTTATCGAATAGTGGTAAAGCCCGGCTAACAATAGATTCGTGTCCGATGGTAAAAGGATCGAACGATCCGGGAAAAATAGCAATGCGTTCCATTTAAAAGTAATTTTTAAAACAAAAGTAAAAAGAATTACTCTGTTTTAATTTTTTTAATCAAGTTAATAAAATAATTAGCTGCTTGCAGCATGTGTGATTCGTACCACGAAAACATTTCACCATCAACCAGTTCAATTTTGGCATCAGGCAGAATGGCTTCAATTTCTTTTTTGTTTGATTCCTCGAAAGGATAGGGTTCCGATGATAGCAATACCAGCTCGGGATTCAGTTCTTTCAACTGTTCTTCACTTAAATTCGGATATCTTCCATGTGGATCTGCTAAAACATTTTCGAAACCACACATTTCCAACATCGAGTTCACAAAGGAGTTCCTGCCTACTGCCATATATGGATTTCTCCACACCATGTAAAGCACTTTTACAGGCTTTTCCCCTTTCGGGATTTTGGCAAAGTTGGCTCGAATTTTATTGGTAATTTCGAAGGCTTTTGGTTCTGTTCCGGTTATTTTTCCGGTGTTAAGAATATTCTGCAAAGCCTCCTCGTAATTGCGAACCTTACTCACATAAACCGGGAAACTTTCCATTAGTGCTTCTACCTGCGCCTTGTTATTTTCTTCTTCGTTTACAAGAATCAAATCAGGATTCAACAGGTCAATTTTATCCACATATAAATTTTTAGGTCCGCCAATATTGGGCAGTCTTTCGATTTTACCTTTCGGATAACGGCAGAATTTGGTTCTCGAAATTACTTTGCCTTCCAATCCAAGATCGAATAAAAACTCGGTGGTCGATGGCACAGCTGGCACTATTCTTTTCGGTGGAAAAGGAATGTTAAGCTCTCGGCCCAAATCATCGGTAACTGTAATAAAATCAGCCATTACTTAATTTTAATTTCTTTGTATGAACTCACAAAAAGAATGTTCCCCATATCTTCAAAACCTGTAAACATGTCAACGCCTTCTTCAACCACTTCTTCATGGTTAAATCCAAGGATGCTTAAATCTGCATCCATAGAGTTTTGCATGATTACCTGCTTTTTATTGGCATAGTTGGCATTGATCAACTGAATATTGCTTGGCGATATTGGCAATCGTCCCGATTTAATCAGGGCCAGTAATTTCTCTTTCTGACTCTCTAATTGATCTCCAGGATAGATGGCAAAAATCTTAATGGTTCCTTTCTTCCAATCTGGATGACCTTGAATAATGTAGGCCAAAAGAATCATCAGATTCGCATTTTCCAGGTCGTTGGCACCAATCCATACATGAATTTCTTTCTTATACCCAAACCCTTTGTATGATGAATTAAGGATACAAACATCAAAATGGGTTGATTCCAACAAGCTGTAATTATCAATCACATAATTCAACCTTTCGGGTTCGGTTCTCGAAAATTCGAAAAGTATGGTGTTGTAACCGTGTCCGGATATTCCCGACAACTGCATTACCTGCGCAATTGCAGAGGTCATCGAAGGCGAAATAATCGTATCAAGATACACCCTGTTTTTACTTCCCGAAGCAAGGTTGATCAGTCTGTTCATTACCTTTTTCGATTCTTCGTTGGTTTGTTCGTTCAAAAATCCTTCAAGGAAATGGATGTAGGTTCCAAAACCATATTTGTACGAAATCCACCTTAAAAGATCGAAGGCCGATCGGCGCTTGAATGAATCCTGCGAAATACAAATTGCAAATGGCCTCCAGCTTAGCTCACGATCGCCTTTTTCGGCTCGCTGGGCAAAAATCTGAAGGTGACGACTCAACTGGAAAACTACTCCTCGGAATAGTTTTGCCAATCCTCGGTTGCCTTTGGTGGTTACATTAATACCATAGTAAATTCCACCCATAATCATTAATGACAAGATGGCATAGGTCATATTCATTTGGAACATGATCCAAACAGAAAGTAAGGCGCCCATTAGCGATAAATACCACTTTGAACGGAATGTTGGTCGGTATGAAGGATCGGCCGCAAAATGCTCCAGGAATGAGATGATACAAATTGCACCATAGGTTACCATGAAGAACATGGAAATGATTTGTGCTACAAAATCAACATCCCCAATAAACACGAAAACAAAAGCAATGGCAATTGAGATTGCCGAAGCATTAATTGGCTCATTGTTTTTCTTGCTTTCTGCTTTTAACCACTTGTTTAATCCTTTTTGAGGGAAGATATCATCCAGACCAATTGCCTGCAGCGTTCTTGGTGCAACCATAATAGAACCCAATGCCGATGAAAGCGAAGCCGCTGCCAGTCCGATTGGGATAATTGGACCCCAAATCGCAATTTTTCTCATGATCAGCTGATCGCTTGCCAGGTCTTCAGGACTTGCCGATACCGTAAACTTATAGGCTGCCCAGATGTAAATCACCAATCCACCAATGGTTGCCCAAATGGTTCCACGCGGAATGGATTTTCTGGGATTTTTCAAATCGCCGGATAGGCCTAAGCCTGCAGCCAAACCTGTAAATGCGGGGAAAACAATGGTAAACACATAGAAAAAGCTTTTTGGATTTTCTATGGTAGCATCCAAAACAATATCCTTTGGTGCATCTGCAGGTGTCCCGATAAAGAACATGAATAGCGAAAGCCCCAAAGTAGCCACCACAACATACAATGCCTTCATGCCCATATTCGCACCACGTGTAAGGAATAAACCAGCCAAAATGATCATGGTTGGAATACTAATGGCTCGTTTGTCGTAAACCAAAATGCCGTAGTTGTCGGCAACCCACTGTATTAAAGGATCGAATGCTTCGGCAAAGGCAATTACGTAAAATGCCACCGAAATGGCCTGCGAAAGATAGAGCGTGATACCAATTGCAGCACCAATATTTAAGCCGAAAGATCGGGAAATGATGTAGTAGGCACCTCCACCCAATACTTTTTGGTTGGTAGCAATTTCGGCAACCGCCATGGCTGTTGGAATGGTAATTAAATGACCTAACACAATGATTCCAATCACACCAATGAATCCAACATTTCCTACAGCCCAACCAAAACGAAGGAACAATATTGCACCCAAAATGGTTGAAATTGCTGTTAAGAAAACAGGCATGGTACCAAAGTTAGCTTTGGTTTTCAGTAATTTATCTGGCATAGTTAAATTTCTTTATAGGCTTTTATCAAAGTGATAAATATAGTTAATCGAAATTGATATTAAATACTACTGCTTTGAAAGATATGTGGAGACCTGGGATTTTAACATTTCCAAATTCATTTCATCCTGATAGTAAAGGATTTTGCCATTTTTATCCAGTAAATATGCATGAAAACCTCTATCCATGTATCGAACCACGTCTACGCTTTTATCTAAACTTTCAATTTCGATGCAATTGAGTTCGTGCCTTGCTTCTGGATGCCAGGCAATCAGCTTTTTGGTCCCCGGAATCCTCATCTTATTGTAAGATGAATTTCTAATAATGCTAACCACTTCCAGGGAAGGAAAGCTGCTGGTTACATTTTTAATTTCGTCGTAGAATTTCTGATTCTGATCTTGTCTCCAGGCTCTCCAAAAGTAAAGCAGTATTGGTTTACCTCTTTGTTTCGATAAGGTATACTTTTCACCAGTTAGAGTAGGAGCATCAATTTCGGGGAATTGTCCTTTGTTTTGAAGTGTTTCGATAACCTCTACGCGTTTTTGCAAATTATTCACATACATGCCATTTGGATTGGCCAGCTTTAAAATTTCCAATTGTTTCCTGACGTAATCAAGATTCCGCTTGGCGGCAAAATATTCCTGGTAAATCAGGTAAGGAATTACCGGCGACGAAGCATATTTGTAGTAGTAATCATCCTTAAATTTATTCAACCTTCGATATTCTTTCATGAACTGATCCTTTTTAACCGGATCAGACTGTACTTCAGGGATCTCCAGATTCTCAGCAACTTTTAGTTTTTGTTTGTTGTTTTCGGCAAGTTTTGCCTGGTAATCTTCATATCGGTCCTGGGCCGGCGAACCCTTAAGTTTCCCAATCAGGAATTTATAGTTCATATCTTTTTTGTGAACAAACAAGTTCATTGTTGTTGGAGAGATAAATATTTTCCCCGATTTTCGGCCAGCTACGCTAATTTGTGCTGCGAAAGCCTGGTCGCAAGCTGCTTCAAATTTGAACTCTCCGTTTTTTGTTTTTACAGAATCAATAAACTCCTGTGTTTCTCCATTGAGTTTGTATAGGTAAATATATTCTTCCTGCAGTCCACCAATCATCCCTTTCAGGGTGAAAGATTTTTGTGCATTCGAAGGAATTGCAAAAAGGATAGAAAGAAAGAGTGTCCAAATTACTTTATTCATTGTATAGGTGTTTAGAGTTTGAATTTCGAAAACTAAAGATAAGAATAATCATTTGTAATCATAACTATGGCTTGCACGATTAAAGTTGAAATTCCATCATACTATTCGTAAATTATATGATTTACAAGTACATTGTCTCCTGAATATTCTAGTCTGTCTTTACACTAAAATTTGAAATCATGAAAAAGCTAACTGTTTTGGGCGCTGGCCTGGTGGGTAAATTAATTGCTATCGATTTGAGCAAATCATATTCGGTAACTGCTATTGATAATGATGCAAATGCATTGGAAAAACTTGCCAGAAATACGAATATCAAAACCAAAAAAGCCGATTTATCGATTGAAGGAACAGTGCGTAAGTTGGTTGGTGACTCAGATTTGGTGATTGGTGCCGTTCCTGGAAACATGGGATTTGTTACAGTTCGTGAAGTGATAGAAGCTGGAAAAAATATGGTTGACATTTCATTTTTTCCGGAAGATCCTTTCGACTTGGATGATTTGGCCAAAAATAATGGATGCTGCATTATTACCGATTGCGGTGTTGCTCCTGGAATGGGAAATTTGATTTTAGGCTATCACAACGAGCAGATGAAGGTGAATAATTTTAGATGCCTGGTAGGAGGCTTGCCTTTTAAAAGGGAATGGCCCTGGGAATACAGTGCGGTTTTTTCGCCCATTGATGTAATAGAAGAATATACAAGGCCTGCCAGGTATGTGCAAAATGGTGACCTGGTTGTGCGCGAAGCTCTTTCTGATCCAGAACTCATACATTTCGAAAATGTTGGCACACTTGAGGCTTGGAATTCTGATGGTTTGAGAAGTTTGATCAAAACCATGAATGTGCCCAATATGATTGAGAAGACTTTGCGTTATCCTGGCACGATTGAATACCTGCGGGTATTGCGGGATACCGGGTATTTTTCGCATGAAACGATAGAGGTGAACGGACAAAATATCAAGCCAATTGATTTGACATCGAAGCTCCTGTTCTCGAAATGGAAATTAAAGCCAGGCGAAAAAGAGTTTACGGTCATGCGTGTGGAAGTTGTAGGACAGCAAAATGGCTTGCGCAAAAAGATCGTCTACGATTTATTCGATCAGTTCGATGATGAAACCGCTTTTACCTCGATGGCTCGAACCACAGGATACACCTGCACAGCTGTTGCCAATATTTTGCTGAAAGGAAAATACGCGAATAAAGGAATCAATCCTCCTGAATTTCTGGGGAAAGATCCGGCCTGTTTCGATTTTGTTTTCAACTATCTTAAAGAAAGAGGAGTAGATTATAAAATCAGAACAGAATCTTAACCTCTAAGTTCGTTTACAAGTAATCTAAAGAAGAATCTTCAATTTTAGCAAATGGAGCCACGGCCCTGTTGTAGATGCCTTGGACATATGCAATTGCCATTCCGTAATTGGTTACCGGAATGCCCGCATCAATAGCTGGTTGTAGTCGGTTGCCCAATTGTTTTGGCGTAATCATACAGCCGCCACATTGTATCAAGAGTGCATAATCCGACATGTTTCCCGGAATTTCGTCTAAACCTGCTATAACAACAAATTCCAGCTGTTTTCCGGTATAATTTGAAATCCAGCGCGGAATTTTAACTCTTCCAATATCATCGCAAGATGTATGGTGTGTACAGCTTTCGAGAAGCAAAATTTTATCGCCATCTTTTAGTTCTGATATTTTCGGCGTGCCATGGAGGTAAGCGCTAAAATTGCCTTTAAAATGAGCTAGCATAATGCTAAAACTTGTAAGGGCAACATCCGAAGGAATAGAAGCACCAGCCTTTAGGAAAACCTGACTATCAGTCACAACCAGTTTTGGTTTAATGCCTGTTTTGCGAAGGAATGCATCCACTTCGCGCTCTTTCAGAACAATACATACGGCATCATTATCAAGGATATCGCGAATGGCTTGTACCTGTGGGAGAATCAATCTACCCTCGGGGGCTTCAATGTCGATAGGGGTAATTAATAGAACAATGTCGCCATATGAAAGCAAATCGCCAAGAAGCGACGGAGTCGTGAAAGCCGATTCAGGAATGGTTTTCTTAATGCCCTTCACAATGGGTTCAATATCGCCATCTACAGCATTAAAGTGCAGAATCTCTTTTGCCCCTGCATCTTTCAGTTTAATTGAAGTCTCCTGCTGTAATAGCTCCAGATCTTCTTTGTTATGGATGGCAATAAAAGGAACGTCTTGTTTCCTGAATTTTTCAATCAACCCTTTTTCAAAATCGCCAAAGGTATTTTGGGTAATTACCAAAATGGCCAAATCGATGGTTTTAATGGCCTGGTTGGTTTTCAGAATTCTCTTTTTACCCAGTTCTCCAGTATCATCAATTCCAGCGGTATCGATAAGGATAACTGGTCCGAAACCTGTGATTTCAAACGATTTTTTAACCGGGTCGGTTGTTGTTCCTGCAACATCAGAAACAATGGCAATATCCTGACCAGCCAAAAAGTTGATCAATGTACTTTTCCCGTTATTTCTTCTGCCAAAAATTCCAATATGTGGTCGACGTTCTCTTCCCATCTTTTCAGTGATAACTGTTTACTGTTTATTTTCAATTGTTTCACTCAAAATAAAGCCAAGCTTCAACAATTCTTCAGGAGTAATTAGTTCTTTTAATTTTTCATGAGCCAGTAAGCCCAATTTGTTATTGGCTTCGATAATTGTGCACGAGTTTTCTTTCATCTGTTTCGCCAATTTTGCTGCCTGATGATATCCAATATATGGCGATAAAGCCGTTGCAACCGATGGATTATTCAATACACTCTCTTCGGTCAAATCTGATTCAATGCTCAATTCCTTGAATAGATTTTCGGCAAGTGTATGATTCGCTGCAATCAGCAATTTGATGCTATCCAGCAAAGCATGACCAATAGATGGCAGGTAAGCATTTAATTCAAGGCAACCCTGTCCCGATAAATTGCTAATCATCATATCGTTAGCATAAACTTTGTGTGCCGCACTAATTACAAATTCCGGTATCACCGGATTTACTTTTCCGGGCATAATGGAGCTTCCTACCTGTTTTTTAGGAAGTTGTAACTCTTTGTTTTGGAATAAATCGGAGGCCAGTAAACGCAAATCGGCCACCATTTTTTCCAGGTTAACGGCATGAGCTTTAAGGGTGGCATGGACTTCAACGAAGCCATCCTGATTAGCTGTTGCATCCGATAAGTTTTCTGAGCGTGTAATTGGCAAACCAGTTAGCTTTCGCAGATTTGGAACAACTTCCATGATAAAAAATCGAGGAATCGATAAGCCTGTACCAATGGCACCACCACCTAAATTTACCTCTTTAATTCGCTCAAAACATTTTGACACACGCCACCAATCTCTCGACAAAGCATTGTTATAAGTACTGAATAGTTTGTCGTATGAGGAAGGAACGGCAGCTTGCATTTGTGTGTATCCAACCCGCAAAACATTTCGGTATTTGCTTTCGGTATTTTCTACCTGTAACCTTAAATTATTAATCGACTCTTCTAACTCCTGAAGCAGGCGAATGGCTGCAACTTTCAGCGATGTTGGAATTACATCGTTGGTAGATTGAAATACATTGGCATGCTCAAAAGGATCGACCTTCGTGTATTCTCCACAGTTTTCTCCCTGAAGTTGAAGTGTTCTGTTCGAGATGATTTCGTTTATATTCATGTTAATGCTGGTGCCGGCTCCACCTTGCACTGCAGGAACAATGAAATGCTCGAAATGCTCTCCCAAATTCAGCTCGGACGCCACTTCCTTTAGTTTTTCAATCAGATTTTTATCAAGCAATTGAAATGGAAATTCCTGATTGGGAAACTTGCGATCTATCCCTTTTAAAAAATCAAGATAGGTTTTGTAGCAAGCTTCTTTTACCACTCCAACGGCCATGTACCACTCTTTGTGAAACTGGCTGTTATCAGGAAAATTTTCCCTTGCTCTAAGGGAGTGAATTCCCCAAAGGGCATTTTTAGGAATTTCTCTGCTACCGATAAAATCTGATTCGATTCTCATGACTAATTGGCTGATTTGGTGTAAGCTCTCACATCGTCAACGCTGATACTATCCTGGCCCAGAATAATTAAACGTTCAATAATATTTCTAAACTCACGGATATTTCCGGTATAATTGATTTTTTTCAACTCATCAATGGCGGCTTCATCAATTCCTTTGACTGGCAAGCCCATTTCTCCACAAATCATATCGATAAAATGATTGGCCAATAAAGGAACATCGTCGATTCTGTCGTTTAAAGAAGGAACTTCTATTAAAATAACGCTTAATCGATGGTATAAATCCTCGCGGAAATTGTTGTTTTCAATCTCTTCTTTTAGATTTTTATTGGTGGCTGCAATTACGCGAACATTCACTTTAATTTCCTTATCGCCCCCCACGCGTGTTATTCTGTTTTCCTGCAAGGCTCTCAATACTTTCGCTTGCGCTGATAAGCTCATGTCTCCAATTTCATCAAGGAACAAAGTACCACCATCGGCCAATTCGAACTTCCCTTTGCGCTGCTTATGTGCAGAAGTAAAGGATCCTTTTTCGTGTCCAAACAATTCACTTTCGATCAGTTCAGATGGAATGGCCGCACAGTTTACCTCAATAAAAGGACTCTTGCAACGATTACTTTGTTCGTGAATACGATGTGCAACCAGCTCTTTACCTGTTCCATTGGGTCCTGTGATTAAAACACGGGCATCCGTTGGTGCCACTTTGTCAATCATTTGGTTTACACCCTGAATGGCATCAGCCTCACCAATCATTTCGAATTTTTTACTGACTTTTCGTTTCAGAACTTTTGTTTCTGTTATCAGTTTCGATTTATCCATCGCATTGCGAATGGTAATCAGAATTCGATTAAGATCGAGAGGCTTTTCGATGAAATCAAAAGCTCCTTTTTTAATGGCTTCTACGGCAGTATCAATATTACCATGACCTGAAATCATGATCACTGGTGTGTCTATGCCCAATTCCTGAATTTTGTCAAGAACCTCGATACCATCCATTTGAGGCATTTTAATGTCGCAAAGAATTGCATCAAACTCTTCGTTTTGTGCCATTTCTAAACCAGCTATTCCATCTTCGGCCAGACTGATTTCATACTTTTCATAGCTCAAAATATCTTTTAAAGTATTGCGAATACTTCTTTCATCGTCGATGATTAGAATTTTAGACATACCTATTTTTTTGATTCTACAGCTACTGCTGCTTGATTAGTATTTTTTTCGATAAGCTCAAATAGAGCACCTTCCTTTAAAGCGTAAGATGATTGGTACAATTTACTAAATCCGGCCTCTTTCACCAGGTGATTGATAAAAATACTTGCAATCACCATCAATTCAACACGCACTGGATCCATGCCTTTCATTGCTTTGCGTTCCTCCAGGCTAGAAGCCAGGAAAATTTGATGCAAACGGAAGAAATCTTTCAGTTTAATTTCAAACTGAGACTCTGGCAAACCATTAACCTGCAATCCATCGGCTAGTAAAATTTGCTTAAATGTATCGAACGAACCCGATGATCCTATTAATGTTTTCACATTGTGCAGATCCAAAGCTTCAAACAAATCGACCAATTGTTCTTTTAAATAATCTTCAACTTGAGCAATGTCACTTTTACTCATCGGATCAGAAGGAGTAAATTTCTCCAGCAAACGAGTCATTCCAAGTGGATAACTCTTTTTCCAGAAAATCTTTTCATTGTTTGCTATGATGATTTCATTGCTTCCACCACCAATATCAAGAATTGCAACCGCTTCGTGCGATAGTTCAACAGCATTTTTTGTACCTGAATAAATCAATTCAGCTTCACGATCACCCGAAATAATCTCAACGCTCACATTGTATTTTTCTTCAATCAGTTGAACAAACTCATTGCCATTCGAAGCCGATCGTATTGCAGAAGTTGCAAATGCAATTTTCTCGCTTGTGTTGAATTCAGCAGAAATGCGATCCATTTCGTTAAATGCATCTATTGCTCTTTGAATAGCTTCTTCGGTGATTTTATTTTGATTAATGCCACCCTTGCCAATTTTTGTTGGATATTTAGAACGGTGTAGAATTGTCGGATGCTCCCCTTCGCTCCATTCTGCTACCAATAAATTGAATGTATTGGTTCCCAAATCAATTACAGAAATCCGTTTTTTATTCATGTTCTATGGTTAAAGGTTTAAGTGAAAGTGATCTATGCTAAATTTTAGGAATAGATTCAAAATCGAAGATAGTAAATTCTTTGTTTAAGAATAAGAACTTTTGTCAATGTATTGCTATTACTGCTGTAATACATGCATAGAGCTTACCAAAAACTATGCCTAATTTGAGTTTTATGACAACTAAGATTTACACGCATTCTAAAAGTTCATGCATGGATATGAAAAATGCCTCGTAGTGAGGCATTTTTACAAGTTGTTATTTTTAGTTGTGATATCTTAACCACTTCCAGATTTCTTTGTAGGAAACTTTCTTGCCATACATCAGGATACCGGTTCGGTATATTTTCGCCGCAATCCAGGTAATTAACAGGAAGGTTCCAATTAATATCGACATAGATACCAAAAGCTCCCAAATCGGAACACCAAATGGAATACGTACCAGCATTACAATTGGAGAAGTAAATGGTATGATTGAACCCCAAAAAGCCAAACTACTTTCCGGATTTCTTGCTACTGCAAAACCAATGTACAATGCAAGTATCAACGGAATGGTAATTGGTAACATAAATTGCTGGGTTTCTGTTTCGTTATCAACGGCACTACCTACAGCTGCAAAAAGTGCAGAGTACAATAAATATCCACCTAAAAAGAAGAAAATAAATGCACCAATAATTCCTGCTACATAGGCCAAATCAAAAGTGCCACCAATGTCTTGAATTAGTTTCAATTGACCAGCGTCTAAAGAAGATGCTCCTGCTGGCAATTCTGCAACACTTTTGGCTTGTTGTAGCGTTTCCATATCAACTCCAGGAAGAACAAGGGCAGATCCTACAGTGATAATGATTCCGGTAAGAACCACCCACATAATAAATTGGGTTAGTCCGACCATGGCAACACCAACAATTTTACCCATCATTAATTGGAAAGGCTTTACCGACGAAATGATTACTTCGACAATACGGTTGCTTTTTTCTTCGATTACACCACGCATTACTTGTACGCCATATAAGAAAATAAACATGTAAATAATAAAGCTGGCTGCAAAACCAATTCCCATTGCAATTTCGGTTGAGCTTTGTTTAATTTCTCCTCCTTCACCAAACTTAATGGTACGCATTGATATTGGTGTTTTGGTAGCCGCCAATTGCTCCTCTAAATCAGGCATGTTGGCTTCGGCAATAATCTTCGATCTCTTCAATTTTTCGATGTGTTGCCTAATTTGTCGGCCAACACTCGATTTAACCTCAATGGTAACCTGTTTGTGAGAAAATAGTTCGGCAGTTTTACTGCTGTGAATGTCCTCGGGAATTACAAGAATGGCATAATATCCATTTCGCTCCATGTTCTGCTTAACGTCGTCGAAAGTGGTATTGTTCAGGTATTCGTAAGTGGTGAATTCTGAACTTGTAACTGGATCAACCAACTCCGATTCATTTAATACTGCAATGGTTCTTTTTTCGGTGTCATCTTTCAACATCATCCATATCATGAAAGCATAAATTCCGGCAATCAATATTGGAGTCAGAAAGGTAAGAATCAGAAATGACCTTTTCTTTACGCGAG
Source organism: Marinifilum caeruleilacunae (assembly GCF_013141825.1). Taxonomy (GTDB): domain Bacteria; phylum Bacteroidota; class Bacteroidia; order Bacteroidales; family Marinifilaceae; genus Marinifilum; species Marinifilum caeruleilacunae. The sequence continues at coordinate 55,183 of NZ_RZNH01000018.1, forward strand.
AAAGGTATTCTCTTTGTATAATGATAAATATCTTGTTCATTTTGCTATATCTTGCGGTTAGATGGTTTTGCTTTCTTTTACAACTCTAATGAAAATATCATTCATGTTAGGAATGATTTCACGGAAGGAAACAATATTAAGATAGGGCAGAAGTTGCTCTAACAATTCGTTGGAAGTAGATCCGTTATTCAGTTTGATGTGAAGTGTGTTATGTTCGATTCCTTTTTCCTGATCTACAATTTCAAAGTCAGTCTTTAGAACTTGTTCTAACTTGTCGAATTCACCTGTATAGTTGATTTCGTAAGTATTGGTTCTGTATTTTTTCTTGATTTGCTCAACTGGTCCGTCAAGAATCTTTTCCGATTTGTTGATTAGTGCAATGTGATCGCAAATTTCTTCTACCGAACCCATGTTGTGGGTAGAGAAAATAATTGTTGCTCCTTTATCGCGAAGCTCCAAAATCTCTTTCTTAAGCAGGTTTGCATTAATAGGATCAAATCCACTAAAAGGCTCATCGAAAATCAACAACTCAGGTTCATGAAGAATGGTAACAATGAACTGAACTTTTTGCTGCATCCCTTTCGATAATTCTTCTACCTTTTTATCCCACCAGGGTAAGATGTCGAATTTATCGAACCAGCTTTTTAGTTTCTTTGTTGCTTCCTTCTGGCTCATGCCTTTAAGCTGCGCAAGGTAAACAGCTTGTTCGCCAACTTTCATTTTTTTGTATAATCCTCTCTCTTCGGGAAGATAACCGATTCGTTTTACGTCTTCAGGTTTTAAAGGCTGTCCGTTAAAAAACACTTCACCGGCATCGGGACCAGTAATTTGGTTGATGATGCGAATCAGTGTGGTTTTACCAGCTCCATTTGGACCCAGTAGCCCAAAGATACTGCCTTTCGGAACAGATATGCTTACCTTGTTAAGTGCTTTGTGCCCTGCATATTGCTTAACAACGTTTTTTGCTTCGAAAAATGTCATGAATTATAGTTTTGGTTAGTGACACTCTATTGTGAACTGAAATCTAAAATACACAAATTCTAATGATGTCAACATAAAAAATCGATGTAAAGAAGTTGATACAAGTTTTAACTTGTTTTTTTATCGATATAATATTGGGAAAACCCGGGTTGGATTCAAAAACAAACCCCGACATATCTGCCGGGGTTCACTTTTTTTCTTTTAGATCTATTCGAAGAAATTTCTTACTTTTTTAAAGAAGCTTTTTTCCTGCGATGATGGTTTGGGTTGAAATGATTCTGATGATTGCATTTTCTCAAGAATCTTTCTCTCTTCTTTGCTCACATTATTTGGAACCCAAACATTAATTTTAACCATTAAATCGCCTCTGCCATACCCATTTACATCAGGAAGTCCTTTTCCTCTTAAGCGTAAAATTTTACCTGGCTGAGTTCCTCCATCAATTTTCACCTTTACTTTGTTCTCGATGGTTGGAATCTCAACAGCTGTTCCCAAAATCGAATCGGGGATACTAATGAAAAGGTTGTATAGCAAATCGTTTTCGTCGCGTACCAATTCCGGATGTTCTTCTTCCTGAATTAAAATTAGCAAATCGCCATTTACGCCACCACGACGGGCTGCATTTCCTTTGCCGCTAACCGATAGTTGCATTCCTTCTGCAACACCTGCAGGGATATTGATTGAGATTACTTCTTCGTCGCGAACAATTCCTTCACCGGCACAACTTGTACATTTGTTGGTAATCATTTTACCTTCGCCATTACAAGACGGACAGGTTGATGAAGTTTGCATTTGTCCTAAAATGGTATTCTGAACCCTGGTTACATGTCCCGATCCATTACAGGTAGAACAGGTTGAAAAAGAAGAACCATCTTTTGCTCCTGAGCCATTACAGGAGTTACACTCAACGTATTTCTTTACTTTGATTTTCTTCTCAACACCTTCGGCAATTTCCTTCAAAGTCAGTTTTACTTTTACACGAAGGTTGCTACCGCGATTTACTCTGCGCGAACTGCGGCCACCGCCACCAAATCCACCGCCAAAGAAAGATCCGCCACCGAAAATATCTCCAAAATGAGAGAAAATATCTTCCATGTTCATTCCACCACCGAATCCACCTCCGGCAGCTCCGCTCATTCCGGCATGACCAAATTGATCGTAACGCTGGCGCTTTTCAGGATTGCTTAATACTTCGTAAGCTTCAGCAGCTTCCTTGAAATTTTCTTCAGCTTCCTTATTTCCCGGATTTTTATCAGGGTGAAACTGAATTGCTTTTTTACGATATGCTTTCTTTAATTCGGTTTCCGAGGCAGATTTTGAAACCCCTAATACCTCATAATAATCTCTTTTCGACATCTTTTTTCAACTTAGAATTAGGAATCAGAAAATTATTCTCCTACAACAACTTTTGAGAAACGAATCACTTTTTCATTTAAAGTGTATCCTTTTTCAACGCAATCAACCACTTTACCTTTCAGGTCATCCGATGGAGCCGGAATTTTGGTAATTGCTTCGTGAATGTCGGTATCAAATTCTTTGTTTATCGCTTCAATTTCTTTCACTCCATTTTGAGAAATGAATTCTTTGAAATTGTTGTAAATCAAATGAACTCCTTCTTTTAAAGCTTCAACGTCTTTTGCATCATCGATAGACTGTAGTGCTCTTTCGAAGTTGTCCATAACAGGAAGAACATTAACAAGAATTTTTTCTCCCGCCGATTTGGTAAGATCCATCTTCTCTTTTAAAGTTCTTTTTCTATAGTTATCAAACTCAGCTGAAAGGCGCATGTACTTATCGTTGATGTCTTGCAGTTTCAAGCCTAGTTCTTCAAGTTCGTCAGCCTTTTTTTCTTTAGCCGATTTCTTTTTCTCTTTCTTTTTTTCAGCCTTTGCTTCTTCTTTCATCTCTTTTTCCTCAACAGGCTGTTCTACATTCGTTTCCAAATCCTTTTCTTCCAATTCTTCTTTTTTTGATTTGCTTGTATCTTTTGTCATTTTTCAATGATTTTTTGCGTTCTAAAATTACTTGGCAGTAGTAAACAAATAACCTGCCAATTTGTGCCTTTACGACAAATTGGCACAAAGATAGAATTTGAAACTGTAAATATTTCCTTTTTTGTCTCTTTTCGCGCAGATTATTACACTTTTAGATTTTTTTTTTGCTCTGTGCAAATCGCCGAATCTCTTATTGTTAATTTACTGATAGTTAGTTGTGTGGTAGCTAATAATTTGATTATCTTTAATAGAATAGATGGGAAATTATGAAGTTGGAAATAGATAACAAGGATTTTTGCATACGCTTATACGGCAATGTTGCTTATTTAAAGGTTCGTGGTATGCAGGACCAGGAAGCCATCGATTTTTTTAAAGCCACCATTGATCAAATGCTCGAATTATATCCGCATAGGAAATTTGCTTCGGTATGTGACCTTAGTGAATTAATTTTGTCGAGCCCTAAACTTGCCTTACAGGTGAATTCGGCCATTAAGAAAATTTGTGATCGTTTGGATTATGAGCACAATGCTGTGATTATTGAACCCAGGTTTATGCAAATTGTAAAAGCTTTTATATTTTCTTTTTACATGAGAAACACCACTGTGAAAACGCAAATTTTCAGAGATTCAAGAAAGGCATTTTCCTGGTTGGACGAGGCAGGATATCAAACCGAAAGGCTTAAAGAGTTTTTAGAATTGAAAGATTAAAATTTCAGGCATAAAAAAACTGGTAATTACATCGTAGTTACCAGTTTTTTTGATCTATTTCGTTCAAATTATTTCTTGAGATAATTTTGAAGTGCATGCTCCAAACTTGCACCACGCAAATCTTTGGCAATAATAATACCATCACCATCAATTAGAAAGTTAGCAGGGATAGAATTGATTCCAAACTTCTTTGAAGTAGGCGAGTGCCAGCCCTTAAGTTCACTTACGTGATATTTCCAATCTACCTCATCTTTTACGATGGCTGCCTTCCAGCTTGCCAGTTTTTTATCCAGCGAAAAGCTGTAAATCTCGAAACCTTTTCCGTTTTTAAATTCAGATTTTTTAAATCTGTTGTAGGCTGCTAAAATTTTCGGATTTTCGGCTCTACAAGGAGGACACCACGATGCCCAAAAATCTACCAAAACCACTTTTCCTTTTAGTTCGCTAAGCTTTAGCTCTTTTCCATCTACCGATTTAGCGGCAATTTCTGGAAGTTTATCGCCAACATTAAAACCTTCTTTGGCTGTTTTAGATTTATCAGCTGCAAAAGCTGTAACTGAACAAAGTAGTGCAAAAATCAGAAATGTATATTTGAATTGTTTCATATCTGTTTGTAATTAACTATTAATAATCCATCTAATTGTAAAACTAAAATAGATATTACTCTTTGTTTAAACTGTTAAAGAATAGTTAATTAACAATTCGTTTGATGTTTGCACCAATGGCATTCAGCCTCAGATCAATGTTCTCATAACCTCTGTCAATCTGATCGATGTTGTGAATAATACTCTTGCCTTCGGCTGATAATGCAGCAATTAGCAAAGCAACACCGGCACGTATATCTGGAGAAACCATAGTTGTTGGTCTCAATTGGTTTTCCTGGTTTAAACCAATTACGGTTGCACGATGCGGATCGCACAGAATAATTTGCGCTCCCATATCTATCAATTTATCGGTAAAGAACAAACGGCTTTCGAACATTTTCTGATGAATCAGAACGCTTCCTTTGGCTTGTGTGGCTACAACAAGGAATACACTTAATAAATCTGGCGTTAATCCTGGCCATGGTGCATCAGCAACCGTTAAGATCGATCCGTCAATAAAGGTTTCAATTTCGTAATTTTCCTGTTTAGGGATATAGATATCATCACCTCTTAGTTCCATTTTAATCCCCAGGCGGCGAAACGCATCGGGAATCATTCCCAATTCCTTGTAGGCAACGTTTTTAATCGTGATTTCAGATTTTGTCATGGCAGCCAAACCTATGAAACTACCAATTTCGATCATATCGGGAAGAATTTTATGCTCGCAACCACCTAATTTGTTTACTCCTTCAATTTCAAGTAGATTAGAACCCACTCCGGTAATTTTTGCTCCCATCGAAATTAACATCTTGCAAAGTTGCTGAATGTAAGGCTCGCAGGCGGCATTGTAAATTGTGGTTTTACCCTCGGCCAAAACAGCGGCCATAATAATATTGGCAGTACCGGTTACCGATGCTTCATCAAGAAGCATGTAGGTACCCTTAAGCTTTTTGGCTTCTACCCGGTAGAAATTTTCACCTTTGTTAAAATTGAATTCTGCGCCCAATTTTTGAAATCCGATAAAGTGAGTGTCCAATCTTCTGCGACCAATTTTATCGCCTCCCGGGCGAGGGATGTAGCCTTTCCCAAATCGCGCCAGTAATGGACCAATAATCATAATGGATCCGCGTAGGGAAGAGCCTTTTTTAACAAATTCGGGTGAATTCAGGTATTCTAAATTCACATTTTCGGCTTTGAAAGTATAACTGTTTTTCGATTCCTGGGAAACCTGAACGCCCAGATCCGATAATAATTCAATCAGTTTATTAACATCTAAAATGTTGGGGATGTTATGAATGCTTACTTTTTCATCGGTTAGTAATGTTGCACAAAGAATTTGTAATGCTTCATTCTTTGCTCCTTGTGGAGTTAGCTCACCTTTAAGAGGCTGACCTCCTATTATTTCGAAAGTACTCATTTGGTCTGTGTTTTGGTGTGAACGATAGGATAAAGATAATCATAAAAGTGATCGAAAAAACGAAAAATGATATGCGCGAGAATAAAAAAAGCCGGCTTTTAAACCGGCTTCAGAAATTATCTGTTCTTGTTGTGTTTACGATTATCATTTCTGTGACCACTATGCTTTTTGCGTGGTTTATTTTTCTGTGAAAAATCCTTTTCTCTGGCTTCACGTAACTTCAATTCTTCCGGAATCACCAATTTGCCATCAGAAAGCTCTACGATATCCTGAAAAATCTTATCATCAGGTACACTGTCCTTGTTCCAGTTGATGAATGATTTTTTCATGTGATTGGCAATCATTAAAATCAGGGCATCTTTTTCTTTCTGATCTTCAAGTTCGATTGCCTTGGTAATTAACGATTCAATGGTTTTGCCGTAGTGACGGTATTTGATTCGTTCATTTTTATATGGAACCTTTTCTGGTTTTTCAGAAAGTTTTTCTTTGGTTGGACGTTCAAATGGTGAATCGATATCCAATTGAAAATCTGACATTAATGCAAGATGATCCCACAGTTTATGTCTGAAATCGCTAACATCTCTAAGGTGTGGATACATGTTACCCATAACAGCGATGATGCTTTTAGCTACTCTATTTCTTTCGTCTCTGTCTTCCACAGTTAGAGCAAAGTCAACCATTTTCTGAACGTTTCGTCCATATTCAGGAAGTACAAGGTGTTTCCTGTTTGAATTGTAATCCATTTATTCAGTTGTGTTAATTACGGTAATCAATTTCTAATATATAAAAGGTAAATACGTTGTTGTAACGCAATAAGTACCCTAAAAAAATTGACGTCTGTTTCTTGTTAATTCGTAGTGACTTTTTCTGTTTTGTCGCTTATTTTATTGAAGTAAATAAGAATTTTAAACGTATAGTTTTTGGTAATCGACAATATCAGAAAGCCTTAGAACTCATTGCAAATGTAAATGTTTTCTTTAATCATTACAAATTGTATGTGTATTATCCTACAATTTTAAGTTTGGCAAATTTAAGTAAAAGCTGTTTTTGGCCCACTGTTTTAAAAAATACAGTTGCCTTGATATTTGGTTTGTTTCCTTCCATTTGCAGCACTTTACCTTTTCCAAATCTTTGGTGTTCAACTACCATTCCGGGTTGAATCAACTCAGGATCGGAAGGTGTAAAGTTAGGGTCAACATTTTCGTTCGTACTTTTTTTAATACGCGAAACTTGCTGATTTAGTTTGGGTTTGGATGAAAAACTTCTTTTTTGCTGAAACCTGGATGGAGAGTTTGGAACTTCAAATTCGGTTTCGCTCTGGTAATTGTCGCGCCCATTTCCAGAGAATTCTGGTTCTTGTTCGTAGGCAAATTCCAAAAATCTTTCATCTATTTCGCGAATAAAACGACTTGGTCGTGGGTAACTCATGTTTCCCCATTTGTATCTCGATTTTGCAAAAGACAAAGTTGCTTTTTTCTCAGCACGAGTTAAAGCAACATAAAACAATCTTCGCTCTTCTTCCAGTTCCTGCTGTGTGCTGGTTGCCATTTGTGAAGGGAACAGCTCCTCTTCCAAACCAACAATGTACAGGTATGGAAATTCCAATCCTTTGGCCGAGTGAATGGTCATTAAAGTTACCTTATCGCGATCTTCATCCTTTTCGTTATCCTGGTCGGTTAACAAAGCCACGTCTTCCAGGAAGTTTGGCAGGTGCAATTCACGTCCTTCTTCAAGGGCATTTTGTGTAAACTCCTGAATCCCGTTCAGCAATTCCTGTATGTTTTCGTGTCTCGATACTCCTTCCGGAGATCTGTCGTTATACAGTTCTTTGATAATTCCGGTAGAATTGGCAATATTATTTGCCAGGTCGAAAGCTGTTTCACTTTCAAGCTGAGCCTGAAACCCTTTAATTAAGTCGGCAAACTTTGTGATTTTGCTAATTGTACCTGCATTTAAACCATAAGGGCGCTGATGCAAATCGCAAATAATATCCCACATGCTTAGCATGTTTTGGGTGGCAGCATCTTGCAATTTGGCAATGGTTGTTGCCCCAATTCCTCGTTTTGGATAATTAATTACTCTTTTAATGGCCTCCTCGTCGTGCGGATTCACCGTCATTCTGCAATAAGCCAACAGGTCTTTAATTTCCTTTCGTTGATAGAAGGAAAGGCCCCCATATATTTTATATGGCAGGTTGAGCTTTCGTAATGATTCCTCGAAAATTCTCGACTGCGCATTGGTTCTGTAAAGTATGGCAAAATCCTGATAGGCATTATGGGAACGCATGCGTGTTTCGAAAATATCATTTGAAATCAGATAGCCTTCCTCATGATCGGTCAATGCTTTTATTACTTTAATTTTATCACCTATTTCATTGTCGGAGAAAGACTCTTTTTGAATTTGACCTTTGTTTTTGTGGATAATACTATTGGCAGCATTCACAATATTTTGTGTAGAACGATAGTTTTGCTCCAGCTTATAAAGTTGGTAGTTTGGATAATCGTTTCTAAAATTCAGGATATTTTCAATTTTTGCACCACGGAATGAGTAGATACTTTGGGCATCATCACCTACAACACAGATGTTTTTGTGTTGCTCTACCAGTTTTTTCACAATTAAATACTGTGCATAGTTGGTATCCTGGTACTCATCTACCAAAAGGTATTTAAACTTGTCCTGGTATTTGGTTAAAATCTCGGGAAAAGATTTGAAAAGGATATTGGTTTGTAATAACAGGTCGTCGAAATCCATCGCATTGGCCTGTCTGCAACGCTGAGTGTAAATCCTGTAAATCTCCGAAATTAATGGTCGGCGTGCACTGGCATCAATTTTTTGGATATTGGCATTTTGAGCATAAGCCGCTGCTGTTACCAAATTATTTTTTGCCGATGAGATCCTGTTTTGCACCTCGTTTGGTTTATATACCTTATCGTCGAGTTGCATTTCTTTGATGATTGCACGATAAAGATTACGGGAATCTTGTGTATCGTATATCGTAAAGTTTGAGTCGAAACCCAGGTGTTCGGCCTCATACCTTAAAATTTTAGAGAAAATAGAGTGGAAAGTTCCCATCCATAAACTTTGAGCTTGTTGCGGACCAACAACATTGGCAATTCGATCTTTCATTTCACGAGCTGCTTTGTTGGTAAATGTCAAGGCCAAAACTGAATAGGGGCGAACGCCTTGATTCAATAAATGAGCGATTCGATAGGTAAGTACCCTGGTTTTTCCCGATCCGGCACCGGCTATCACAAGCGATGGTCCGGTATAATTTTCAACAGCTTCTCTCTGAACAGGGTTTAACTCATTCAAATATTCCATTCTAACAATTGCTTTATCTGTAAATTTTGAGTGTCAAAAATAACACTTGTAGATTAAATTTGGATTCTTTTTGAGACTTAAGGCAAAAGATATCCTATTTTCAATGATATCATGTAATAGGATAATGCCGATAGGTATTTAAAAATCAAGATTAAACCTAGTGAAAAAATTGAGAATTTTAAATACTTAATGGGTTTAATTCATTAAAATGAAAAAAACGGCTTTATTTTTTTTAATATTGTAAATTAAGATATGCAAATTAAATGTCCCGAATTAAGATGATAATCAAATCCTGTTTTAGATATTCCGTTAAATTTCTAGCTCTTGTAATTGTTGTTTTTACAAGCTCATTATTTACAAAAGTTTTTGCACAAATATCTGCCAGCAATGCAGTTTACCAAACTGTAACAGAATATACCAGTACTACCAATGATCCTATTTTTGTGTTTTGCGACCAGATTGGAACTGGTGTTGGTGAATTGCGAGCGGATTCTCCGGATGGAACATCGGGTTGGACATTTGTATGGACCAAATGGGAAAGTGGAACAGGTGATTTTACACAGGCGGTATTAACTGAAGCAAACCAAAGTTTTTCGATGACTGCAAACCTAACTGATGGTAGATATCGTGTGGTAATATCGAAGAGTGGAGAAACGGATGTAAGCAGTATTGCCTGGGTATTAAATAATGCCAATGCAAATCCAGTTTTAAGTCTGAACAGGATGGATTGTGTTGGTGTTCATTTTTTGGGATCATTTACGAAGAATAATTTGCAATACCAGGATGTTCCCAATGCCAACCAGTTAAATGTGCAGGTTGACGACAGAGTCATTTTCTCTCTTCAGAGAAACGGGGAAGAGACTGTTAGAACGCCCTTTCCGAATTACGATGGAACGGATAAGAGTTTTATTGATCAGGATGCTTATGAAGGAGAAGAGTCTTATGAGTTGGTAGTTACTGATCAGTATGGATGTGAATTTACTTCCGATGTTCTTTTGTCGGAAACATATGTGGTAAAAGCTGATTTTTCTGTAAATCCGGAAAGGGGAGAAGCACCTTTAGATGTAACGATTAACAATTTGTCTGTTAATGCCAACGATTTTCAATGGTTTTTATATCAGGATTACGATAAAATCTTAGAAGATGCAACCAGTGTTGAAGATAGTTTGTTAACAGGAGCCATCATTACTGATGAAGATCCAGCAATTTATACTTACCAGAACTCTGGCGAGTATTTTATCAAATTAATTGTAAAATCGGATAAAGGACCTGATGTATGCATGGATGAAATGATTCTAACAACTCCAATTGTTGTAGATACTTCTTTGGTTCAGGTGCCGAATGTATTTACACCGAATGGCGATGGTCGCAATGATGTTTGGAGAATTAAGACTCAATCCTTGTTTTTGGAAAGTTTTCATGCCATTGTTTTTAACCGATGGGGAAGAGTGGTGTACGAATGGAAAAATCCTGAAGATGGTTGGAATGGAAAGGTAAATGGAAAAATGGCTACACCAGGTACTTATTTTTACGTAATTACAGCCGTAGGAAGGGATGAGCCAGAGAAAAAGTACACGAAGAAAGGTTCGTTTATGCTGATTAGGAAATAACTTTATTAGAACAAATATACGAAGCAGTATCAATTCATTGGTACTGCTTTTTTGTGCTGTAAATTAAACGCATCATCGAATGTGACTGAATAAAAAAAACCGCCTCATTTGAGACGGTTTTAACTTTTAAATAAATATACAATTATGCTTCTGCAGTTTCTTCTTCGTAAGCTGCTAATAGTTCTTCCTGAACATCTCCAGGTACTTTTTCGTAGCCGTCAAATTTCATAGAGAATTGTGCACGTCCACCAGTCAGCGAACTTAAAGAAGTTGAGTAGCGGTTCATTTCCTTTAATGGAACCTTAGCAATAATCTTCTGGAATCCTTTTTCAGCTTCCATACCCATAATCATAGCTCTACGAGTTTGAAGATCACTCATTACGTCACCCATTCTGTCTTCAGGAACCAATACTTCTACATCGTAAATTGGTTCAAGAATTTTAGGACCAGCATTCTTAAATGCAGTACTAAATGCGTGGCGACCTGCCAACTTAAATGAAATTTCATTCGAGTCTACCGCGTGCATCTTACCATCGTACACCACAACCCGGATATCACGAGCGTAAGAACCGGTTAATGGACCTTCATCCATTTTTTCCATCACACCTTTTAAAATAGCAGGAAGGAATCTGGTATCAATAGCACCACCAACAATACAGTTGCAGAAAACCAATTTTCCACCCCAGTCTAGTTCGTGCTCTTCCGTACCTCTTAAATTCACTTTTAGCTCTTTACCATTCACATTATACATCACAGGATCTGGCATGCCTTCTGTGTATGGTTCAATAATAATATGAACTTCACCAAACTGTCCTGAACCACCCGATTGTTTCTTGTGGCGATAATCAGCCTGGGCTAATTTGGTAATGGTTTCACGATATGGAATCTTAGGATCAAGGAATTCAATTTCCATCTTATCATTGTTCAGCAATCTCCACTTTAATGTGTTCATGTGGAATTCACCTTGTCCATGAAGAATAATCTGTTTCAATTCCTTAGAATATTCAATGAGAATAGTCGGATCTTCTTCGTGAATACGATGTAGTAATTCACCTAATCTTTCTTCATCACCATCTTCGGCAGCTTTAACAGCTGTTCTGTATTTTGGTTCTGGGAATTCAATTTCTTTGTATGTGAAATCACAATCTTTACCATTTAAGGTATGATTGTTCTTCGTGTTTTTAAGTTTAACTGTAGCTCCAATATCACCTGCTACAAGTTCAGAAACTCTCTCTCTGTTTCTTCCTGCCACAAGGTACAATTGCGATAATCTTTCCTTGGTACTATTGTTGATATTGGTTAAGTCATCACCTTCTTTTACACTTCCGGAAATTACTTTAAAATAACTTACCTCACCAATGTGTGGTTCCATTGAAGTCTTAAATACGAAAAGTGATGTAGGAGCATTAACGTCACATTTAGCTTCTCTGCCACTTACTGTTGGAATAGCAGGCATCTCTGTAACGAAAGGAACGATATTGCCGATAAATTCCATTAAACGGCGAACGCCCATATCTTTTTTAGCTGAAATACAGAATACAGGGAACAGATCACCAGCGATCATTCCTTTTTTCATTCCTTCACGCATTTCATCTTCTGTAAGACTTCCCTTATCGAAATACAATTCCATAAGAGCTTCATCATTCTCTGCAGCCGATTCTACCAATTCATTATGTAGTTCGTCAGCTTTTTCTTTTTCCGAATCAGGAATGTCCAAAATCTGTGGCTCACCACCTTCTGGTCCCCACTGGTACATTTTCATTTTTAGTACATCCACAACAGCGTTAAAATCTACGCCAACGTTTACGGGATACTGTACAATTGAAACTTTATTCCCAAAATTGGTCTTTGCTGATTCTATTGATTGATCAAAATTTGCTTTGTCGTGATCCAATTGATTCACCACAAAAATAAGAGGAGTGTTTAATGCAGCTGCTCTTCGTCCAATGATTTCAGTACCTACCTCAACACCATGTTGAGCGTTGATAAGCATTAAACCAGTATCGGTTACATTTAAGGCTGAAATTACACCACCCGAAAAGTCGTCAGCACCAGGAGTATCAATAAAGTTGATTTTCTTTCCTAACCATTCCGTATACAATACCGTTGAAAACACAGAGTTCCCATATTCGTGTTCTACAGGATTGTAATCAGAAACGGTGTTATTATCTTCCACGTTTCCGCGTCTTGTAATAACACCGCCTTCAAACAACATAGACTCGGCAAGGGTAGTTTTACCCGAGCCGGCGTTGCCAATGAGGGCGATGTTCTTCACTTCATTTGATTGATACACTTTCATAATCGTATTTTTTTGGGTTTATATAAAATAAGTATCAAAAACCGGGTTTTAGGTTAGTGCCCGGCTTTTTCGGTTTTAAGGCTTACCAAATTAATTAACTTTTTAATAAGATACAATATACATTAGAGCTATTTGTGGAAAATAATTGACTTGCAGGAATTTTGGTTGTATTTTTGTCTTTATCCCGCTATTTTTCTGAGGTGAGCGCAGGTGAAGTGGAACTAATTTAAAATCAGGCATTTTTTTTATTTGATCACTGTTTGACTTTTAAAAGGCTTTTAGTACCTTTGTGCGCTGATTTCAAGGGGATTTTTGCAAAAATCAACATAACAAGTGTTGTTTTTAGTAAATAAATAATACCTTTGCAAACCAATTTGTTAAAATATATTTAATTAAAAAGTAATTGTTAATATGCCTACAATTCAACAGTTAGTTCGAAAAGGAAGAACCAAGCTTCAAGAGAAGAGCAAGGCTCCAGCGTTGGATTCTTGTCCTCAAAGAAGAGGGGTTTGCGTGCGTGTGTATACCACTACACCTAAGAAGCCTAACTCAGCAATGCGTAAAGTTGCTCGTGTTAGATTGACTAACGGAAAAGAAGTGAATGCTTACATTCCGGGTGAAGGACACAATTTGCAGGAACACTCGATCGTATTGATCAGAGGTGGTCGTGTAAAAGACCTTCCAGGGGTAAGATATCACCTTGTTCGTGGTGCTCTTGATGCTTCAGGGGTAGAAGGTCGTATGCAACGTCGTTCTAAGTATGGTACTAAGAGACCAAAGAAAAAGTAAAAACCTAGTTTGTAACTGTAGGAGTTATAGTTTATGTGTTGTTCCCACTGGGTTGAGTAAATAGTCGTGAGACTGTTGAAGACGATTTTGGGCAGCTAACATACGAATAGCTCGTAAACTAAAAGAGATGAGAAAATCAAGACCTAAAAAAAGAATCTTGTTGCCAGATCCAAAATTTAATGATGTTTTGGTTACAAGATTTGTAAATGACTTGATGATGGACGGTAAGAAGAATCTTGCGTTCAAAATTTTCTATGATGCATTGGAAATTGTTAAGTCAAAAACTGAAAAGTTAGAAAAGTCTCCATTAGAGATTTGGAAAAAGTCTTTGGAGAATATTACTCCAGCTGTAGAGGTTAAGTCTCGCCGTGTTGGTGGTGCTACCTTCCAGGTTCCAATGGAAATTCGTCCTGAAAGAAAAGTTTCTATTTCTATTAAGAATATGATTCTTTTTGCTCGTAAGAGATCAGGTAAGTCTATGGCGGAAAAATTATCTGCAGAGATTATTGCTGCTTTCAATGAAGAAGGTGGAGCTTTCAAGAAGAAAGAAGATACTCACAGAATGGCTGAAGCTAACCGTGCTTTCGCTCACTTTAGATTTTAATAGAATTGTTTAAGCAATTTGTAGAGGACAAAGAAAATGGCTAAGAGAGATTTAAAATTTACCAGAAACATTGGTATCATGGCACACATCGACGCCGGTAAGACAACTACTACCGAGCGTATTTTGTATTATACAGGTGTGTCTCACAAAATTGGTGAGGTTCACGATGGTGCAGCTACAATGGACTGGATGGAGCAAGAGCAGGAAAGAGGTATTACTATTACTTCTGCAGCAACTACTTGTTTTTGGAACTACGATAGCAAGAAGTATCAAATCAACATTATTGATACTCCGGGTCACGTTGATTTTACCGTAGAGGTAGAGCGTTCGTTACGTGTTCTTGATGGTGCTGTTGCATGTTTTTGTGCAGTAGGTGGCGTTGAAGCACAGTCTGAGACAGTTTGGAGACAAGCTGATAAATATAGAGTGCCTCGTATGGGTTTTGTAAACAAGATGGACCGTTCTGGTGCTGACTTTTTCAAAGCTGTACGTGAGGTAAAAGAAAAATTAGGAGCAAATCCTATTCCAATTCAGATTCCTATCGGATCAGAAGAGAGCTTTAGAGGTGTGATCGATTTGATTACCATGAAAGCGATTATTTGGTACGATGATGAGAATGGTACAAATTACACTTTGGAAGATATTCCAGATCATTTGGTAGCTGATGCTAATGAGTGGAGAGAGAAGTTGGTAGAAGCAGTAGCTGAGAATGATGAAGAGTTGTTGGAAAGATTCTTTGAGGATCCAGATTCAATTACCGAAGAAGAGATGTACGCGGTTATCCGTAAAGCTACAATCTCTATGGATATTGTTCCTATGCTTTGTGGTTCTGCATTTAAGAATAAAGGTGTTCAGCGTTTGTTGGATGCTATTATTACTTACATGCCTTCACCACTTGACGTAGAAGCAATTGTTGGTACTGTTCCTGGTACTGACGAAGAAGTAACACGTCAGCCTGATGTTGATGAGCCATTGGCTGCTTTAGCATTTAAAATTGCTACTGACCCATTCGTAGGTCGTTTGGCATTTACACGTGTTTATTCAGGATCTATCGAAGCTGGATCATATGTTTATAATACCAGATCAGGCAATAAAGAGCGTATCTCTCGTTTGTATCAAATGCACTCGAACAAGCAGAACGCTATCGAGAGTGTAGAAGCTGGTGATATTTGTGCTTGTGTTGGTTTTAAAGATATTCGTACAGGTGATACTCTTTGTCAAAAAGAAAACCCAATCGAATTAGAATCAATGGATTTCCCAGATCCAGTAATCGGTATCGCTGTTGAGCCATTGACTCAGAAGGATGTTGATAAGTTGGGTATGGCTTTAGGTAAACTAGCTGAAGAGGATCCAACATTCCAGGTTAAGACTGACGAAGATTCAGGTCAGACTGTAATTTCTGGTATGGGTGAACTTCACTTGGATATTATTATCGACCGTTTGAAGCGTGAGTTTAAAGTAGAATGTAACCAAGGTGCACCTCAGGTTGCTTACAAAGAAGCTATTAAAGGTTCTGTTGAACACCGTCAGGTATTCAAGAAGCAGTCTGGTGGACGTGGTAAGTTTGCTGATATTCAATTCCGTTTGATGCCAGTTGATGCTGATTTTGAAGGAGAAGGATTACAGTTTGTTGATCAGATTAAAGGTGGTAACATTCCTAAGGAATTTGTTCCTTCTGTTCAGAAAGGTTTCACTGATGCAATGAAAAATGGTGTGTTGGCAGGTTATACTGTAGATACATTAAAAGTTGAGTTGTTTGATGGATCTTTCCACCCGGTTGACTCGGATCAATTGTCATTTGAGATGGCTGCTAAGCAAGGTTTCAAAGAAGCTTGTGCTAAAGCAAATCCAGTTCTTCTTGAGCCTATCATGAAGATGGAAGTAATTACTCCAGAAGAATACATGGGTGATATCATCGGTGACTTGAACAAGCGTCGTGGTCAGGTTGAAGGAATGGAATCGAAGCACGGTGCTCGTGTTGTAAATGCTAAAGTACCTTTGGCAGAGCAATTCGGTTATGTAACTGTGTTGAGAACCTTGTCTTCAGGTCGTGCAAACTCTTCAATGGAATTCTCTCACTTCGAGGAAGTACCTAAAGGTATCGCTAAAGAGGTTGTTGAGAACGCCAAGGGTAAAGTTGAATTATTATAATTATATCATCGTATAATATCTAAATAAGATGAGCCAAAAAATTAGAATTAAACTGAAATCTTACGATCACAACTTGGTTGACAAGTCGGCTGAGAAAATCGTTAAGACAGTTAAGGCTACAGGTGCAGTTGTTAGCGGTCCAATTCCACTTCCAACTCACAAAAGAATTTTTACTGTTCTTCGTTCTACTTTCGTGAACAAGAAATCAAGAGAACAGTTTCAACTTTCTTCTTTCAAGCGTTTAATTGATATTTACAGTTCTACTGCAAATACAATTGATGCTTTGATGAAGCTAGAGTTGCCTAGCGGTGTAGAAGTTGAAATTAAAGTTTGATAATCTAGTAAGATTTATTTTTAAAAAAGTAAAGAGAAATGCCAGGATTAATTGGAAAAAAAATCGGAATGACTTCCGTTTACAGTGCCGAGGGAAAAAATATTCCATGCACTGTCATTGAGGCAGGTCCATGTGTTGTAACCCAGATCAAAACTGTTGAGACTGATGGTTACGAAGCACTTCAGTTGGCTTTTGATGAAAAGAAAGAAAAGCGAACAACTAAGGCGCTAGATGGGCACTTTAAAAAGGCAAACACAACTCCTAAGAAAAAACTAGTTGAGTTTTCAGATTTTGAAAATGAATACCAGTTAGGAGACGTTATCGACGTTGAAATATTCGAAGATACTCCATATGTGGATATCTCTGGTGTTTCAAAAGGTAAAGGTTTCCAAGGGGTAGTAAAACGTCATGGTTTTGGCGGAGTAGGTGGACAAACACACGGTCAGCATAACCGTTTACGTGCGCCTGGTTCTATTGGTGCTGCATCTTACCCAGCACGTGTATTTAAAGGCATGAGAATGGCCGGACGTACAGGTGGGGAAAACGTGAAGGTTCAAAACCTTCAGGTACTTAAGGTTATCAAAGAAAATAACCTATTGTTAGTTAAAGGATCTCTTCCAGGGTCTAAAGGTTCATACGTAATTATTGAGAAGTAATGGAATTAGCGATTTTAAACACAGCTGGAGAAGATACTGGTAGAAAAATTGAATTAAATGATTCAGTTTTTGGCATCGAACCAAATGAGCATGCTATTTACCTAGACGTTAAACAATTTTTGGCAAACCAACGCCAGGGAACTCACAAAGCAAAAGAAAGAGCTGAGATTTCTGGTAGTACTGCTAAAATCAAGAAACAAAAAGGTACTGGTACAGCACGTGCTGGTAGCATTAAGTCACCTATCTTCAGAGGAGGTGGTCGAATTTTCGGTCCACGTCCAAGAAACTACGGTTTCAAATTGAATAAAAAACTGAAGCAGTTGGCTCGTAAATCTGCTTTAACGATCAAAGCTCAAAACGATGCTTTAATGGTAGTTGAAGACTTCAATTTCGAAGCTCCTAAGACAAAGAATTTTGTTGAGATTCAGAATAGCTTGAAAGTAGCTGATAAAAAAGTGCTTTTAGTTTTATCTGAAGATAATAAAAACATATATTTGTCTTCTCGTAATTTGAAGAATGTTAACGTTGTTCGTGTTTCTGACCTTGCAACTTATGACATTATGAAAGCTTCAACTTTGGTGTTTGTAGAAAGTTCTGTAAAAGGACTTGATGAAATGTTTAAACTAAACTAAGTTTAAAAAAATGGATATTTTAATTAAGCCAATCGTTACTGAGAAAATGACTGATCAAAGCGAAAAATTCAATCGCTTTGGTTTTGTTGTGGATCGTAGAGCGACAAAGATCGAAATTAAGGCAGCAGTAGAATCAATGTACAATGTTAAAGTTGCGGCTGTAAATACCATGAATTATCAAGGTAAAAAGAAAAGCCGTTACACTAAAGCAGGTGTAATTGAGGGAAGAACAGCGTCTTTTAAAAAGGCGATCGTTACTTTAGTTGAAGGTGATAATATAGATTTTTATAGCAATATTTAATTAGAAAATGGCTGTACGTAAATTAAAACCTGTAACTCCTGGTCAAAGAAATAAGATTCTAAATACCTTTGAGCAGGTAACTACAGACAAACCTGAGAAATCATTGTTAAGACCAATGAAGAAAACCGGTGGTAGAAATAACACTGGTAAGATGACAATGAGATATATAGGTGGTGGTCACAAGAGAAGATATCGAGTTATTGATTTCAAAAGAGACAAGGACAATGTTCCAGCAAAAGTTGTTTCGATTGAGTACGATCCAAACCGTACTGCACGCATCGCATTACTTGTGTATGCTGACGGTGAGAAACGTTACATCATCGCTCCAAACGGACTTGAAGTTGGACAAACTTTGCTTTCTGGCGAAAAAGTAGCTCCGGAAATCGGAAACTCAATGCCATTATCTGATATCCCATTAGGTACAATAATTCATAATATTGAATTAAGACCCTCTCAAGGTGCTGTGATGGCTCGTAGCGCTGGTGCATATGCTCAACTTGTTTCAAGAGAAGGCAAATATGCAATGATCAAATTACCTTCTGGAGAAGTTAGAATGATCCTAGTAACTTGTAAAGCAACTATCGGTACTGTTTCTAATACTGACCATGCGTTGGAAAGAAGCGGTAAAGCTGGTCGTACTCGTTGGTTAGGTAGAAGACCTCGTGTTCGTGGTGTGGTAATGAATCCAGTTGATCACCCAATGGGTGGTGGTGAAGGTAAATCTTCAGGTGGACATCCACGTTCTAGAACCGGTGTATTAGCGAAAGGATTCAAAACTCGCGCTAAGAAAAACGCTTCTAATAAGTATATTGTAGAAAGAAGGAAAAAGTAATTTGATTAATTAGATTGTTATGAGTCGTTCATTAAAAAAAGGCCCTTTTATCGATTTCAAATTGGAGAAACGAGTATTGGAGCAAAATGAATCAGGTAAAAAATCAGTGATTAAAACCTGGTCAAGACGTTCTATGATCTCTCCGGATTTCGTAGGTCACACAGTTGCCGTTCACAACGGAAACAAATTCATTCCGGTTTATGTAACTGAAAATATGGTAGGACATAAATTAGGTGAATTTGCGCCAACTCGTACATTTAGAGGTCACGCTGACAAGAAGAAAAAATAGCGTGAAGCGTTTTAATTAACATTTTGAATTTGTAAAAATGGGTGCAAGAAAAAGAATAAGAGCAAACCAAATAAAGGAGGAAAAAAAGAGCAAAGCATTTGCTAGCTTGAAAAATGTTCCTACTTCGCCTCGCAAAATGAGACTTGTTGCCGATATGGTAAGAGGTATGGAGGTGAACCGTGCTTTAGATGTACTTCGTTTCAGTCCGAAAGAAGCATCAATTCGCGTAGAAAAACTATTGCTTTCTGCGATTGCCAACTGGCAAGCAAAGAACGAAGGTCAAAGAATTGAGGAGAGTGAATTATACATCAAAGAAATTTGTGTAGATTCAGCTAGAATCCTTAAGCGTCTAAGACCAGCTCCACAAGGGAGAGCACATAGAATTAGAAAAAGATCAAATCATGTAACTATATTATTGGGTAGCAAAACTGCCGATAATACTAAAGAATAGTTAGAATGGGACAAAAAGTAAATCCAATTGGAAATAGACTAGGAATCATCAGAGGATGGGATTCTAACTGGTTTGGCGGAAAAAACTACGGCGATAAGCTTGTTGAAGATACCAAAATTAGAAAGTACCTGAATGCTCGTTTAGCGAAAGCAAGTATTTCTAAAATCATTATCGAAAGAACTCTTAAATTAATTACGATCACTATCAACACTGCTCGTCCTGGTATCATTATCGGGAAAGGTGGTCAAGAAGTTGACAAATTGAAAGAAGAGTTGAAGAAGATTACAGACAAAGAAGTACAAATTAATATCTTCGAAATTAAACGTCCAGAAATGGATGCTGTAATCGTTGCTAATAACATTGCTCGTCAGATTGAAGGCCGTATTGCCTACAGAAGAGCAATTAAAATGGCTATTGCTTCTACTATGAGAATGGGTGCTGAAGGAATCAAAATTCAGATTTCCGGCCGTTTGAATGGAGCGGAGATGGCACGTTCTGAAATGTATAAAGAAGGACGTACTCCACTTCATACCTTAAGAGCTGATATCGATTACTGTCAAGCTGAAGCTTTGACTACTTACGGTTTGATCGGTATCAAAGTTTGGATCTGTAAAGGTGAAGTTTACGGTAAACGTGATCTTACTCCTAACGCTGGCATGAAAGACAGCCGTGGTCCAAAAGGAAAAGGTGGTTTTAATAGAAGAAAAAAGAAGTAGTCTTTAAATTTTAAAGAATTAGTACGATGTTACAACCAAAAAGGACAAAATTTAGAAGACAACAAAAGGGAAGAATGAAAGGTAACGCAGGTCGCGGTACTGAATTAGCATTCGGATCTTTTGGGATCAAGTCACTTGAAGAAAAGTGGATTACTGGTCGTCAAATTGAAGCTGCTCGTGTGGCAGTAACCCGATATATGCAGAGACAAGGTCAAATCTGGATTCGTATTTTCCCAGATAAGCCAATCACTAAGAAGCCTGCAGAGGTACGTATGGGTAAGGGTAAGGGTTCTCCAGAAGGATTCGTTGCTCCTGTTTCACCAGGAAGAATGTTATTCGAATGTGAGGGTGTTCCTTACGAAGTAGCAAAAGAGGCATTGCGTCTTGCTGCTCAGAAATTACCTGTTACTACAAAGTTTGTCGTAAGACGTGATTATGTTGAAAGTTCAAATGATTAATCATGAAGAATTCAGAAATTAAAGAGTTAACAACACAGGAAATAGTAGAAAAGTTGGATGCTGAGAGAGCATCATTAACTCGCTTCAGACTAAATCACGCTATTTCACCTTTGGAAAATCCTTTGCAAATTAAGGAAACGAGACGCAACATTGCCAAATTAATGACAGAGTTACGTCAGAGACAATTAACTGAAAAGTAAAAAAGTGATGGAAAGAAATCTTAGAAAAGAGCGTATCGGGGTTGTGGTTAGCAACAAAATGGAAAAATCCATTACTGTTGCAGTTCACACAAAGGAAAAACACCCGATTTACGGTAAATTTGTGAACAAAACCAAAAAATTCACTGCTCACGATGAGGAAAACACCTGTAATGAAGGTGATACCGTAAAAATCATGGAAACCCGACCTTTAAGTAAAAATAAGAGTTGGAGATTAGTGGAAATTATTGAAAGAGCTAAGTAATCATGATACAAACAGAAAGTAGACTATTAGTAGCTGATAACAGTGGAGCAAAGGAAGTACTTTGTATCCGCGTGTTAGGCGGTACCAAAAAACGTTATGCTTCAATTGGAGATAAAATTGTGGTTACCGTGAAGAACGCTATCGCCGGTTCCGATATGAAAAAAGGAACAGTAACAAAAGCAGTTGTTGTTCGCACCAAAAAAGAGATTAGAAGACAAGACGGATCTTATATTCGCTTCGACGATAACGCATGTGTTTTGTTAAACACTGCTGGTGAAATGAGAGGAACCCGTATTTTTGGACCTGTTGCAAGAGAGTTACGTGACACTGATATGAAGATCGTTTCTTTAGCACCAGAAGTTTTATAATCTTTGTAAACCTAGAACAATGAAGTTACATATTAAAAAGGGTGATACCGTTATTGTAAACGCTGGGGAATCAAAAGGACAGGAAGGTAAAGTATTAGAGGTTCTTGTTGACAAGCAACGCGCGATCGTTGAAGGTGTAAACATGATCTCTAAACATACCAAGCCAAACGCTGAGAATCCTCAAGGTGGTATCGTTAAAAAAGAAGCCTCAATTCACATTTCAAACTTGAATGTGAAAGATCCTTCAACAGGAAAAGCTACCCGTATCGGTAGAAAAATGGGCGACAACAATAAATTAGTTAGATACTCTAAAAAGTCAGGGGAGGAGATTAAGTAATGAGCTATACACCGACTCTTAAAAAACAGTATGCAGAAGAAATCGTTCCTGCTTTAATGAAGGAATTCGATTACAAAACTGTCATGCAAGCACCTAAGTTAACGAAGATAGTACTTAACCAAGGTGTTGGTCAGGCAATCGCTGATAAAAAAATACTTGAATTCTCTGTAAACGAATTGACTGCCATTACAGGTCAGAAAGCAGTTCAAACTATCTCTTCAAAGGATATTTCGAACTTTAAGCTTCGTAAAGGTATGCCAATTGGTACAACAGTAACTTTACGTCGTGAGCGTATGTACGAATTTCTTGAGAAATTAGTTCGTGTTGCTTTACCACGTATCCGTGACTTTAAAGGTATTAAGAGTAAGTTAGACGGTAGAGGTAACTATACTTTAGGTATCGAAGAACAGATCATTTTCCCAGAGATTGTTTTGGACAACGTAAACAAGATCATGGGTATGAACATTACCTTCGTTACTACTGCTAATACCGACGAAGAAGCTTATGCTCTATTGAGAGAATTTGGATTACCATTTAAAAATCTAAAAAAATAAGACGATGGCTAAAGAATCAATGAAAGCTCGCGAAGTTAAGCGTCAGAAATTAGTTGAAAAATACGCAGCTAAAAGAGCTAAACTTAAAGAGGAAGGCGATTACATCGCTCTTAGTCGTTTGCCTAAAAACTCTTCACCTGTTCGTTTGCACAACAGATGTAAGATCACTGGACGTCCGAAAGGTTATATGAGACAATTCGGCGTGAGTCGTATCACTTTCCGTGAAATGGCATCAGCAGGTTTAATCCCAGGAGTAAAGAAGGCAAGTTGGTAATCAAAAATTGCTTATCAGAATTTTGTTAAATATTGTCCCGAGCAATCGGGATCAATTTAATTTTTTATTATAATGACAGATCCAATAGCAGATTTTCTTACACGTTTAAGAAATGCGATCATGGCAAATCACAAAGTAGTTGAGGTGCCAGCATCGAACGTGAAAAAAGAAATGACAAAGATTCTTAAGGATAAAGGTTATATCCTTAACTACAAATTTGTAGACGATGGACTTCAAGGAGTAATTAAAATTGCTTTGAAATACCATCCTGAAACCAAGATTCCAGCAATTAAAGATCTTAAACGTGTGTCAAAACCAGGTTTGAGAAAATATTGCGGAGCTTTAGAATTACCTCGCGTACTTAACGGTTTAGGAATTGCGATTCTTTCTACTTCTCAGGGAGTTATGACTGACAAAGAAGCTCGTCAGAAGCATGTTGGTGGTGAAATATTGTGTTACGTTTATTAATTAAGGAGGATTAGAAATGTCACGAATTGGAAAATTACCTATCAATTTGCCTGCCGGAGTAAGCGTAACGGTAAATAAAGATAATTCAGTAGTTGTTAAAGGGCCTAAAGGTGAATTAACACAACAAATTGATGCCGAAATCAAAGTTTCTGTTGAAGAAAATAAGATTGTTCTTGAACGTCCTTCTGATCAGAAAAGACACAAAGCAATGCACGGTTTATACCGTTCATTGATGAATAACATGGTTATCGGTGTATCTGAAGGTTATAAAATTGAGCAAGAATTAGTAGGTGTTGGTTACCGTGCTACTTCAAAAGGTCAACTTTTGGAATTAGCTTTAGGTTACTCTCACTTGATCCACTTGGAAATTGCTCCTGAGGTTAAAGTAACTGCTGTAACTGAAAAGCGTGCTAACCCAATTATCACTCTTGAGAGTTGCGATAAGCACCTAGTAGGACAAGTAGCTGCTAAAATCAGATCATTCAGAAAACCTGAGCCATATAAAGGTAAAGGTATTAAATTTGTTGGAGAACAGCTTAGAAGAAAAGCTGGTAAATCTGCAGGTAAATAATTTCTAAAACAGTAAATTATGGCTTTAACTAAGCAAGAAAGAAGACTAAGAATTAAAAGAAGAATTCGTAAGTCTGTTTCTGGAACTGCTGAAAGACCAAGAATGTCAGTTTTTCGTTCTAATAAGCAGATTTCAGTACAATTGATCGACGATCTTTCAGGTAAAACTTTAATGGCGACTAGCTCGTTAATTAAAGAAATTGCTGAAAAATCAGTAAATAAAATTGAACAAGCTGAACTAGTAGGACAAGCAATTGCTGAAAAAGCAAGCGCTGCAGGTATCACTAGTGTTGTATTCGATAGAAATGGTTATCTATACCATGGTAGAGTTAAATCATTAGCGGACGCTGCTCGTAAAGGTGGCCTTAAATTTTAATAATTATGGCAGATATCAAAAACGTTAAGACCAGCGACGCAGAATTGAAAGACAGACTGGTTGCTATTAATCGTGTTACTAAAGTAACAAAAGGTGGTAGAACTTTTAGTTTCTCTGCAATTGTTGTGGTAGGAAACGAGAATGGATTAGTAGGATGGGGACTTGGTAAAGCAAACGAGGTAACCACTGCTATTGCAAAAGGAGTAGAAGCTGCTAAGAAAAATTTGATTAAAGTACCTGTTTACAAAGGAACTATTCCTCACGAACAACTATCAAGATATGGTGGAGCACAGGTTTTCATTAAGCCTGCTTCTCACGGTACCGGGGTTAAAGCCGGTGGTGCGATGCGTGCCGTATTGGAGAGTGTTGGTGTAACCGATGTACTTGCTAAATCAAAAGGTTCATCAAACCCTCATAACCTTGTGAAAGCAACATTTAACGCTCTTGCTGAATTGAGAGATGCGCATGCTATTGCTGAACAAAGAGGTGTTTCATTAGATAAAGTGTTTAACGGATAATTTTAAGGAAAATGGCTAAGATTAAAATCACTCAAATCAAGAGCAAAATCGGTAGTACCGAGCGCCAGAAAAAAACCTTGGAAGCATTAGGTTTGAACAAAATCAATGCTGTAGTTGAACACGAAGCTACACCTCAAATTAAAGGGATGGTAGCTAAAGTGCAACACTTGGTTTCCGTAGAAGAATAAATCATTGTAAATATTTAGTAATAAATAGATATGGACTTAAGTAACTTAAAACCCGCTGAAGGATCGACTAAAACTAGAAAGAGAATCGGTCGCGGTCAAGGATCAGGAAGAGGCGGTACCTCTACAAGAGGACATAAAGGTGCGAAGTCAAGATCTGGATACTCTAAAAAAGTTGGTTTCGAAGGGGGTCAAATGCCTTTGCAACGTAGAGTTCCTAAGTTTGGATTTAAGAACATCAACAGAAAAGAATACAAAGCGATTAATGTTGAAGTTTTACAAGCATTAGCAGAAAAGAACAACATTACTGTTATTGACGTTGACGTTTTAGTAAATGCTGGTTTAGCATCGAAGAACGATAACGTTAAGATTCTAGGTAATGGTACGATTACTGCTAAATTGGAAGTAAAAGCTCATGCATTCTCAAAGTCTGCTCAATCAGCGATTGAAGCAGTAGAAGGAACAGTTGTTAAATTGTAAGATTAAATAATGAAAGGTTTAATAGAAACATTGAAGAACATCTGGAAGATTGAAGATTTAAGATCACGTATCTTAACTACAATTGGTCTTCTATTAGTGTACCGTTTAGGTGCTAAGGTGGTTTTGCCAGGTATCGACCCGGCTCATTTGGACGCGTTAAAATCTCAAACAGCGGATGGGGTTTTAGGATTGTTGAACATGTTTTCGGGAGGTGCGTTTGCTAACGCCTCGATTTTCGCTCTCGGTATCATGCCATACATTTCTGCCTCTATTGTAATCCAGTTAATGGGAATTGCGGTTCCTTATTTCCAAAGATTACAACGTGAAGGTGAGAGCGGACGTAGAAAAATCAATCAGATCACTCGTTACCTAACAGTTATCATCCTTGTTCTTCAAGCACCGGGATATTTATTAAACTTACATTCAACTTTACCAGAAGCTGCCTTTATTTTAAAAGGTACATTCTTTACGGTATCTTCTGTGGTAATTCTTGCAGCAGGATCGATGTTCATTATGTGGTTGGGTGAGAAAATTACTGATAAAGGAATCGGTAATGGTATTTCAATCATCATCATGATCGGTATTATTGCAAACTTACCATTCGCGTTCATTGCTGAATTAGGATCACGAATTGAAGGACACGGCGGTGGTTTGATCGTTTTGGTTCTTGAAATTGTAGTTCTGTTCATCATTTTTGCACTAACAATTTTGTTGGTACAAGGAACAAGAAAGATACCTGTACAATATGCTAAAAGAATCGTAGGTAACAAACAATATGGTGGTGTACGTCAGTACATTCCTTTAAAAGTGAATGCTGCTGGTGTAATGCCAATCATTTTTGCTCAGGCAATTATGTTCTTGCCAATGGCCTTTGTTAACTATGCTAGTTCCGACGCATTAACAGGAGTAGCTGCAGCCTTATCTAACTTTACCGGATTTTGGTACAACGCACTGTTCTTTGTAATGATTGTATTGTTCACATATTTCTATACTGCGATTACAGTAAATCCAACGCAAATGGCTGAGGATATGAAGAAAAACGGTGGATTCATCCCAGGTATTAAACCAGGAAAGAAAACCATTGATTTCCTTGACACTGTAATGTCACGTATTACTTTACCAGGATCTATCTTCCTTGGTTTGGTAGCAATCTTACCAGCTTTTGCTATGATTGCAGGTGTGAATAATGAATTTGCACAATTTTATGGTGGTACTTCATTGTTGATTCTTGTTGGTGTAGTGCTTGATACATTACAGCAAATTGAGTCTCACTTATTAATGCGTCACTACGACGGATTAATGAAGTCTGGTAGAATAAAAGGCAAATCTCCGGGAGGAGCTGCTGCTTATTAAAATATTTTTGCTTTCTTTGCAGTGATTTTTTATAAGACAGAGGAAGAAATAGACTTACTAATAGAAAGTAATAAACTGGTAGCTAGGACTTTAGGTGAAATATCTAAGGTCATAGCTCCAGGTATTTCAACCATAAGCTTAGATAAAATTGCAGAGGAGTACATAAGAGACAATGGTGCAAAGCCTGCGTTTCTTGGTTACGATGGATTCCCAAACACCCTGTGTATTTCTGTAAATAACCAGGTGGTTCATGGAGTTCCATCTTCCTATGAGTTGAAAGAAGGCGATATTGTATCCTGTGATTGCGGTGTTTTGTTGAATGGCTTCTATGGCGATTCGGCATACACTTTTTCTGTTGGAACAGTAAAACCGGAAATTCGACGATTATTGAAGGTTACCAAAGAAGCTCTTTATAAAGGAATAGAAAAAGCTATCGAAGGTAATCATCTAAGAGATATCGGTTTTGCCATTCAAAAGCATGCTGAGAAGAATGATTACTCGGTTGTTCGAGAAATGGTGGGGCACGGAATAGGAAAAAGTCTTCATGAAGATCCTCAGGTTCCAAATTATGGACAAAAAGGCCGGGGATTAAAATTGAGAGACGGGTTAGTACTAGCAATTGAACCAATGATCAATCTAGGTAAAAGAGATATTTACCAGGAAAACGATGGTTGGACAATTGTAACGGCCGATGGACAAGCATCCGCACATTTCGAACATACTATAGTTGTTCGTAAGGGAAAGGCTCAAATCCTGTCCGGTTTTGAATTTATTGAAGAATAAACAAATAAAATATAAAGAGCTTATGGCTAAACAGCCTTCAATAGAACAAGACGGTACTATTACCGAAGCATTATCGAATGCTATGTTTCGTGTAGAACTTGAAAACGGTCATGTGATTACAGCGCACATTTCCGGTAAAATGAGAATGCACTACATTAAGATCTTACCAGGTGATAAGGTTAAAGTAGAAATGTCACCATACGATCTTACTAAAGGGCGCATTACTTTTAGATACAAAAATTAAACTCGATAAAAATGAAAGTAAGAGCATCTGTAAAGAAACGTTCTGAAGATTGTAAAATCGTAAGAAGAAAAGGACGTTTGTATGTGATTAATAAAAAGAATCCTAAGTTCAAGCAACGTCAAGGATAATTTGATTAATTTTGTAAATAAGATAAATATTTAATTTATGGCTAGAATTGTTGGAGTTGATCTGCCTCAAAACAAGAGAGGTGTAATTAGCTTGACTTATATCTTCGGTATCGGTCGTAGCGCTGCTCGTCAGATTTTGGACGAAGCTGGTGTAGCGTATGATACTAAGGTAAAAGACTGGACAGATGATGAATCTGCTAAGATTCGTCAGGCGATTAATGCAAACTTTAAAGTTGAAGGGGAGTTGCGTTCTTTAACACAATTGAATATTAAGCGTTTGATGGATATTGGTTGTTATCGTGGTGTTCGTCACCGTATTGGTTTACCATTGCGTGGACAAAAAACGAAAAACAACTCACGTACCAGAAAAGGTAAAAGAAAAACAGTTGCAAACAAAAAGAAAGCGACTAAATAATTGTTAAGTTATGGCAAAGAAGTCAACATCAGTAAAGAAAAAAGTTGTGAAGATTGAGGCTGTAGGACAGGCTCATATCCATTCATCGTTTAACAATATTATTATCTCTTTAACCAATAATAACGGACAAGTTATTTCATGGTCATCAGCTGGTAAAATGGGCTTTAGAGGTTCTAAAAAGAACACTCCTTACGCTGCTCAGCAAGCTGCTACAGACTGTGGTAAAGTAGCTCACGATTTAGGGTTGAGAAAAGTAAAAGTATTTGTTAAAGGTCCAGGTAACGGACGTGAATCTGCAATTCGTGCAATCAATGCATGTGGAATCGATATTTCAGAAATTGTAGATGTTACTCCACTTCCACACAACGGATGTCGTCCTCCTAAGAGACGTAGAGTTTAATAAGTATAAGGTTTAATAAAAAATGCAAGCTTAGGCTTTGAATTATTTTTTTTGAATCCTCTCAAAAAAAACGCGGCACTTTTGTAATTCAAAAACCGGGTGAGCAAAGTTTCTATTATTAGAAAAATTTAAATTTTAAAATAACATGGCTAGATATATAGGACCAAAGTCAAAAATTGCTAGAAAATTTGGTGAGCCAATTTTTGGACCTGATAAAGCATTTGAAAATAAAAATTACCCTCCAGGACAGCACGGTAACAGCCGTCGTAGAAAAAAAATGTCTGAGTACGGGGTACAATTGAAAGAAAAGCAAAAAGCGAAATACACTTACGGTGTATTGGAGAAACAATTCTCGAACTTATTTAAAAAGGCCGCAAGAAGTAAGGGTATTACCGGTGAAGTTTTGTTACAACTTCTTGAATGTCGTTTAGATAACGTTATTTACAGATTAGGTGTTGCTCCAACAAGATCAGCTGCTCGTCAGTTGGTTAGCCATAAACACGTAACTGTGAATGGACAGATCTGTAACATTCCTTCGTACTCGGTAAAATCCGGAGATATTATTGGAATTCGTGAAAAATCGAAATCTCTAGAAGTTATTACCGATTCTTTATCAACTGCCAGATATAACCAAGCATCTTGGTTGGAATGGGATCAAACCTCTCTTAGCGGTAAGTTTCTTAACGTACCTGAAAGAACAGAAATTCCTGAAAATATCAAGGAACAGTTAATCGTTGAATTGTATTCTAAGTAATAAATAGTTAATAAGTAATTTATGGCAATTTTAGCTTTCCAAAAACCGGACAAAGTTATCATGCTCGACGCAGACGATAAATTCGGAAAATTCGAATTTCGTCCATTAGAGCCTGGATATGGTATTACAATAGGTAACGCTTTAAGAAGAATTTTACTTTCTTCTCTTGAAGGTTTCGCTATTACAACCATCAAGATTCAGGGAGTTGACCATGAGTTTTCAACTATTCCAGGAGTAATCGAAGATGTAACTGAGATGATCCTGAACTTGAAGCAGGTACGGTTTAAACAAAGAGTTGAGGAAGTGGACAATGAATTGGTAACTGTTACCATTTCTGATCAGGAAACTTTTACAGCGGGCGATATTAACAAGTTCCTTACCGGTTTCGAAGTGTTAAATCCGGAGCTTGTAATTTGCAGAATGGATAGCTCTGCTAAATTGCAGTTAGATTTAACTATTAATAAAGGTCGCGGTTATGTACCTTCTGTTGAAAATAAACCAGTAGACGCTGAGTTTGGTGTAATTCCAATCGACTCTATTTACACTCCAATTAAGAATGTAAAATACGAAGTTGAAAACTATCGTGTAGAACAGAAAACTGACTATGAAAAGTTAATTTTCGAAATTACTACTGATGGTTCTATTCACCCAAAGGATGCATTGAAAGAAGCTGCTAAAATTCTTATTTATCACTTCATGCTATTCTCTGATGAAAAGATTACTCTTGATTCTGATGAGAAATTTGCAAACGAAGAATTCGATGAAGAAGTATTGCACATGCGCCAGCTATTGAAGACCAAATTGGTTGACATGGATCTTTCAGTTCGTGCATTGAACTGTTTGAAAGCTGCCGACGTTGATACTTTAGGAGACTTAGTACAGTACAACAGAAACGATCTTCTTAAATTTAGAAACTTTGGTAAGAAATCTCTAACCGAGTTAGATGACCTATTGGTATCATTAAATCTAACTTTCGGGATGGATATTTCGAAGTACAAATTAGATAAGGAATAAGGTAAAATGAGACATAGAAAGAAATTTAATCACTTAGGAAGAAAGACAGCTCATAGAAAAGCTATGCTTGCAAATATGGCTTCTTCCTTGATTTTGCATAAAAGAATCTCAACTACTACTGCTAAAGCAAAAGCTTTAAAAATGTATGTTGAGCCATTAATCACCAAAAGTAAGAACGATACTACTCACTCAAGACGTGTTGTATTTAGCTACTTGAAACAAAAAGAAGCTGTTACTGAATTGTTCAGAGAAGTATCACCAAAAATTACAAACAGAAACGGTGGTTATACCAGAATTTTAAAAACTGGTAACCGTTTAGGTGATAACGCTGAGATGTGTATTGTAGAGTTAGTTGATTTCAACGAAACTTACACAACTGAGAAGAAAGCAGAAGCTAAGAAGTCTACCAGAAGAAGACGTGGAGGTAAATCAGCTGCTAAAGCTGAAGGAACTGAAGCTGTTGAAGCTAAAGCAGAAGAAGCTGCTGAAGCAAAAGCTGAAGAGGCTAACGAAGCTGCTGAAGAAACAGATAAGAAGGAAGAATAGTCTTCCTTTTAAGAATATTAAAAGGGGTAAAGTTAATCTTTATCCCTTTTTTAATGCCCTAAAGATTTTTGAAACGTTTGCGTAAAAAGTTTGATATGTTTTACATGCAAACTGCATTATAAATTGCTTGAAAATGACGAAATTTAGGGTTGAAAATTAAGAAGTTAAATTATTTGCTATTATAATTATTTAATACGTAAGTTATGTCTGAAATTGTAAAGATTCACGGTCGTGAGATTCTTGACTCACGTGGAAACCCAACTATCGAAGTTGAAGTAACATTAGCAAGCGGTGTAATGGGACGCGCTGCAGTTCCATCGGGAGCTTCTACTGGTGAAAATGAAGCATTAGAGCTTCGTGATGGTGATAAAGCTCGTTACCTTGGAAAAGGTGTGTTAAAAGCTGTAGAAAACGTAAATACAGTTATCGCAGAAGCTTTAGTTGGTATGGACGCTACTGATCAGGTTGCTGTTGATACTGCTATGTTAGAGCTTGATGGTACTAAAACGAAGTCGAAGTTAGGTGCTAACGCTATGTTAGGTGTTTCTTTGGCAACTGCAAAAGCTGCTGCTGATTACTCAGGTATGCCATTGTATCGTTACATTGGTGGTACTAACGCAACAGTACTTCCAGTACCAATGATGAACATCATCAACGGTGGTTCTCACTCTGATGCAACAATCGCATTCCAGGAGTTCATGATTCGTCCTGTAGGTGCTCCTTCTTTCCGCGAAGCATTAAGAATGGGTGCTGAAGTATTCCACGCTCTTGCTAAAGTATTGAAAGGTAAAAATCTTTCTACTGCTGTAGGTGATGAAGGTGGTTTCGCTCCAATGTTAGGTGGTACTGAAGAAGCTATCGAGTGCATTTTAACTGCTATTACGAACGCTGGTTACAAGCCAGGTCGTAAAGAAGATGGTGGTGATGTTTCTATCGCTATGGACTGTGCTGCTTCTGAGTTCTTCAAAGATGGTGTATATGACTACAGCATTTTTGAGCCAAACGGAGTAAAAAGAAACTCTGAAGAGCAAGCTGCTTATTTAGCTGAATTGATCGAGAAATACCCAATCGATTCTATCGAGGATGGTATGGACGAAGGCGATTGGGACGGATGGGTAGCCCTTAACGCTAAAGTTGGTGATAAGTGTCAGTTAGTAGGTGACGATTTATTCGTAACTAACGTTGAGTACTTGTCAAAAGGTATCGAGTTAAAAGCTGCTAACTCAATCTTGATTAAAGTAAACCAAATTGGTACTTTAACTGAAACAATGAACGCTATTGAAATGGCTCACCGTGCAGGTTATACTTCAGTAACTTCTCACCGTTCAGGTGAAACTGAAGATGCTACTATTGCTGATATCGCAGTAGCAACTAACTCAGGTCAGATCAAAACTGGTTCATTAAGCCGTTCAGATCGTATGGCTAAATACAACCAATTACTTCGTATCGAAGAAGAATTGGGAGCTAACGCTAAATTCGGATGCTAATCATCCAATTAAGTATATAAAAAAAGGGATCCATACGGATCCCTTTTTTTATATCAATATATTTGCTTTTAAACGTATTCTTGTATTAGCTCATAGATGGTTTTGCACTGGAATGGTTTCGATAAATAAACATCCATACCGATTTCTACAGATATGTCCTTATCGTCGGAATAATAATTGGCAGTAAAAGCAATAATAGGAGTTGGTCTTTTAACCTGGCGCTCCTCCTCAATTTTTCGAATTCGCAGAGATGCTTCAATTCCACCCATAATTGGCATTTGCAAATCCATCAGAATAATATCGTATTCTTCTTTTGCGTATTTTTCAACAGCTTGCTTGCCGTTTTCAGCAATATCAACCTTGCCAACTTTGTGCTTTAAGTATACCTCAAGTGTTTTTCTGTTGCTTGGTTGATCTTCCACCAGCAACACTCTAACATCTTCAATCTTTTTATCAGTCTTATTTGGATGAGTTTTTACGATCTGAATCGATTCAATACTCTCTTCCCAATATATCTTTTTTTTCGTCTCAATGCCTATTTCATCAAGCAATGCAGCTAATCTCTCGTTTACCATTTTTTGCATACCTATAACCCCAATGATTAATATTTAAAAATAGAAAAATTAAAGTACAATAAAAAGCTACAGGCAGTAATTTAATCAACATAAAACAAAACACTTATTCACAAATTTTCTTAATGTATTGCATTCTAATCAATTTAATTCGTAAAGAACTACCCGCAATTTTTCTATTTTTGCAGTAATTAAATCAGATAATTTAAAATCTTATAATAATGTCAGACGATAAGAAGATTATTTTTTCGATGATGGGGGTGAGTAAAATTTTCCCTCCTCAGAAAAAAGTATTGAATAATATCAACCTTTCTTTTTTCTATGGTGCTAAAATTGGGATCATTGGTTTAAATGGTTCTGGTAAATCTACATTGCTAAAAATTATTGCCGGGCTCGAAAAATCATTCGATGGACATGTGGTTTGGCCCAAAGAGCATAGCATAGGTTACCTTGAACAGGAACCGCAATTGGATGATACAAAAACCGTGAAGGAAATTGTTCAGGAAGGAGTTCAGGAAATTGTGCAGGTTTTGGCTGATTACGAAGCTGTAAATTTAAAATTTGCCGACCCAGAGGTATTGGAAGATCCTGACAAAATGCAGGCCGTAATGGACGAGCAGGCAGTTCTTCAGGAAAAAATCGACCGCTTCGATGCATGGAACCTGGATACAAAACTGGAAAGAGCAATGGATGCACTTCGTTGCCCGGATGGAGAAGCTTTGGTGAAGCATCTTTCGGGTGGTGAGCGTCGTCGTGTTGCATTGTGTCGTTTATTGCTTCAGGAACCGGATATTCTTCTTCTGGATGAGCCTACCAACCACCTCGATGCTGAATCGGTTCAGTGGTTAGAGCAACACCTTCACCAATACAGGGGAACTGTTATTTGTATTACTCACGACCGTTACTTCCTGGATAATGTTGCTGGCTGGATTCTTGAGCTTGATAGAGGAGAAGGAATTCCTTGGAAAGGGAATTACACTTCGTGGCTGGATCAGAAATCGAAGAGATTGGCCCAGGAAGAAAAAGTGGCCAGCAAAAGAAGAAAAACCCTTGAGCGAGAGTTGGAATGGGTTAACATGGCTCCTAAGGCTCGTCAGGCGAAAAATAAGGCCCGTTTGAAGGCATACGATACCTTGATGAACCAGGATGTAAAACAGAAGGAAGAGAAATTGGAAATTTTTATTCCTAACGGACCTCGCTTGGGGAACAAAGTGATACATGCCAATGAGGTTGCCAAAGGTTTTGAAAACAAATTGTTATTTGAAAACCTGGAGTTCGAGCTTCCGCCAGCAGGTATTGTTGGTGTTATTGGGCCTAATGGTGCTGGTAAAACAACCCTATTCCGTATGATTATGGGATTGGAACAGCCCAACAAAGGAACTTTCGAAGTAGGTGATACGGTAAAAGTTGGATATGTAGACCAGCAGCATGCAGATATCGATCCTGAAAAAACAGTTTATGAAGTAATTTCGGGAGGTGGAGATTTGATTAGTGTTGGAGGCAGACAAATAAATGCCCGTGCTTATGTAAGTCGTTTTAACTTCTCTGGTGCCGACCAGGAGAAAAAATGTGGTGTGCTGTCGGGTGGTGAAAGAAACCGTCTGCACCTGGCCTTAACTTTGAAAGAGGAAGCCAATGTTCTATTGCTGGATGAGCCTACCAATGATATTGATGTAAATACCCTTCGAGCTCTTGAGGAAGGTTTGGAGAGTTTTGCTGGTTGTGCAGTTGTGATTTCACACGACCGTTGGTTCCTGGATCGTGTTGCGACTCATATTTTGGCATTCGAAGGCAATTCTGAAGTCTACTATTTTGAAGGCAGTTATTCCGATTACGAAATCAACCGCAAGAAACGTTTGGGCGATGAAGGTCCGAAACGAATCAGATACAAGAAACTAATTGCAGATTAAGACAAAAGGGGGAGATTTTGAAAAGGAATCTTCCCTTATTTTTTGTAACTTAAGCTAATATTATTCTTAATTCAAAAATATCATGAGCGAATTTGCAACACCTAGCGAAGAAAGAAATTGGGCAATGTTTTGTCACCTGTCGGCTTTTTCAGGATTAATTATTCCATTTGGTAATATCATTGGGCCATTAATTTTATGGTCGATGAAAAAAGACCAATCTGAATTGGTAAACAGGGAAGGGAAAAAAGCATTGAATTTTCAGATTTCGATGAGCATTTACCTGTTTATTTCAGCATTCCTAATTATTATTGGTATTGGGATTTTGTTGCTAATCGCATTAGGTTTGGTGAATCTTATTTTTATTGTAATGGCAGTGGTAAAAACGCTTAACGGTGAAGATTATCAATACCCGCTCAGTATTAAAATTATCAATTAACGAATGAAATCTTTCTCATTATACAAGACAATCTACTTTTTAGGGGTTGTCTTAATTTTTGTTGGTGGTTACCGACTATTTAAACAGTTATCTTATGGCGACATCCTATTTTCAATAGGAATTATTTGCTACTCGGGTGTTCAAATTTTCTTGTTGTTCTACAAAGCAATATCAGATTGGAAAATATTTGAATACCTGAAAATGGTAGTGAATGTACTATTCCTGTTATCAATTATACTCTTAATGATTTTGAACCTGCAAGAATGGTATTATCCTTTCATACTTGGATTATTAATTGATTTCTTTACCAATATCCTGAAAAGGATAAAGAGTTAAACCCAATTTTTCACCCATTTTAATGGCTCATTTTTCCAGATTTGAATTCTGTCAGGGAAGATGACAGGCTTTACTGTGCTACTATCGAAATATTTAATATTTTTGTAGTTCTGATAAAAAACCAAAATAAAGAATAAGCAATGGCTCAAAAACCGTCTATTCCTAAAGGAACGAGAGATTTTTCACCAGTAGAAATGGTGAAGAGAAATTATATTTTCGATACCATTAAAGAGGTTTTTCAATTGTATGGTTTCATGCCTATTGAAACTCCATCGATGGAAAATCTTTCTACTCTAATGGGAAAATATGGAGAAGAAGGGGATAAACTACTGTTTAAAGTGTTGAATTCGGGAGATTTTATCTCGAAAGTGCGCGATGAACAATTGCAGGAACGCAATTCAGCAAAGTTAACAACAAAGATTAGTGAAAAAGGTTTACGTTACGACCTAACCGTTCCTTTTGCACGATACGTTGTTCAGCATCGCAACGATATTAGTTTCCCTTTTAAGAGATACCAGATTCAGCCGGTATGGAGAGCCGATCGTCCACAAAAAGGACGTTACCGCGAGTTTTATCAGTGCGATGTAGATGTAATTGGCAGCAATTCATTACTAAACGAAGTGGAGTTAATTCAGATTGTTGATGAAGTTTACCGCCGATTACAACTTAATGTAGTTGTGAAACTGAACAATCGAAAGATTCTTGCTGGTATTGCCGAAATTATTGGTGAAGCTGAAAAAATTATTGACATCACTGTTGCCATTGATAAGCTGGATAAGATTGGTTTGGAAAATGTGAACAAAGAGTTGGCAGAAAAAGGTGTATCTGCGAAAGCAATTGAAACCCTTCAACCAATTATTCTACTTTCTGGTACCAATGCCGAAAAAGCTGCCAAGCTAAAAGACTTATTGGCCGATTCGGAAGTAGGTATGAAAGGAATTGAGGAATTGGAAACTGTTTTCAATTATCTTGAAAAACTAGATGTACAAACCGAAGTTGAATTGGATTTGACTCTTGCAAGAGGCTTGAATTATTATACCGGAGCCATTTTCGAAGTAAAATCGAAAGATATGGAGTTTGGTAGCATTACAGGTGGTGGTCGTTACGACGATTTAACTGGTATTTTTGGTTTAAAAGATGTTTCTGGTGTAGGGATTTCGTTTGGTGCCGACCGTATTTACGATGTACTGGAGCAAATGGATAAATTCCCTGAAGAAACAGCAGCTACTACCAAGGTATTATTCATAAATTTTGGAGAGAAAGAAGAGCTTTTCTGTTTACCGATATTGGCAAAACTACGTGCCAATGGAGTAAATGCAGAAATTTACCCTGCTTCTCAAAAAATGAAGAAACAGATGACTTATGCCAACAACAAAAATATTCCTTTCGTGATTATGGTTGGTGAAAGCGAAATGGAAGAAGGATTGGTAAGTTTGAAGAATATGGAAACCGGAGATCAGGAAAAATTAAGTCCTGAGCAATTGATTGAAAAACTGGCCTAGAAGTAAATAGGAACCAAATAAAAAGGGCTGTCAACCGACAGCCCTTTTCTATTACGTGTATATTAATTTCGTTCCTTGCGTCCCATATGACGGCCTTTTTCTTTAATTTTTCTGAGCAGCATACTTTGAAATTGCTTTTCGGTATGATATAGCTCAAGTACCTTCTTAATGGGAAGAATCTTTTTAAATTTTTCATGATACTCCTTGTTCAGCTGGGCATCTTTGATTCGATAGGCAATCATGTCATCACTAATTTGCACCAATTCGCTCTCAGGAATGCTATCTAAACCATTACGGATTTTGTGAAACAAAACACGACCTTCTTTTCTTAGGGCATCTTTTTTCTTTTCCAATTCGTTGTATACAGGCCAGAACAATTGAGCTTCTTCAGGCGTTAATTCTAACTTCTGGGTAATGTACGATATCTTTTGAGCCTTAATTTCCTTGTGCATTCTGCCACGACCTTCGCCTTTGCCATGCTGGGCCATTGCCGAAAAACAAAACACCATTAGTATTGATATGGATAGGATTATTCTGTTCATAGTTCAATTGTTATAAGTTCGCCAATAATTCATCGGTTGCAATATCGTAATCCGAAAGATACTCAATAATTTCATCAGTACTCGTTTCAGACATGCTGTCGAAGAATATTTCTGAATCTGTATTTTCTGTACTTACAGTACTTGTATCTTCTATCTGTGTAATCTGCTGATTTTGAAAATCTGTAGGAACAGATGTGGTCAAAATAAGCTTGGCTACGAAAACAAATCCAATAATACTTGCAGCCATCCACATATATGGCTTCAAGACTTGAACCAAATTTTTCTCTTTTGGATTTTCTTCTTGCTCTATTCTTTCACTGATTCGATCACTTAGGTTCTCAAAGTAATCTTCAGGAACTTTAAATGGTTGATCTTTTTTCATATCCGACAGATTATTCATGATTCGTATATTTTTTAGACTGTCAAAATTCAATTTGGTTTAATCTGTTACTAACTAGATTGTTTTTCTAACACTCCAGCTTTAAAAGAGATTCGATTTTCTTTACTGCATGATGGTAGGAAGCTTTTAAAGCTCCAACCGATGTTTCCAGTATTTCTGATATTTCTTCATATTTCAACTCATCAAAATACTTCATATTAAATACCAGGCGTTGTTTTTCCGGCAACTGTAAAATTGCTTTTTGAAATTCGATTTGCGCCTGATCTCCATCGAAGTATTCATCAGCTTCTAAATTTGCCATCAGCATTTCCTCAACATCTTTATTGGCAAAAGCGATATTACGCCTCTGTTTGTCCTTTAAAAATGTTAACGATTCGTTGGTTGCGATCCTGTACATCCAGGTAAAAAGCTTAGCGTCGTACCTAAAGTTAAGCAAGCCTTTCCAAATTTTCACGAAAGTATTCTGCAAAACATCATCTGCATCATCATGCGATAATACAATTTTCCTGATTTGCCAATACAGTCTTTCCTGGTATTTTTTCACCAGCAAGGAAAAAGCCTGACTTTGGGTTTTCTTATCCTGGAAAAGGTGTAATATTTCTTCGTCAGATATATTATTCATCAATATCTAATCTATTATTGAAATTTATTCTATTCTTCAAATTTACTAAGAATAATGCCAATTGTTTTTGCCTTCTTTATCTTGCTTTCGCTGAGAAGGGATCAGTACAAAATCAATTGGGACTAAAAGTAGCCATTTGCAATTGCATCTCGAAGGGTAAGACTCAAATCTTTTGAAAAGGTTTAATTGAAGTGTGAAAATTTAGTTCGTTTACTGAACAACCTTTACAGCAGGGCAAAAAAAATCCGGAATCAAATTGACTCCGGATTCATATTTTGAATTGCGAATTACTTTTGAAGCAATGCTTCAACTTCTATCACAACATTTTCAGCAGTATAACCAAACTTCTGATCAAGAACACCAGCAGGAGCTGAATATCCAAAATGATCTAAACCTACAGATTTTCCGTTAGGTCCAACCAATCCTTGAAGTGTTACAGGT
Source organism: Marinifilum caeruleilacunae (assembly GCF_013141825.1). Lineage (GTDB taxonomy): Bacteria > Bacteroidota > Bacteroidia > Bacteroidales > Marinifilaceae > Marinifilum > Marinifilum caeruleilacunae. Next base: position 94,786 of record NZ_RZNH01000018.1, read on the forward strand.
AAACCAGCAGTTAAACCAAGAACAGGAATTCCAGCAGGAATTACCTCGTTTTGGTACTCAGCCGATTGTTGTCTGAACAATCCTTCAGAAGGAACCGATACGATCTGAACTTTCAAACCTTTTTCAGCCTTAAGAATTTCGGCACCAGCAACAAGAGTTGATACTTCAGAACCACTAGCCAATAAAATAACATCAGGAGTAGATTCAGGTTTTTCAACAATGTATGCACCTTTTTCAGCAGCCAAAGCTTCTTCGTATCTGCTACCATTAGCCGAAGGAAGGTTTTTAATATTCTGGCGAGATAAAATTAGCGCAGTTGGAGTTTTTGTGTTCTCCATAGCCATTTTCCAGGCTACTGTTGTTTCGTCAACATCAGCCGGACGAAGAGCCAATAAACTCATTTCTCCAGAGTGATTTTTCAATTGCTCTAACAAACGAATCTGAGCTTCTTGTTCAATTGGCTGGTGAGTTGGTCCATCTTCACCTACACGGAAAGCATCGTGAGTCCAAATGTACTTCACAGGAACTTCCATTAGTGCCGATAAACGAACAGCTGGTTTCATGTAATCAGAGAATACGAAGAAAGTACCACAGGCTGCAAAAACACCACCGTGAAGAGCAATACCATTACAAATTGATGCCATGGTTAACTCTGCTACACCTGCTTGCAAGAAAGCACCAGAGAAATCACCTTTAACCAATGCTTTTGTGTTTTTCAGGAATCCATCTGTCTTATCTGAGTTACTCAAATCAGCCGATGAAACGATCATATTGTCTACCTTGTTTGCCAATTCAGCCAATACAGCTGATGAAGCAGCACGTGTTGCAGCATCTGCTTTCTGTGCAATCGAAGCGTAATCAATTTCTGGAGCTTCGCCGCTGAAGAATTTCTCCAATTTAGCAGCCAATTCCGGATTTGCTTTTGCCCATTCAGCTTGTTCAGCTTTCTTGGCAGCAGCATATTCTTGTTTCTTTTTAAGAACTTCTTTGTAGTAAGCCTCAACTTCAGGGAAAATCTGGAAAGGATTCTTTGGATCACCACCAAGGTTTTCGATGGTTTTATCAAGAGAAGCACCAGCAGCACCCAATGGCTGACCGTGAGTTGAAACCATATTTTCGAAGCTTCCACCTTCAGCATCAACAGCACCTTTACCCATTACTGTTTCACCAATAATTAAGGTAGGACGTTCTGTTTCGTTGTTAGCAGCAAGCAATGCAACACGAATTTCCGATGCATTGTTACCATCAATCGTGATTACATTCCATCCCCACGCTTCGTATTTTTTTGCTGTATCTTCAGTAGTAACTTCATCAACTTTTGTTGAAAGCTGAATGTTGTTAGAATCGTAGAACATGATAAGGTTACTCAAACCTAAAGTTCCGGCAATTCTACCAGCACCTTGAGCAATTTCTTCCTGAATACCACCATCAGAAATAAAAGCATAAGTTTTGTGAGACATCCAGTCGCCAAAACGTGCGGCTAAGAAACGCTCAGCAATGGCAGCACCAACAGCCATTGTATGACCTTGTCCTAGTGGACCAGAAGTGTTTTCAACACCTCTTTCAAAATCAACCTCAGGGTGACCAGGAGTTGGAGAACCCCATTGTCTGAAGTTTGCAAGTTCCTCCATGCTGTAGTTGCCTGTTAAAGCAAGAATTGAATAAAGCATAGGAGACATATGACCCGGATCCAGGAAAAATCGATCACGATTAATCCATAAATTATCACTTGGGTCGAAGTTTAAAAATTCGGAGTAAAGTACGTTTACAAAATCAGCACCACCCATAGCACCACCAGGATGACCAGATTTTGCTTTTTCTACCATAGCAGCTGCAAGAATACGAATGTTATCCGAAGCCTTGTCAGTTACCGTAAGATCCACTTGGTTGTTCATTTCTTTTAGATCCATTTGTAATTAAATGAGATTTTAATGATAAAAACTTGGTAAGGTTTTATTTAATGGATGCAAAGATATACAAAAATGTCATCCTACATGAGCGAATCTCATCTAAATAATAGATACTTAGAGAAAAGTTCAACTTTTTATAAATCTGTAAATCAATATGTTTAGAATCGTACCGGAACCGACTTGCCCGAATGAATTTCAAAACTTCTCTTTCTTGAGTTTTGAGATAGGCTGGCATTTTTATTTCTAAAGATTACATGATAAACCCCAGGCTGCAGTGTTAAGGTTTCCCGAAGTTTTTTCTCTTCGATATCGTAGATCCACTCCAATTGCCCATTTCGTTGTACAAATAAACTGCATGGGCCACTCGATGGTTTAAAAATGGTAGCCAAACCAGGTTGTGGTAAAGCAATTCTAGTTGTTTTACTCTGATCAATTTTTACGTTTGGGATCGAGATTCTGGGAAGTGTTAATATTTCCAGATTGTATTTCCCAACAAGGTATTTAATGTTTTGATTTAATTTTTGGGTGTTAATAATCTGGGTGTCGATTTTTACGATAGTCTGCAAATCTTTATACATATTCATGCGGGTCGATTCAATTTTTAGAAATCCCTGTGGAGCATCAAATCCTATTTTGGTATGCTTTCCTGCCTGAATCATTACACTATCCTTACGCAGTTCGGGAATGGTATGAATCGTGATATCGTAGGTTAATAATGGATCGATATAAAGAGTATCGGGATTACCTTTTGCATTAAGAGTATGCATAAACTGGTAGCGAACTTTCCCCGATACTTTATTGTAAAAGGTCATTGCCACATCTGTTTCGCTAGGATATCCATTTGCATCGATAAGGTTGACCTGCGCCGAAGTTTTATTCAATACCTGAGACATGACATATTCTAAAGTACCACCAAATTTTTCTTCATGGTCCACTTGTAAATAGTTCCCTATGCACTCAAAACTACTTTTGAAATTTACATCCAGGCCAATTCCTATAATAAATGGTTTGAGAATAATTCCGGCTTTCTGCAGCTTCTCCGATACTTCACACGGATCTCCATCACAGGCTTCCACTCCATCGGTAATTAGAATCACTACATTTCGGACTCCTGGCTTTGAAGCAGGAAAATCGTTGGCAGCCATTTCTAAGGAGTGAGCGATTGGAGTTGTACCTTTTGGAATTAAATAGCGCAGAGTTTGCCTTATTTTTCCAGTATTATTCGGTCTAAAAGGAACTTCAAGTTTGGTGTCACTGCAATCTTGCGGTGGAACCGGACTTTGGTGCCCATAAACCCGCAGTGCCATTTCAACATTGTTTTCACACTCCAGGCTGTCTATCATTCGAATCAGGAATTTTCTGGCAATATCTATTTTTTTAGATTTCTCCCAATATCCATTCATGCTTTGTGATGCATCGAAAATGAACAGAATTCTTGTTTTCTCTTCGGCTTGGATCGAATTGTTTTGTGCGAGTGATGTACTGGCTAATAAAAGCGCAAACAGGGCTATAATAAACGATTGTGACTTCAAAACGAAATTTTAAGTATTAGTCTGACAAAAATACGAAATGATTATTTCATTTAAATTTTAAGAAGTATTATTTATCAAAACTTATTTTTAAATTTGATATACTAAAATAACACTTGGGTTTTTGAAATAATATGAGTAAATCGCTTTTGTATACTTTATTTTTCCTTTTTTGTTTGGTTGGACTGGTAATTTTCTTTTCCGGAAATGACGGTCTGATTGTAAAAATGAGGATTCACAAGAACGAAAAGGAATTTCGAAATGTCTACTATCTGCAAAAGGAAAAATTTAAGGTGGTTACGGAAAGTAGATCAATCATTTTTTGCGAAGGAGAACTGAGTTTACTCGATACCCGAAAAAAGACCTACTGGAAGGGTGAACTGCACCCCAAAAGTTGGACACAACATTTGGGGTGTTTTTATGACTAAAAAAAAGAGAAACAAATTTAGTATTGAGGATAGAGAACAAGCAGTTCTAAAAATACAGAACGAAGGAAGATCTTGCCTATCTGTTGCACGAGAAT
>NZ_RZNH01000019.1 GCF_013141825.1 Marinifilum caeruleilacunae
AACCTATATAATACTTATCCGATGATGGCGAATACAATATGTAGATATAAAACATGATTTTAAATTAGTAACAATTCAAAAATCAAGATACGAAAAAAAGCCGCCCCAATTGGATGACTTCTCTATTGCTCCCCCTCTAGAACTTGAAYCTATCCCGAATCTTCGGGACTGATTAACAGTCGGAATATTTTTTTKGATAATGTATAGATACGAAAAAGCCACCCAAATTGGATGRCTTCTTTTTTTGCTCCYCCTCTAGRACTTGAATCTATCCCGAATCTTCGGGACTGATTAACAGGCAGAGATTATCTTTTTTATCAGATCTTGAAATAGTTTATTTCCTTGATCTGGATTTAATAGCTTTTCAATGAAGTTTCGACTTTTCATGCTCTTTATTTTTCGCTCCAATTTTAATGCTAGGGTTTTGTCATTGCCTACTTCAAATGATTTTTTCATTAACCAAGGTAGATGTTTGGACGTGTATTTATTATTAATAGGATTATTATGCATGAATAATCTTTTAGTAAGATCTTCTGTGTAACCTATATAATACTTATCCGATGATGGCGAATACAATATGTAGATATAAAACATGATTTTAAATTAGTAACAATTCAAAAATCAAGATACGAAAAAAAGCCGCCCCAATTGGATGACTTCTCTATTGCTCCCCCTCTAGAACTTGAACCCGAATCTTCGGGACTGATTAACAGTCGGAATATTTTTTTGGATAATGTATAGATACGAAAAAAGCCACCCAAATTGGATGGCTTCTTTTTTTGCTCCCCCTCTAGGACTTGAACCTATCCCGAATCTTCGGGACTGATTAACAGTCGGAATATTTTTTTGGATAATGTATAGATACGAAAAAGCCACCCAAATTGGATGGCTTCTTTTTTTGCTCCCCCTCTAGGACTTGAACCTAGGACCCCCTGATTAACAGTCAGGTGCTCTAACCAGCTGAGCTAAGGAGGAGTATAAACTCCTAATAATATTTTACAACCTATTAAGAAAGGTTTTTGCTCCCCCTCTAGGACTTGAACCTAGGACCCCCTGATTAACAGTCAGGTGCTCTAACCAGCTGAGCTAAGGAGGAGTGTAAACTCCTAATAATATTTTACAACCTATTAAGAAAGGTTTTTTGCTCCCCCTCTAGGACTTGAACCTAGGACCCCCTGATTAACAGTCAGGTGCTCTAACCAGCTGAGCTAAGGAGGAGTGTAAACTCCTAATTTCCCTCTGCACTTCACATTTGAACTGCGTTCTTGAGGAAAATTGCGATGCAAAACTAACAGGATTTACCCAATAATGCAACAGCTGTTTCAATATTTTTTCAAAAAAAAATCATTTTTTTTCTTGATAGTGACTTAGCTGTATTCCAATTTTTGATCTATCTGATTGTTTATCAATATTGATAGAAGAAAAAGGGACGAATAGTAAGATTGCAGCGAAAAAGTAAGATTTACAGTAAAGTTTACTTCTCTATGTTGTAAAAGGCATATAAAAAACAGATTTTCCCTTCTTTTCGAGACAAATTTTATTGTAATTTTGGATAGTATTTTTTTAAGAGAAACAAATATCTAAAACAACATACACATGTACGGAAAATTCAAAGACTATCTTGCAGAAGAGATACAAGGCATTAAAGATGCTGGTTTGTACAAAAACGAAAGAATTATTACCACTCCACAGGGAGCAGAAATTAAAGTAAATACTGGCGAATCAGTATTGAACTTCTGTGCAAACAATTACCTTGGTTTGTCATCGCACCCACGTGTGATGGAAGGAGCGAAGAAAGCTCTGGATTCTCATGGTTATGGAATGTCATCGGTTCGTTTTATTTGTGGTACTACTGATATTCACAAAGAACTGGAAGAGAAAATCGCCAAGTTCTTCGGAATGGAAGATACCATTTTGTATGCTGCGGCTTTCGATGCCAATGGTGGTGTTTTTGAACCACTATTCACAAAAGATGATGCAATTATCTCGGATGAGTTGAACCACGCTTCAATTATCGATGGTGTTCGTTTGTGTAAAGCTGCTCGTTACCGTTACAAGCACGCTGATATGGCCGATTTGGAAGAGCAATTAAAAGTTTCTCAGGCACAACGTTACCGTATCATTGTTACCGATGGTGTATTCTCTATGGATGGCGATATCGCTAAATTAAATGAGATTTGCGATTTGGCTGAGAAGTACAATGCATTGGTAATGGTTGACGATAGCCACGCTTCAGGTTTCATTGGTGATACAGGTCGCGGTACTCACGAATATCACAAGTGCATGGATCGTGTAGATATCATTACTTCTACCCTAGGTAAAGCATTAGGTGGAGCACTTGGTGGATTCACTACCGGTAAAGCTGAGATTATTGATATGTTGCGTCAGCGCTCTCGTCCATACTTGTTCTCAAATTCATTGTCGCCTGTTATTGTTGGTGCTTCTATCGCAGTATTCGATATGTTGAGCGAATCAACCGAATTGAGAGATAAAGTAATTTGGAATGCTCAATATTTCCGTGAAGGATTATTAAAAGCAGGTTTCGATGTTAAACCATCTGATTCGGCCATTAATGCATTAATGTTATACGATGCAGTCTTGTCACAGCAATTTGCAGCTAAATTGTTAGATGAAGGAATTTATGTAATCGGATTCTACTATCCGGTTGTACCAAAAGGTCAGGCTCGTATCCGTATCCAGCTTTCTGCTGCTCACGAAAAAGCACATTTAGATAAAGCACTGGAAGCATTTATCAAAATTGGTAAAGAATTAAAAGTGATCGAATAAATCTTACGATAAGTTTTAAAGCCGGTAGCTCATATGAGTTTCCGGTTTTTTTATAATTTAGCTTCTCTAAACGAACCAAATTATGATGATGAAGCGATATTTTTTCCTGGCATTGGTCCTTGTTTTTTCTCTTGAATCTTATTCACAATACTACAAAGATCAAACGTATTTTATAGGTGGATCTATAGGTTATCAAATGCCTCTTGGCGATTTTGGTGATCAAGCGAATGGCGGACCAAACTTTCGAATAACGGCAAGGAAAATGCTCAACAAAAAGTTAAGTGTTGGTGCCGAATTGTCATTTAGCATGCTAGGGCAGGATAAATTCTGGGATGGAAGCCATTTGGGAAGCTATGATGTGAATTACAATATTGGGTCGGCCTTTCTGCGGGCTTCCTATTATTTCGATGCCTGGGACAGGGATTTCAGGCCATATGCTTCGCTGGCCTTTGGTTACATCTATTATCGAAATGAAATTGATTTTACAGCGGCATCTTTTGGGTCGAGCGACGACAAAAGAACCATTAGCGAGAATAAGGTAGGATTGGCACCAAATGTTGGCTTTTTATATCACATTTCGGATGCCTGGAGTTTTGATATGAACTTGCTTTATACCTTTATTCCAAATTTTCCTGATTCTGTGACAGCCCAGGATGAGAACGGGGAGGATTATCAATATTACCTGGGATTCGATAAAATCTCTCTCCCCGAATTATCAGTTGGATTCTATTACCGGTTCTAAAATAAACCGTGAATTTTTGCTTCAACTTTATCCACAATGCTGTTCAAATCGGCAGGGTTTTCCAGGAAATCGATATTGTCAGCATCAACAATTAACAGGTTGCCATTTTTGTAATTCGATATCCAGTTTTCGTACCTGTCGTTTAGGTTTTTCAGGTAATCCAAACGAATGGTTTCTTCGTAATCGCGACCACGTTTCTGAATCTGATTTACCAATGTAGGTACCGAAGAACGAAGGTAAATTAGTAGGTCTGGAGCCTGAACCATAGAACTCATCAACTGAAAAAGATTGCAATAGTTCGTAAAATCGCGTTCCGACATTAAGCCCATATCGTACAAATTGGGAGCAAAAATTTTTGCATCCTCGAAAATGGTACGATCCTGAACCACATTTTTCCCCGAGTTGCGAATTTCCATAATCTGCGTAAAGCGACTTTTTAGGAAATAGATCTGCAAGTTGAACGACCAACGTTGCATGTCGTCGTAAAAATCGTTTAGGTAAGGATTTTCATCTACATCTTCGTAGTGAGCTTCCCATCCGTAATGTTTTGCTAAAAGTTCTGTTAAGGTAGTTTTTCCTGATCCGATATTACCGGCTACAGCTATATGCATTGTGTTAGAATTATCAGTTACGAATTAAAAATGGAGCTTAAATTAAAACATATATGATCCATCATTTTCAATTAAAAAAGGCCATGTAGTTGGGCATCAATTTTATTGATTACCGAACTCAAATCTTTAGGATTTTTTAAAAAATCAATGTCATCAACATCTATAATTAAAAGCTTTCCGTTGGTGTAGCCATTAATCCAGGCCTCATATCGTTCGTTCAATCTCTTCAAATAATCCAAACGAATGGTTTCTTCGTAATCGCGGCCTCTGTCTTGAATATGTTCTACCAAAGTAGAAATAGAAGCTCTCAGGTAAATCAACAAGTCGGGTGGTTGGATCAGTGAACTCATGATATCGAAAAGAGACAAGTAGTTGTCAAAATCTCTTTTTGGCATCAGGTTCATCGACTCCAGGTTGGGTGCAAAAATATATGCATCCTCGTAAATGGTTCTGTCCTGAATAATATCTTTTCCAGATTCGCGAAGTGCTAAAACCTGGTTGAATCGACTGTTTAAAAAATGGATTTGCAAGGCGAACGACCAACGCTTCATATCGTCGTAAAAATCATTCAGATACGGATTGTCATCCACATCTTCGAAATGAGCTTCCCAGCCGTAATGCTTTGCCAATAATCCGGCCAGTGTGGTCTTACCGGCACCTATGTTCCCCGCTACAGCAATATGCATGTTTATGTTTAATTTTTATTGAAAAAATGCAAATAAAATTAGTAATATTTTTTGGATATTAACTTCTTATTAGCGAGAATAAATGCACTTTGTTTTGAATCAGAAACTTAGCTTTTTAATCGAGATTGATTTTTCATTAGAGATGTAAATCTGCTTATCCAACAGTCTGATTGTTTTTTTATCGGAACTCTTCCTGGAGTAAATGAGTGGATCTTCCTGATTTGCTGAAGCATATTCGTAAAAACCATTTTGCGTTTGGTAGTAAATGGAATTGCCTACAATTTGAAAATCCTGAATGTCTTTAATTGTAAGCTTCCTAACAAATTGTCCATTCTGATCGAGCTGTAGAATGCCCTTATTATCGTAAAGTAAAAACAAGTCGCCGTTGCTTTCGGTAATTTTCACAATCTCCGATTCTTCGAAAAATGATCCCAATAAAATCGATTCACCCAATAACTTGCCATTGTTTGAGATGTAAAAAGCCTGCTTGTCGATTCCATTCAGAATCCAAAAACCTCCTTTTTGCGAACTGCAAACCTGTTCTGTCTCATTGTCCGAGAAATCATACAAATCAATCGCACTACCTATCTTTGATAATTTATTGTTTAGGTAAATAAGCTGGTTAAAATCTTTGTAAAACAATAGAATTCGCAAAGGATCAGATACATCAATAGAGCTAATATCGCCCAGGGAAACATCAGAAAAACGATACAATAATTTTCCATCCGAGTTGTATTTTATCAATTCAGATTGATCTACCACATAGAGGTTTCCCATATGATCCAGCTCGAAAAAATCGTTATTGATAACAATGTCTTTCGATTCGGAAATGGAAAAAAATGACAGTAAGCAAACAAGTAAAAACTTCATGTGCTAATGATTTTCCTGTAGCAATTCATCGATCAGCTTACGATTATTCGATAATCGAGGAACTTTGTTCTGACCGCCAAGTTTGCCTTTGGATTTAAGCCAATCGTAAAATAGGCCTTTGCGGGCAACACTTACAATCGGTTTCTCCAATGTAATGTTTTTGTATCGCTTGGCTTCATAATCCGAATTTAAGCTCATCAAAGCATTATCGAGTACAAAATTAAACTCTTCAATGTTTTTCGGAGGCTGTTCAAATTCGATTAACCATTGGTGTGTACCTTTCTGATCTTTATCCATGAACACCGGTGCTGCAGTATATTCCTTGATTACTGAATTGGTTTTGTTGCAAGCAATTTTCATGGCTTTTTCGGCATTGTCAATAATAAGCTCTTCGCCAAATGCGTTGATGTATAACTTTGTTCTTCCCGATATCTTGAATTTAAACGGACTTTTAGATGTAAAATGAATGGTATCGCCAATTTGGTATCTCCACAATCCACCATTGGTGGTGATTAGCATTGCATAGTTTTTATACAGCTCTACATCTTCCAGGCTAATGGCTTGCGGGTGCTCATCGTTCACATTTTCCAAAGGAATAAACTCATAGTAAATGCCATAGTCCAGCATCAATAGCATCGATTCATCATCAGGATTGTCCTGAATTCCAAAGAAACCTTCCGACGCATTGTAGGTCTCCAGGTAGTTCATTTGAGGCAATGGCAATATCTCTTTAAACTGTTCGCGATAAGGCGTAAAACTCACACCACCATGAACGAACAATTCAAGATTTGGCCATATTTCGTGTATATGGTTTTTGCCTGAAACCTTAAGAATATGCTTTAGCAACACTAAAAACCATGATGGAACGCCCGAAAGACTGGTTACATTTTCGTTCATGGTAGCTTCGGTCATTTTATGCAGTTTCTCTTCCCATTCGTCAAGCAGAACGATAGAAGTATCAGGTGTACGGATAAAATCGGCCCAAAAGGGCAAGTTCTGAATAATTATGGCCGATAAATCGCCATAATAGGAATCGTTATGCATGTTGTTAATCTGGTGACTACCACCTAAAGTAAGACCTTTGCCATAAAGAATTCCTGTATCGGGATAAAGCGATGTATAGATGGCAAGAATATCCTTTCCACCCCTGAAATGACAATCTTCCAAAGCCTCTTTACTAACCGGTATAAACTTACTTTTCGAATTGGTTGTGCCCGACGATTTGGCAAACCATTTGATTTCGGAAGGCCAGAAAATATTTTGTTCGCCCTTTCTTAAGCGTTCAATATACGTTTCGATGTCTTCGTAAGTTTGTACAGGAAGTCTATCCTTAAAGTCTCGAAGGGTTTGCATCGACTTAAAGTCGAACTTTCGACCCCATTCTGTATCAGATGCCTGATTCAACAATTGGGTGAGTGTTTCTTTCTGGATCTCAATAGGATGATCCTTAAAAAAATCTATTTGCGAAAGTCTTTTGGTATTTAACCAGCTGACAAGAGAGTTGATAAATGCCATTTCTAATCGTTTTTGCTGTCTTAAATATAGATATTTTTTAACATCTAATTTGCCTTAGTTCATTCTAAATTAAGGTCATTATGTTGGATTTTCTTATCTTTGAACGTCTATTGATAATTATAACTAACCCATTATGAACATTCTCGACATCCTGATTGGCATACCTTTGGTGTGGGCCATTTATAAAGGATTTACAAAAGGCCTTATTATCGAAGTAACTACCTTACTGGCATTAATATTAGGAATTTACGGTGCAATTCACTTTTCCGATTTTACTGCCGAATTTATAAGAAATAGATTCGAGTACGATTCCAACTATATGGGAATCATGGCTTTTATCATCACATTTATTCTAATTGTAATTGTGCTGAATGTATTGGGTAAAATGCTAAACTCATTGGTTGAGGCGGTTGCTTTGGGCATGATCAATCGTTTATTCGGCGCTGTGTTTGGCTTAATAAAAGGGGTTATCATTTTAAGTATCCTGATTTATTTTGTGAATTTTTTGGATAAAAAGCTCGATTTTATTTCGCAGGAAAAGAAAGAGGAGAGTTTATTGTATGAACCTATGGTCATCATATCAGAGACCTTGTTTGATATTTTTAATGCCGACCTGGGAGATACCACTGATAAAATAAAAGAAAAGGTAGAAAAACAACTTCCTGTTGAAGTATGATGCACAAAATGAAATACTCGATTCAAAAATACCTGAATCGATTGCCCAAAAGAAAAATTACTCATTTTGAAGGATTCTGCGCCAATTGCAGTCATCCGGTAAGTGGTAAATATTGTTCGAACTGCGGACAGTCAGTCAAAGAATTACAACGACCTTTCTTTACGATATTGTCCGACTCGTTAGGCGATGCACTTTCTCTTGATAATAAATTCTTTCACACCCTCTTGCCAATGATTGTGAAGCCTGGTTTTCTGACCAAAGAATTTATGCAAGGAAGAAGAGCCAGGTATACACCACCTTTCCGGTTTTACCTTTTCTTAACATTTTTTGCATTCTTGCTGCTTTCCTACAATCATAAACCTGAAGGTGATATCGATAATGCTGTTCTAATGGAAACCGAAGATGGCGAACAGTTGAATATCATCTCATTTTTGGAAGGGATTAGCGATGGTGCGGATGAACAAGATGAGGATGAGATTGATGAGCAGCTTAGCAAGGTAGATTCCATTATGGCAGATTCGGTGGGTAAAATCAAACTGAAAAAAGGAATTTTTAAACTGGATGTTGACAAAAAAGCTGCTGAAATTGATTCCATATCTGTAAATGATAGCATACCGGACAAAAAATCCGAAGAGGACCAAACCAGTATGATCAACGATAATGATATCAGGAAACTGATAGAGATGTGGAAACTCAATCCGGCCTTGATGCTGGACAATGTGTTTAAAAAATTATCGCAGACCTTGCTGTTTATTTTGCCAATATTTGCCTTGTTGCTGGCCTTGTTTTATGTGCGACAAAAGCGCTATTTAATTGAACATTTGCTGATATCGCTTAATTTTCACTCCTTTATTTTCGTAATGGTGATTTTAAGCGAGTTGCTGATTTTAACCCATTTGGAATTTCTGCAACCACTTACGCTTTACCTGTATTTGCTTATCCCTGTTCAGCTGTTTTTAACGCTTAAATTCTATTACAAGCAGGGCTGGTTAAAGACCACAATCAAATTTTTTGTCTTATCATTCTTCTACAATATCCTGTTATTTACAGGTGTTTTATATAGTCTGATATCATTAATTGATTAATTAAAAATTACCTGATCTTTTGAAAAGCTAAAATGTTTATCTTTGTTGGTCGAATATAAATTTGATAATAAGATCCGTAAGGAAAAAATAGAAGGAATGAATTTTATAGAAGAACTGCAATGGCGTGGCATGATTCACGATATGATGCCCGGAATCGAAGAACAACTACAGAAGGAATTGACATCGGCATACGTGGGAATTGACCCTACTGCGGATTCTTTGCATATTGGTCACCTTGTTGGTGTAATGATGTTGAAACACTTCCAGGTTGCTGGTCACAAGCCAATTGTTTTGGTAGGTGGTGCAACGGGTATGATTGGTGATCCATCGGGAAAATCGCAAGAAAGGAATCTTTTGGATGAGGAAACTTTGCGTCACAACCAGGAGTGTTTAAGAGCTCAGCTTTCGAAATTTATGGATTTCGATTCGGATGCTGATAATGCTGCCGAAGTGGTAAACAATTACGATTGGATGAAGGATTTTTCGTTCCTTGACTTTATTCGTGATATTGGAAAGCACATTACTGTAAATTACATGATGAGTAAAGATTCGGTAAAAAAGAGATTAAGTGCTGATTCGAAATCAGGAATGTCGTTTACCGAGTTTACATACCAGCTGGTGCAAGGAACCGACTTTTTGGAGTTGTACCGTTCTAAAAACTGTAAATTGCAGATGGGTGGATCGGATCAGTGGGGTAATATCACTACCGGTACCGAATTAATTAGAAGAAAAGAAGGTGGTACTGCTTGGGCCATTACCTGTCCGTTAATTACAAAAGCTGATGGTGGTAAGTTTGGTAAAACCGAGTCGGGAAATATTTGGTTAGATCCGAAACGTACTTCTCCATATAAATTTTACCAGTTTTGGTTGAATACTTCCGATGAGGATGCAGAGAAATACATTAAGATCTTTACCTTAATTCCAAGAGAAGAGATTGCCGCATTGGTAGAAGAGCACAAAGAAGCTCCGCACCAAAGAAAACTTCAGCAACGATTGGCGAAGGAAGTTACCATCATGATCCATTCGGAAGAAGATTACAATACAGCAGTTGAAGCCTCTCAAATTTTGTTTGGAAAAGCAACGGCTGATGTACTTAAGAAGTTGGATGAAGATACTTTCCTATCAGTTTTTGAAGGTGTGCCACAATTCAATGTGAGTAAATCGGAGTTCGAAACAGGAGTAGATATTCTGGAACTTTTGGCTGTAAAAGCCGAAGTATTCCCATCGAAAGGTGAATTGAGAAGATTATTTAAAGGAAATGCAATTAGTATTAACAAAGAAAAAGTGCAGAATTCTGAGTTAACAGTAACAACTGAACACCTAATTGCCGATAAGTATTTTCTTGTTCAGAAGGGGAAAAAGAATTATTTCCTAGTTGTAGCTTGTTAATTTAATGCTATTGCTTTATTTTTAGAGGATAAAGTGAAATCAAGAACCAAATCATAACCAAAAATTTATTATTTATGAAACTATTAAAGTATGCCCTAATGGTATTGTTCACTGCCGGAATGATGAGTTGTGGTGGCGGAGGTGGAGGCGATGAGCCTGATGTAGACAATACTGCACCTACTGTAACAATTTCAGCGCCAACTGCAAGTACAGCAGTGAATGCAGGCGAAAATTTAAGTGTGAATATTTCTGTCTCGGATAATGTTGCACTTTCTTCTTACGTGTTAACTGTAACTTATTCTGGAGCAAAATCAGTTAAAACAGTTGAAGAATTTTCTTTCAACAGTAGTTCTGATAACGATGCCAGTGGTAATGCATTGCCTACTATTTCGGGAACCAGCTCAACAATTAACTTCCAAATGGAAACTGCAGATAATGCAAAACCAGGAAATTATAAGTTAGAAATTGATGTGAAAGACTCTTCAAGCAACAGTAAGAAAGCTGATGTAACTTTTGAAATCAAGTAAATCACAATCAGATACAAGAAAAAAGGATCGTTTAAACGATCCTTTTTTTTATGCTTTAAATTCTATTCCAAATAAGGAGATATCATCAACAACAGCCTTATTCTTTTTGCCAAGCTCAATATGCCTTGTCAGATCCAGGAAGGTGTCGTTCAGTTTTTTATTGTTAGAGAACAGATTGCTGATTAATTGCATTCCTATTTCCATTTTATCGCCCTTTTCCAATTCAATTAAACCATCGGTAAAACAAAGCAGCTTAGAGTGGTCCTGTATACAGATTTCGCCAACAGAAATAATCGGAATTTCGTCGAGCATGCCCAAACCAATACAACCCTTTTTTAAATGAGTGGTTTCTTTTGTTTTAAAGTTGTACAATATTGGAGGATGATGACTTGCATTTACGTAACGAAGTTTCCTGGTTGTATAATTGTATACCCCAATAAAGAGGGTTAGGAATTTCTCATCGCTGGAACTTTCGCAAACTTTCTGGTTCAATTTATTCATCAACTCATCCAGTGGAGTATCCGGATTAAAAAGTGCGCGCAAGGTGGCCTGAAAGTTCGACATGATCAGTGCAGCAGGAATCCCTTTTCCCGACACATCTCCAATGCAAAATCCAAGTTCCTGATCGTTAAAATTGATGAAGTCGTAATAATCGCCACCAATTTCGAAATGCGGTTGATAATAGCCCTGAGATGAAATGTACTTATTTTGCGGCAGGGAGCTTTGGTTTGGAATCAGTAAATTCTGGATCTTCGAAGCCAGTTCCATTTCCTTTTTAATGGCCTCCTGGGCAAGCAATTGTTTATGCATGCGCTTGTTCTCCATGGCCACAATAATAATGTTCGAAATGGTCTGTATAAAAGTCAGATGCCTGATGGCTGGACTCATTCCTTCCATCTCTTCATCTAAATCGCCAATTAAAATGTAAGCAAGAACCGAATTTTTGTGAAAAACCGGGATTAAAAAATCAAAACTTCTTAAATGTTCCGGAAAATCGGACGAAATGTAGGTTATTTCGTCGTAATTGGCCAAATCGCTTTCAATCTTGATTTGATCGATAAGTCCATTGGCAATACCTGAGATTAGAAGTGTTTCCCAGGAAGAATTGAACTTGAATACAGCAATTTTCCCAATCTTAAGATCGTTAAAAAGTATGTTTTCATATTGCTTTAAAAGATCATCAACCGACAAGTTTTCATTTATTGCTTGTGTTATTTTTAGTATCAGATCGAGCTTAAACTTACTGTTTACGGCTTGTTGCTTAATCACTACAGTGTTTTTTAGAGATTCAGGTTTTCACTAAATTAATAAAATATTGGTTTTTAGGCTATCAGAATGAGAGGAATAAAAAAAGGATTCCATGAAGAATCCTTTTTATATGATTAGATCACACTTATTATGCTTTTACGCGTTCAACATAGCTGTGATCACGAGTGTCAACTTTAATCAAATCATCAGTGTTGATGAAAAGTGGTACCATAATGGTAGCACCAGTTTCAATCGTAGCTGGTTTTAATGAGTTGGTAGAAGAAGTATCACCTCTTAAACCTGGCTCGGTATAAGTTACCTGCATGGTTACGTGAGCAGGAAGTTCTGCATACAAAGGAGTTTCAGTATCGGCGTGTACAACCACTTCAACAGGATCTCCGTCTTTTAACAAATCTGGTGCATTAATTAATGCTTCTTGCAATGCAATTTGCTCATAAGTTTCGGTATGCATTAGGTTATAACCCATATCATCTTTGTAAAGAAAAGTATGTGGGCGTCTTTCAATTCTTGCAACATCAACTTTAACTCCCGAGTTAAAAGTGTTGTCAATAATTTTACCAGTTTTAACGTTTTTAAGCTTTGTTCTAACGAAAGCCGGACCTTTACCTGGTTTTACATGTTGAAATTGAACAATGGTATATAAATCATCCTTGTAATGGATACACATTCCATTCTTAAAATCTGCAGTACTTGCCATGATATAATAGAATTAAATTTTTAAACGATTTCAATTCATAACGAGCCAAGACCCATTATTTTCTGCAAAAGTAATCGAAACAATTAATAATCTGAAATATTAAGTGCTTTTGTTTGATTAATACTGCGATAAGATCGAAATGATGCCTATTTTTTGATCAGGGAACTGGTAGAAAAATCGGAGAAGTTGGTTAAATCGCAGCGCAAGGATCCCAAAAATAAATCGAATTGAACTCGAACCGGAACCTTATTGGCATCGGCCGATATCCAGATTTTCATATCATCTTCATCTTTGAATGCTCGTCCGGTTTGAACAATTGGAATGAATTTATAGCATTTTATTGTTCCAATTTTGGAATTCACCATTTCGTAACCCATAAAGCGGAACTGCAATAGAAATTCTTCATCGGAAAAGTAGGTTTGCATTTTTACCACCTGGCCTACTTCAAGTTCAGAATTAAAGTGGTAGGCTCTGGCAAAATAAAATGCCGATAAAATATCATGAATTCCTTCGGGTACATCTTTAATGCCCGAACGCTGACTGTTAATTTGATTCTTTTCGCGATCGAAAGTCACCTCGTTATACCTTTTGTAACTTCCTTCACGGATATTTCGAATTGCTTTTACAGGCAGCAGTGTTTCTTTATCGAAGTAACTTTCGTAAGTATCTTTAACTTTGTAGAGCGTATTAAAAAGGCCAACTGTTCGTCCTGTTAAAGTGGCATGGAACACTTCTTTTCCATCAATTTTATCCGACTTTAACTTTAAGCTAGCCTTTCCTCCACGCACGATGCCATAGTGAATTACATATTTCAGATGTTCCCCTTTTTCAGACGATTTAGCAGGTGAATTTGCATCAGTACTTGTCGACAGTACCAAAAAGGAAAATAAAAATAGAGTAAACCTTAGCATACGCGTTGTTTTAGTTCTTACTTAAAGATATTCTTTTTCGGAGTTGTTGCTACAAAATCTTTCAAATAAAAAGGTTCGAAGTAGGCAACATCTTCCAATTCGTTTTTGTTGAATTTTTCTTCTGCCAGTTGAATCATACCCAATGCAGTTGCATTAACATCATCAAGAAAGATGCCATTTTCGTTTGTAATTACATCTTTACATTTGCCTGACCCGTCACCAAAGAAAACAATTTCACGATTCGAAAGTTCGTCTGCAAATGAATTTTCATCAATAATATCAGCAGAAATTTCTCTCACCAAATCAGCATTTGAATTGTAGAATGCTGTGTATACTTCCATTCTTCTTGCATCAATCATTGGGCAATAAAGTGCTTCTTCCAGCTTTTTAATCTGGTCCGATAATTCAGCAGTATCCTGCAATGCTTTTGTCATTGATTGAAGAGTGCTAACTGCAATTAACGGGATGCCTGCACCATAGCAAATTCCTTTGGCAGTAGAAACACCAATTCGCAATCCGGTATAGGAACCTGGTCCCATACTAATGGCTACGCCGTCTAAATCAGCAGTAGTTAAATTGTTCTCTTTTAAAATATTTTCGATGAAAACTGTAAGATGACTTGCATGTTTCATGCCTTCTTTGTTTTCTTTCAGTGCCAATAATTTCCCGTCTTTCCCTAATGCAACAGAACAAATTGCTGTTGATGTTTCAATATTTAAAAGTAATGCCATGTTCTAATTTTTTAAATCAATGCAAAATAAATGATAAAAAGGGAAATTAATGGCAATTGTACCAATAAAATTACCGAATTGTTCCTGCTAACAAACTTACTGATATTGGGATAGGCTGATATTGTAATTGCAAGAATTCAAATCAACTTTATATAGTACCGTTTTAAAAGTAAAACTCCCGACTAATAATTAGCCGGGAGTTTCGAGTTGTTATGTACCCTGAGGTTATAAACTTGATTATAATTTTATTTCGATGCCATTGTAAAAGTCAAGAATCTTTGTTCTGAAAATGTATTCGTATTTTGCCTGTAGCAGGTTCGATTTTGCCTGGAACAAATTGTTTTTTTCCTGGTTGTAGTCTACAGAGTTTACCAATCCAAGATTGAATTTTTCTTCTGTATAACGGAAAGCCTCTTCGGTTGAAGAAACGGCTGTTTCGCTCGAGAAATACTTGTTCATGGCTGCTCTTGCGTTGGCGTGAGCTTGCTGAATCTCTTTTCTCAATGCATTTTTCGAGTTTTCCATATACAACTTGTTGCGGTCGATGTTAATTTTTGCATTGGCAATGTTTCTGTTTACCTGTCCGCCGTTGAAAATTGGAATGTTTAAGTTGAAACCAAAAGCTTTGTTTTCACGATTCGATAACTGATCGCTCAGTTTCATTTCTTCACGAACAATTACAGGAGCACCATTAGCATCCAGGCCATATTCAGGGAAGTCTTTCGAGTAACTCGATCCCCAATATCCAGACATGCTAAGTGAAGGAGCTCTTTGTCCTTTAGCGATATAAAGTCCTTTTTCCGAACTCTCCAGTCTGTATCTTGCTGCTTTCATCTCTGGTCTGAATTCCAAAGCATTGATGAAAACAGATTCTGGATCAACCATTGAACGTGTTGCATTTAAAACCGGAAGTTCAGGAATGCTAATGTCGAAATCTGAAGGATTTTCAAGATCTAATAATTGTGCAAGATCCAATAAAGCCAAATCGAGATTGTTCAATGAGTTTACTACCTCAAGTTCTTCTCTGGCTGCCTGTGCATTCTGTTCCATTAAAGTTCCTTTTGGAAGTGTTCCGGCTTCAACCAATGCTTCGGTTCTTTTTATCTGAAGTTTGGTTACCTTCAATTTCTCCTCGGCCACTTGCAACAATTCTTTGTTGAAAAGAATATTCAGGTAAGAAGAGGTAATGTTTAGTGCCAAATCTTCTTTTGCTTTTTCAACATCCTGAAGGCTGGCCTTAAGGTCTAATTCATTTTGTTTGATAGAATTGTACTTCTGGAAGCCATTGAAAAGAGTTACTCCTGCGGATAGACCTAATGAACCACTTTGGGTGTTAATATCACCATAAGTATTATCGGCTCTAAGAGTACGACCATAACTGAAGTTATAGCTTGTACTTCCATTCAGACTTGGCAGAAGATCAAATTTAGATTGAGTGGTATTGTTAGCCTGAACTTCAGCATCTAATTTTCGAAGTTGCAAGTCAATATTGTGTTCTTTCGCATAGTTGATGCATTTCTCGAGGCTCCATTTTTCTTGTGCATTGGCTGCCGAAAAGGTAAATGCTATAGCAATTAGCGGTAATAATAATTTTTTCATTTGCTTTTTGTTTTATAATCCGTACTACGGTTTAGGCAATTATAAAAACGATTGATATGATAAAAGTGAGCATTTAAAGACTCATTTCAAAGTTTAGTGAGCTTTACTATTCACTTTTGTTTCCTTCCTTAACCATCTCCGATTTTTTCTTCTTTTCACCTTTTAACTTGTCGTCTTTGGTGATTCCTTCCAATACTTCAATATTGATACCATCGGACAAACCGGTTTTAATGAATCTTCTTTCGAATTCCTGTGGCGATGTTTCAACCTCAACGAAGGTAGAGTCGTTTTCAAACTCTAGTAAACTTTCGTTTACAGCCAGTACTTTTTCTCTTTTGTCAAGAACGATTTCTGCGTTAGCACTATATCCCGAACGAATAAAATAATTGTCGTTTAGTTGAACAGATGCTTTAATTTCAAACTGAATTGCTCCATTTTCTTCTACTCCTTTTGGAGAAATGTATTCAAGATTTGCATCGAACTTCACATCTTCAATTGCACCAATGGTAAGCTGTAGGTTCATGCCCTGGTTAATTTTTCCAACTTCGGTTTCATCAACCTTACCCTGGAAAATCATTTCGCCCATATCGGCCACAATAGCAACAGTAGTACCATCGTTAAAAGTGTTCGATTGAATTACCGAGTTCCCTTCCTTAATTGGGATATCCAAAATCATTCCTTCTATGGTTGAGCGGATAATGGTATTGGTAGCATTTGCAGAGCTCTTTGTAACCCCTTCTTTAATCAACTGTAGGTTATCTTTTGCAGCTTGCAACTCTTCGCGTGAATTGCGGAAAGCCAATTGTGTTTTCTGAAAATCCGATTCAGAAATTACTTTTTTATCATACAAAGCCTTATCGCGGTTGTAGTTGATTTCCGAATCTTCGAAGTTAATTTTTGCAACATTAACTCGCGATTCAGCACTGTTTAGGTTAATCATGTCTGGAATGATCTTGATTTTAGCGATCGGATCACCTTTTTTCAACATTTCACCAGCTTCAACATATAATGTTTCGATAATACCCGAAACCCCTTGAGGCTTAATTTCAATTTCTTTTCTAGGTACAACAGAACCTGTGGCAATTGTTTTTTTCACGATGTCTGTAATCTCAGGCGATTTTGTGTTGTAAACAACAGGTTTGTCCTGCGATTTTTTATAAAGGAAAAATATGGTTCCTACAAAAAGTGCAATGAAGAATACCACGAGAACAATTCTAAAAACTTTTTTCATGACTTGTATTATTTTCAGATTTATGACTTATTATTCGTATCTCAACGCATCAACGGGTTTAATTCTAATGGCTCTTTGTGCTGGTAACAGCCCGGCAAGAACACCAAAGAAAACAAGTACTCCGAGTGCGATAAATGCAACATTAATATCTACGTAAGGGTTTAATATTTGAGGATTTGGACTTCCTTCGGTTGCTTTGCCAATTGCCTCAACAATGACTACACCCAAAACCAATCCCCAGAATCCGGCAAAAGTGGTCAGGAATACCGATTCGTTAATAATTTGACCGACCACCAAAGCAGGTTTGGCTCCAATGGCACGTTTAATCCCCAGCTCTTTGGTTCTCTCTTTCACCACCACGTGCATAATGTTACTTACTCCAATAACACCGGTAATCAGAACTCCAAAACCAATTACCCAAAACAGGAATCCAATACTATTAAACAAGCCAAAAATCTTGTTAAACAGTTTGGCAATGTTAAAATTACCAATTGCCTGTTTGTCTTCAGGATGAATGGAGTGGCGTCGAGCCAAAATTTCAAATATTTTATCTTCCAACTCGGCAACCGATTCGCCTACCTTGGCTGTTGCCAGGAAAACATAGAATTTATCGCCGTAATTATACAATTGCTGCAGGGTAGTATATGGCAGCTGTATAATATCGTCGCGATTCCCCATATTGTTACTTAAAGGCTTAATTTCTCCAATAATCTTGAAGAAAATTCCATTTACTTTCAGGTATTGTCCAATCGGATCTTCATCTTTTTCGAACATCAGCTCTTTTACACGCGGTCCAATCGTAATAACCTTGCGGAATTCTTTTAAATCATTTTCATTGATAAATCTTCCTTTTACTACCTCAACAGGATTTACCATATTCATTTCGGGAGAAGTTCCTTTAATTCTAAAGTTTCCTTTTTTCTCTTTGCGAAATGTATTGTGGGTAGCGTTACCGCTCCAACCATTAATGTCGGGAGCAATGTGTTCCAATTCTGGAATATTTTGCTTCAAAGCAATTAAATCGTCGTTGGTAAATCTGATTTGCCTGTTTCGAGGTAAGCCTTTGTATGCCTTAGTGGTTCTTTCTACCCAAAAAACGGTAGAATTGGTTGCAAAGTTACCCAACGAAGATTCTATGTTATTTTGAAAACCTCTACCAATTCCCAGTAGGGTAACCAAAATCAGGATACCAAACATCACACCCAATCCGGTAAGGATGGTACGTAGTTTATTCTTTTTTAGGGCGGCAGTAATTTCATGCCATTTATCCAGGTCGAACATTCTAATGTCGTTTATAAATTCTTACTATTCGTCTCTTAAAGCTTCTATTGGTCTAATTGCTGCTGCTTTTCGGGCAGGGAAAAATCCTGCCAAAGCACCGGTAATTACCAGCACAACTGTTGCACCTACTGCAATACCAAGGTCAACCTGTGGATCGATGAAGTAGATAGCAGCCGGAGCATATATTTTCTCAATCATGTCAAACTGATTGATGGCCTCCAATAATCCAACACCTGCAATTAGTCCAACATATCCCGAAGCGGCCGTTATAAAAATGGCCTCCATTAAGATTAAACCTACTACAGAGCTTGGCGAAGCACCAATGGCTTTTCTGATTCCAATTTCTTTGGTTCTTTCCCTTACAACAATCATCATGATGTTGAAAACACCAATAACACCTAAAACAATGGTGAAAATCCCTATGATCCATACAAACATTTCGATAGCGCTAAATAAACCAGCGAATGTTTGTGAATTTTCAATATTGTTCTGAATCCATAGTGCATTCTTATCTTCTTTGCTGAAATTATGTCGGGCAGCCATTTTATAAGTAATCTGCTGTTCGATATTTTTACTTTCCTCAACCGAAACATTGTCGAGCGTAAAAGAAATTCTACGGATATGGTCGTTGTTGTTAAATATTTTTTGTGCTACCGTAATTGGAATGTATATTTCCCTTGAATTATCGTCGAAACTCTGTTGGTGGAAAACACCAATTACTTTAAACTTGATATCGTTAATGTTGATAAACTTGTTTAGTGCAGTTTCATTCGGGAATAGTACTTTTTTTACTTCATCCTGAATGGCAACAACCTTTCTGTGTTCATCCAAGTCGTTTTGGTTTAAGAATCGGCCTTTCAGGATTTCGAAATTTTTAATCTCCTTATAAGTATCGTGTACAGGTGAAACATTAAAGTTTCCAAAGTTATTCTTATAGGATATGGTTTCTGCTCCCGGAATGTACGACATTGCCGAAATTGCATCTATTTTTTCGATCGATTTCTTCAGGTTCAGGAAATCATCGTTAACCATTTGAATGAACTTACCTTCGGGAGTTCCTTTGTATGCCTTAGTGGTTCTACCACCATAAATTTGCATACTGTTAGTTGCATCTTGGGCAAAAACTGAGGTCATACCGTTACGCAAACCTCTACCAGCACCCAATAGGAAAATCAGCATAAAAATTCCGGTTGCAACCGAAAAACCCGTTAGAATGGTACGAGTTTTATTTTTCCTGATGGTACTAAATATTTCTTGCCATTTATCTCTGTCAAACATAGCTCGATATTAGGGTTGGGTTTATTCCTGTATTGGAATTTTAACCGATTCAGTGTTGTTAATTTGATTGTTATCAATGATTGATTCAATAATGCCATCTTTAAGATTGATGATTCGATCTGTCATGTGGGCAATATCATTCTCGTGAGTAACAATAATTACAGTAATTCCTGACTGATTAATTTCTTTAAGAAGATCCATTACCTCAATCGAAGTAGTAGAGTCGAGTGCCCCGGTAGGCTCATCGGCCAAAATAATTTTCGGTTGGGTAATCATTGCACGAGCAATGGCAACTCTCTGCTTTTGTCCACCCGACAGCTCGTTAGGCATATGGTGAGCCCATTCTTTAAGACCCATTTTATCGAGGTACTCTAAGGCAAGTTTGTTTCTTTTCTTTCTCGATACTTTCTGATAGTATAATGGCAATGCCACATTTTCCATGGCATTTTTAAAGGATATCAGGTTAAACGATTGAAATACAAAACCCAACAAATTGTTTCTAAGCTTGGCAGCTTTTGTTTCGCTCATCGATTTTATTTCCTCGTTGTTCAGGACATAAACTCCATCGTCGTGGTTGTCCAACAGGCCGAGGATATTCAATAATGTCGATTTTCCTGAACCGGAAGATCCCATGATTGAAAGCAATTCACCTTCTTTTATGTGCAAATCGATACCTTTAAGTACATGCAGCTTGTTTGTTCCGGTGATGTACGATTTGTGAATGTTTTGTAATCGGATCATAGTATTGATGTATTAATAAAATCTGTATACAATAATAATTTATTGTCGCCGGATCTGGAATTTAATTAGACCAACGCACACAATTAACGACAAATCCGTATTATCAACCGATAATGTCGAAATAAATAACCATAATTATAAAATAGAAAATCTTCACCCCAATTGAGCTGTTAAATTCAATACTCGTGCCACTTAATGAAACTACCAGTAAATCAGTGTGATGAAATTTTTTGATTCTGATTTTTAAGGCAGTATGTGTACGATGTTATTACAAAGGTTGTACGAAAACGTACAAATGTATCCGAAAACAGAATTCAAATTTTCTGTTAATTGTTAATAATTGCTAAACAAATCGGGCTGCGTGAAATTTTAATGTAATTTAGATGCTTTAATTCTAGAATATGGATTGGATAAAATTACTATCGACAAAGAGGTTCGGACAAGAAGATAAATACTCACCTGCCAGCGCTGATGTGAGAACACAATTTCAGAGAGATTACGACAGGCTGATATTTTCATCGCCTTTTCGTCGTTTGCAAAATAAAACACAGGTGTTTCCATTGCCGGGCAGCATATTTGTACACAATAGGTTAACTCACAGTCTCGAAGTGTCGAGTGTTGGACGATCTCTTGGAAATTTACTGGCTGAAAAGTTAATAGATGCCAATCAGGTTGATCCTGATTCAGGAATAAGAGAAATCGGAAGTATCGTTGCAGCTGCCTGTTTGGCTCATGACCTGGGAAATCCGCCATTCGGACACTCGGGAGAAAAAGCCTTGTCGCATTACTTTGAGAAAGGTGAAGGGGCAAATTTACAAGATCGATTTAGCAAGGAAGAGTGGTTCGACCTTACCAATTTCGAAGGAAATGCCAATGCCTTAAGATTGCTTACACATGCTTTTAAAGGAAGAAGAAAAGGCGGATTTGCCTTAACCTATTCTACCATTGCTTCCATTGTTAAATATCCGTGGGAATCGAATAAAATAGAGGAAATTGGGAAGAAAAAATACGGTTATTTCCAGTTCGAAAAAGCCGATTATCTTAAAATTGCCAAAGAATTGGAGATTCCTGAAATTAAAAATGGTATTTACGCCCGTTTTCCTTTGGTATACCTGGTTGAAGCTGCCGATGATATCTGTTACCAGATTATGGACATTGAGGATGCTCACAAGCTAAATATTTTAAGTACTGCGGAAACCAAGGAATTGCTTCTGAATTTTTACGATGCCGATAAGGATAAAAAGGCTTTGGATAGAATTGAAGAAACTTGCCTGGAAGTAACCGATACCAATGAACAGATTGCATTTATAAGAGCCAGTGTTATAGGCAAATTGGTTGGAGAATGTGTAAAGGTTTTTCTGAACAATTATGAAGCTATTTTAAGTGGAACCTTCAAAGGGTCATTAATTGATGAGGTAGAGCCGACCTGTAAACAAGCGTATAGAACTTGCACAGATGTTGCTGTGCAGAGAATTTATCGACACCGATCGGTGATCGAAATTGAGTTGGCAGGTTATAAAATTTTAGGGACCTTATTGGAAGAATTTGTTTCAGCCGTAATGGACCCAAAGAATTTTTACTCCAAAAATTTATTGTCTTTAATTCCCGAACAATATGACATTTCGGGTGATAGTGATTACGAAAAAGTAATGTCGGTATTGGATTTTGTATCGGGAATGACCGATGTTTTTGCTCTTGATCTGTACCGAAAAATTAAAGGAATTGAGTTACCCGAAATTAAATAAGCAATGAGAAAATTTTTATTGATATGCCTTCTTGGTATTGCCACATTTTCGAATGTTTTGGCACAGGAAGATTGGAAAAAGATTGAATCGGAAAAATCAAAAATAAGTTTCTCGATTCCCGATCAACCCATTATTCAGAATAAAGAGCTCAACAACATTTCCATCGAGGTTTTTAGCTTTAAAGATGCAGTAACGGTTTTTGGTGTTGTTGCTTCTGATTTTTCCAAGCTTGGATTGGATTTTACCTACTCCGATCCATCGGAGTATTACGAGGAAATGAAACAGGGGAGCCTTGTTTCGGGAGGAAGCATCTTAATTGGTGAAAGATCGGTTGCCTACCAAAAAATGTTGGGAAAAGAGATTGAGTATACCCAAATGGTAGGAAAACATGAATACACCTATTTTAAACGATTTTTCTTTCGTGGCAAATACATTTATCAAATCGCTATTGGTGGACCATCTCGAATGAAAAGAATCCTTCTTGATAAGAAAAATCTGTACTTTAATTCCATCGATTTTTTATAAAGCAATACGTATTGAATGATTGAAATAACGCATTTGCAAATTCATATTACGTAATCGTTAAATACTACAAAACAAGCTTGAATAATATTCGTAATCCTATTAAATTTAAGGTAGTAAAACAGTAAATTTTAGGGGATATGAAATTATTACAGAAAATTAAAGATTTATTCTACACGGTAGAAGACGATTTCGTGGTTGTGGATCTTACTACGAAAATGATTCAATCGATGAATTCCAGAGATTGGAATCGATTAAAAGACAAGAAAAACTACATGGTGATTAAGTAGTTTCTTGTAACATAAATGCTGTTTTGATCGAGACGATTTTGGCAGGTTGTTTTGATCTGGGGATTGGCGGCCTCCAAAGAAAATGATTTCGACATTTAGTCGGAATTTTTTTTGTTTTCAATACTATGGTCTTTCAAGCCTTGAATAACAACATTGCCTGTTCCTCCTGATTTGCAAGGATATTGAAATTCTTTTTTGCTCCGTTTCTTATCGTTTATGATATCATAAAATCGATCCAGGTATTTAATGGTATTTTTCCTGTAGTTTTGATCGATTAGCGGGTTGTTTTCATAAATGGCATAAATATCATTTTTCAGCTCATTAAATAAATCGAAAGTAGATTGAAATTCACTCATATCTTCGATACAATATCCTCTATATCTTCTGGATCTGACAGAACTTAGCTGTAAGGCTTCGGCAGGAGCAGCGTAGGGTGTGTTTACAATCCCCGACATATCAAAGTCGTACGGAACAGCTACGAGAGATGTGCCATTTCTAACCAGGATTTTAATGTTGTGAAGGTATTGAATCGACCAATCGGTATTTCCAATCAGGTATTGAAAAACTGCCATTTTGAGAAAGAATTCCCGATCCGTTGTTTCAGGACTTAGCTTTAGCTGTTTTCGAATAATTGCATTATTTCTAGAAGCCATTTTGTTGTGGTCCTCCAATAGAATTCCATATTTGGCTGGTGTAGTTCGATTTCTTTCCGTATCATCGAAGCTTACTTTTACCAACCTTACCCTAAAGCTGTAGGGGGTAATTAATTGGTAGATTTTATAGGCCAAATATTCCCTGATCACAAATCTTTCATCCACACAAGTAGTAACCAGTTTCAATTTATTCTGTCCTTCGAAAAGTGAGCTTGAAATATCCGGTAAGCTATCAAAATTTAGGAGTAGAGGAGGAGTAAGGCAATTTTCCTTCATTCTTCTAAAATGACCACGGGTTTTTACCCTGATGTTTACTTTATGCCATTCGTCGTTTTCCTGGTATGAAAATACAATGGGATGGTATTCGGGCTCTTTCCGGTCATTAAAAAGTGTTCTGATATCTCCTTTTAAATTGATATGCAAGACTGCTTCACTATTGAATAGCTGGCTTAAGTCAGCAGGAGTGGACTGATACTCCTGGGACTTTCCACTAATTACAGTACATGTAAAAATTAATAGAATGAGTAAGTAACGCATAAGCTCCTGGTATCAAAAAAATTATTCTCTAAGGGTATATTGATCGATTAGTTCCAAGGTGTCGGGATTTTTTACCCTTACCTTTATCGTGCTTCCATTAACATCGATTAGTACGAGTGCATTTTGAGTGGAAAAATTTCTGACATTCGACGACCAGGGAGTTTCTTCCTGTGCATAATAAGGAGCTCCGGCTGCACCATTGTTTATTTGGTAAAATTTACGAGACAGTTCAAGTTTTTCAAATTCGTAGTTTTCAGGATAGCGTTCCATCTCATTGGTAATGGTGAGTAGGTTATAATTGTGTTCGTCGCCACTCAATATTGCCACAGTTTTTTTACTTTTATTTACGATGAGGTTTAGCAGTTCATCTCTGCGTTGAATAATTCCTTTCTCGTAGGGCAGCCCCTTGACAAAAGCTCTGTATTGGTTGTTACCATTGTACCACATGTCATCTTTAACATGACCACCATTTGGGAAAAATGGAGTGTGAATGGTAATAAAGACATGATCAATATCTTTGTTTTTCTCTAGTTGTTTTAAGGTTTTTTGTAGCCACCACATTTGCTTGTCCATGATAAAAGCATGAAGATTGCCACTGGTTTGCGTAAGTCCACCGGGCGAATAGAAATAATCCGAATTTAAGGCAACGATTGCTACATTATCGTAGGAGTACCAGTATACACTTTCTTTGTAAGATGGAAAGTCAATTTCATTTGGATTGGGATCGTATTTCGTATTGTCTTCGCTAAGAGGTCCATTTTCTGGCAATACGAAATTATCCTGGAAAAGAGATTCGCTGGAATCATCTTTAAAAGGAAAATGATCTATGGCGTGAAATGTTCCAGCATCAACATCGTTAAACACATAGTTGTAGGCCTCATGATTTCCAAAACCAGGAACAAAGGGAATGTAGTGCCACCAAGCCTCGACAGCTCTTTTCCAGTTGGCATATTGTAAGTTCATGCGTTCCCTGCTGGCATTGTACCCATCAATCAGGTCTCCGGTAAATTGCATGAATTTTATGTTTTCGGCACTTCCTAAAGCTGCAATTTTCTTCATGATGTAGGCATTAGTACCATAAATATTTCTTTCTCCACCACCTTTGCCAGCACGTGAATCGCTACCGTACGCAAATGTAAAAGCTGTTCTGCTGCCTGGCTTGGGTGCAGTTTCAAAACTAAAATCGAAAGAAAAATCGGCAACAGATAGGGTGTAATTGTATTCTGTTGCAGCCTGTAAATCATCAATTTTTATTTCGTGTGTTTTGCCGGCTTTTTTGTCCAAGTAGCTCTTGCCGTTAATACGAATACTTGCTTCAATTGCTTCCGAGGTGGTAAAAGAAATCACGGCTCCTTTTTCTGATAACTGGTTAATGAATGGACCTTCAACTATTGTGGGTTCAGCTTTAAACATGCCATCTTTGTACGAAAAGGCAACACGACCATCGTACAACATGTTTCCCTTGTTGCTAACAATGCGGTAGCCTAAAATGCCTTGGCCGGTTTTTTCCCAGTTAATCATATCGTATTTGCCCGATAAAAGTCTCTTTATTGGAACATTGCTTATGCCAATTTTAATAGGCGAACTTTCTCTAAAAAATACGGGTTGCGGATATTTTCCATCCTTGTAATTGATAAAGCCAAAGTATAGCGTGCCATTCAATTCCGGAAATTTAAAATTGAAAGTAATTCCTTCTTTTGTTCCGATGGCTGCCGAAGATAAATCTTCGAACTTGAACTGATCATTTGGCTTTACAGCATATATTTTCCTGTCTTCAAGAAGCAGAAAAACGCCATTTTCGTCGGAGCCTACATTGCTATATACTGCAGGAACCTTCTGTGCAAATGCACTTGAAATTGTAATAAGAGTCAGTAAAAGGGCATTGATTATCTTCATAATAGAATCTTATTTAAAATGATTCTATTAAATATACGACATGATTCAATGCAATGTGAAATATATTTTGTGAAATGATGTTAAAAAAAAGCGAAGTTCTAATTGTTCAACTTCGCTTTTGCTTAAATCAATATTTTTTTAATAATTAGTTGGTATCATCCAATTGAATAATATCGTTTAAGTGGATTTTACTTAAATACAAGCCAACACCATATTGTTTGCTACGACCAAAATATAGATTTCCATTGGAATAAAAAGATAATCCATAACTTGTATGACCTGCAGGAGGATGTTGCTTAGTCCACGTATTGTTCATAGAATTGTATGTCCACATTTCTCTTAAATTATTATCAACGCGAACAAAATAGTATGCATTTTGCTCATCCGTGCAATAAGTTGTGCCACCATAATTTATAAATGGACAACCTGGAATATACGTCCAGATATCGCTATTTGTGTGATACTCCCAAAATTCTGAGGTTGAATCATCGTTTGATTTGTTATTGTTATGAATCTGAACATAGCAGCGATCATTAATAACGAATGAGGACACACCTTCTGTGGCAATTTCATCTGTAGGCATTGTGGTAATGTCAGTCCAGGTTTTATCATTTAAATCAAAAAATGTCATGAAAAATTTATCCCCTACATATATTTTATCCTCCTTCATAAAAGCAAAAAACTGATACATTTCACCATTGTATTGAACCTGGCCTTCCTGATTCCATTCGTTTCGATCCATTGAGTAAGATTCGATCTGGATTGAATTACCTGATTCGTTATTTCCATGATAACTGATAAAATACATCATGTCATTTTTAGAAAGAACCTTCGGGAAATTACCTGACATATTATGAGTTGCAATTTTGTCCCATTTGTTTGTGAAATCATCAAACTGAAGCAAAACATGGTCATAGTTATCATATTCTCTTGTAAGAATTACCGGAGTATTATTAGGATAAGCTATTGCTGCATAATTTGGTCTAAATTTCGATTCTTCCAATACAAACTGCCAAGGTTCAATTGCCTGGAATGATGAATTGTTCTGGTCGGTTCTGCCACCATTATAAACCTTTACAGAAGGATAGTCTGAAAGAAGACTGTCATGGCCGATCTGCACTTTTATGTATGAGTCGCCAACCTCAATAAGCTTCGTTTCATTTTGATCAACATGAACGGAATAGCTTTCGTTAGAATTCATATTATCTAATGATATTTCGATAATATCTCCACGTTTAGCAGAGGAAGGATTTACGCCCGTAATGTTTATAGGAGGGATTTCAAATGAAATATTTTCTTGTATGCCAAATTTCCAAATCCCGTAATGAAGTTCCATTTGATATGTGCCGGAATTTATTTTCGGAACATTGAACTCAACGGTATTTTCATCAATAAAATTGGTGTATAAATTGTAATTTGCGATTTTTACTTTCATCTCAGGAAAAAATCGTTCTCCATGTATTGTGATTTTTTCGTTATTGTAAGCAACAGTTGGGGTAATTTTATCGATAACAGGGGGCATCCAATCTATAGAGTCTTCAGCGTATATCTTATTGTAATTATAAAATCCATAGATCTTATTGGATATTGGAATCTTTTCTATCTTAACCTGTACCATACTATCTGAAACAATTTCAGGAGTGCCAAAATCACTCAATAAAGAATTAAGATATCTAATATTGGGACCTTTTACTTTTATGAGCGTGTCAATCCAAACATTTAGTGGTGCTACTGAATGAATGGCTGGAATAGTACTATAGAAGTAATCAGGAATGTTAACAGCTTTACCTAAATAGGAATAGCTGAACGGGACATTCCCCTCGGAAATTCTACCTGGAACTTTTAATGTAATTAATGAATCAGAAATATGATCGTAGCCATAATAACCTGGGCTTTGGTTGTCGATTCTTAGATTATAAATATCGTTAAGATGACTACCGTACAGCTTGATATTCATGCCTGATAGAATTGTGGTATTTGAAACTGAATCGATCTTTGGCGGTGTTATGATTAGATTAAAAGGGCTAGAAATGGTGTTTTTTGCAACAGTAACAGAGATTGGAATTTCCGGCATCCAAATGTGTTCGGGTAGGATGGTTTTGATCAATGTATCCGAAGAGTAAAGAATTTCTGATTCTGTTGTATGAAATGCAACTTCGTTGAAATTTTTCTGCATGCTGAAGTTTTGTCCTATGATATTTATTGTGTCCCCAAAATAAGCAGTGTCTGGGACTATTTTATAGATTACCGGACCCATACCACCAAGACTTTTAAATTCTACCGGTTCGCCATATACTGTTTTGCCATCACTTATTACATAAGCCTTTGAAGTGTATACTTCTCCACTAATAAGGTTTCTTGTTAATGTTGTTTCAAACAAACCGTTGCCAGCTTTTGATCCTAAAGACTCCTTTTCGTAACGATTTTCATAATGCTGATTTTCACTAATCGTATCCGGAATTTGAATTGATTTAAGGTTATATACGAATCCGTGATCTTCGATGGTAATGTTTTCGGCATTGTAAATTTCTGCATTAAGAGTTACACCTGTTGTAGAAATATTCTTAACTCCCAATGTGTTGATACGAGCATATGACCGATCTGTCTCGTCTTCCTTATTGCAAGAAATTATAACGATCAGAAAGGATAGAGTGCATAATATGTATTTTTTCATTTTGATTGCATTTAAAATTTCATTGCTAAACCAAGTTTCACCATTGGTTTGCTAAATTCTATTATAGACACTTCATCTGAAGGTTTTCCACTTTCATTGAAATGTTCATATTGAAAAGAAAGACTAAATTGATGTTTTGCAATTTTTTTATCAACAACAAGAGCTAATAAGGGGATAAATCCACTTTTTTTAGCCAGTTGTAATGAATTTTCCTGGGTTCGGATGATATATCCGTCAACATATTCTGTGTTTAAAGTTCCATCACTTCCCATATTGTTATATAAAAGGAATCCAGCTTTTGCATATATTTTAAAATCCTCAAACGAAATAACTTGCTTATTTAAAGATATTTGAGCGGCAAGCTGGATGGACTTAATTTCATACTCATAATGAACTTGTTTTAAAGTGGTATTCTCGTACGTATCTTTTTGGATGTCTAAGTGTTGAAGAGATAGGCTAAAATTGAGAAATGAGTTTTTTAAAAATCGAGGTAAGATGTATCTGCAACCTACATTTATACTGGGCAAGAAATATTGATTGTCAATCTGCTCATCAGTTGATTTTATAAAGTTATAACTTGTGATTGCTAAACCGACTCCAACTTCAATATTAAACTTGGATACTGAATTTGGAAATAACCTGCGGTATTTGAGATCTTTTTGCTTGTGGTAATCAATCAATAACTTTTTGATTTTTTTAAAACTAAGCCCGTTGCTTTTGTTGAGGAACGATTGCCACTGTTTTTGTAAATCGTTAGGGATATTAAATGAACTTGGTGTCTGTCTTTTGCTTATGTCAATGATTTTAGTATCTACTTTAATATAAACTGAACTGTATCTTTGGTACAATGCAATAATATCACTTTCAAAATGCACCCGGGCCCATGCCTTTTCGCCTGTGCTAATTTCGATGGATTCATAAACAATATCGTCTGAAAATTCGGCCCGTTTAAAATTTTCGGCATACAGCTCATGAGCTATACCATAATGCAGGTAAAGAATTTCTTTGTAGTTGCTTTTGCTGTACGGATCCAGGAAAGAAACTTCTTTGCTAGTTCCATCCTGATGAATAAGTTTTCCTCGGTATTCCTGGGCTGAAAGTGTGAGGCACAGGAATAAAAATAGGATGGTAGTTAGGGGTTTTATCATAATGGGTTATATTTAGAGTCTCTAAATATCAATAAATTATCAATGTGATAAAATATCTAACCTCAATTTATAATATGTAAAAATAAAACTTGATTGCTACAATCCCCGCATCCACTCTTCGCGCAGTTTTGCGTTGGCCGGATCATCCAAAACGCCATCGATTCGACCTAGCATTTCTTCTTTATCGCGTGGGAAATTGCCACGAAGAACCAGGTAATTGGAAGCGTGATCGCTACGGAATACTGTTGATTCAAGCTCGAGTTTGTCGATAAATACTCTCATTTCGGCAATCAGTTCAACCGTCTTAAGTGGAACGAATTCGCCATCAAATTTTTTGGCAAAATGCTCTTCACCGTAGGGATAACTTAAAACTAAAGTTGATAAAAATTCAGGTTGAATTTCGTTTACCACCCTGGCCGAGTTGATGGCATGTTGGTGTGAGTATTTTCTGCCGCCTAAACCATTCAGAATCATTACCGACAGCTTAATGCCCGCTGCACGAGCTCTTTTTAATGCATGAGCAGTACTCTCGAAGTTTTCCGATTTGTTGATTCTGCCCAGTAATTCATCATCGCCCGATTCGATTCCAACGTACAAAAGTTTTAGTCCCTTGGCTGCCAGTTCGCGCAGTTCTTCATCGCTTTTGGCGTCTATGTCTTTGGGTAAGGCATAGGCCGAAACACGTGTTAAACGTGGAAACTTTTCGTTTAGTTTGTCCAATATCCGCGAAAGCTTGTCGAAAGACAGTACCATGGCATTTCCATCGGCCAAAAATACCTTTCGATAATGATTGGCATATGCTTGCATTGATTCTATATCAGCAAAAATATCTTCCTCTTTGCGGGCACGAAACTGCTTACTGCTGTACATTTCGCAAAAGGCACATTTGTTCCATGCACAACCTAGTGTTACTTGTAATATGAAAGAATAAGCCTCACTTGGAGGGCGAAATAATGGTTCGTCGTATTGGATCATGCTGCAAAAGTAGAAAAAGAAGTTTCAAGTTCCAATCGCTGGCTATAAAGGAATAAGGAGGTTTTTTAAACAGAGGACCTGGTGTACAAATCTGCAATTACAACTTAAAATGCTTATTTTCGTAATTCCTTAAGAAAGAAATCGAAGTGGATAGATTGTGGCAGAAAAATCAGTAAATATTACCGTTTTTGGAAAAGTACAAGGTGTTGGTTTTCGATATCATACCCGAAAAGCCGCGCAACGCTTTGGAGTGAATGGTTTTGTAAAGAACCAAATAAATGGTACAGTTTATGCTGAAGCTGAAGGAGAGGAACTAGCTGTAGAATTGTTTTGTGAATGGTGTAAAAAAGGTCCCGACTGGGCAAGGGTAGATCGCATTACGATTTGTGATGCAGGAAGGAAGAATTATTCTGGTTTCGAAATCAGGTAAAATAAAAAAAGCTTCCGATAAAATCGAAAGCTTTAAGTTGACCCATAAGGACTCGAACCTTAAACGTCTGGACCAAAACCAGATGTGTTACCATTACACCATGGGTCAATACCATACAGTCATTTTCTGACTAAGACGCTGCAAATATAGTGGAAAATTTCTTAGGTCAAAACGAAAAATTACAAAAATATTGCGCAGTTTTCTGCGTTAGGAATCTTGAGAGCTCGAATGCTTCTCATTGTCAATTTGAAAGGGATTTTAAAATGGAAGAAAAAAAAATTGAATCTTTAACGGGAAAGTGGATTTACGAGGAAGATTATGGCTATGGAACGGCCCAGGGAGAATTAATTTTGGTGCAGAATGGGAAGAAATTATCTGGCAAAATTATTTTTTCTGAGAATGCCGATTCAAATGAGACTTTTATGATTCAGGAAAAAATAGAAGGAGAGATCAATCAGAATCGAATTAAAATTAAAGCTACCGAATACGACATTATTCATGCCGATTACGATATCAGGTATGAATTGGATTCCTGGGAGGGGATGATGATTAACGAAACCATTATAGAAGGGGAGAGTCTGGACGACCAGGGTGTTGCAGGTAGTTTTAGGTTTACCAAGGTGGTTGATTCTTAAAAACAGATAATAAATCCTGGGATAAGAATTGGGAAAATGATTGCTCATAAACTCCTGACTAGGGAATATATCCAACATAAATACAGGTACAAAAAAAGCTTCGAAAATCAATTTCGAAGCTTTTTTCAGTTGACCCATAAGGACTCGAACCTTAAACGTCTGGACCAAAACCAGATGTGTTACCATTACACCATGGGTCAATCATAATGCGTCTTTTCGTAAAGACTCTGCAAATGTAATAATTTTTTTTTGTGTGCAAACAAAATCCTAAAAATATTCTCTCGGAATTCAATGTAAACACTGAAATTTGACTATTTTCGTTCAGATTATTTAACTACGAATCAGTACAAAAACGAAAATACACACAAAATGAAGTCGAATTACAATTTGGTTAATAATGTGTTAGGCTGGGTAGCGTTTGTTATTGCAGCAATTACTTACTTATTAACTGTTGAACCAACTACCAGTTTATGGGATTGTGGAGAATTTATTACCACGGCTTATGGTTTAGAGGTTGGGCATCCTCCGGGAGCACCTCTTTTCATGATCATGGCCCGCTTTTTTGCCTTATTTGCTCCTAGTCCTTCCGAGGCTGCCTTAATGGTGAATGTGATGTCGGCTATGGCTTCTGCATTTACAATCATGTTTCTTTTCTGGACCATTACTCACCTTGCCAAAAAACTGGTTGACAATGGTGAAGAATTGTCGAAAGGCAATTTGTTTGCAATCATGGGAACCGGACTAGTTGGTGCTTTGGCTTATACTTTTTCAGATACCTTTTGGTTTTCGGCTGTTGAAGGAGAGGTATATGCATCCTCATCATTGTTTACAGCAGTGGTTTTCTGGGCCATCCTGAAATGGGAAGATGTAGCACACGAAAAATATGCAAACCGATGGATTATTCTAATTGCCTACCTAATGGGATTATCGATTGGGGTTCACCTGTTGAACCTGCTTGCTATTCCTGCCATTGTTTTTGTCTATTATTTCAAAAAATATGAACCAACACGAAATGGAATCATTGCTGCAGGTGCAATTGCGGTTGCAATATTAGGTGTGGTGATGTATGGTGTTATTCCTGGTGTTGTAAAAGTGGCATCGTGGTTCGAGCTGGTATTTGTAAATGGCTTCGGATTACCATACAATACCGGTGTAATGGTTTATGCAATCATTCTTATTTCATTCGTAATTTGGGCCATTAATTACACCATTAAAAAGAACTATGTTGTTTTGAATACCATTGTTACCGTATTTATGGTAATTGTAATTGGATATTCTTCTTTTGCAATGATTGTAATTCGTTCATCGGCAAACCCGCCAATGGATGAGAATAATCCGGATAACGTATTTGCTTTGCTTTCCTATTTGAATCGTGAGCAATATGGCGACAGACCATTAATGTATGGCGAGTATTACAATGCACCGGCTGTTGATTTGGTTGAAACCAAGCCAAATTACATTCAGAAAAACAATAAATATGTAATTGCATCGCGCAAGCAAAAATATGAATTCGACTCTCGTTTCGAAACGATATTCCCACGTATGTACAGTTCTCGCGATAATCATGTTCGAGAATATGAGTTTTGGGGGAATGTGAAGAAAGACAACCCGATTGCTCTTGGTAATGGAGATGTTGTGTACAAGCCAAGTTTTGGTTCCAACCTTCAATTCTTTTTAAAGTACCAGGTGGGGCATATGTATTGGAGGTATTTCATGTGGAACTTTGTAGGTCGTCAGAACGATATTCAAGGTCATGGTGGAATTCTTCATGGGAACTGGGTTTCCGGAATCCCTTTTATCGATCGGGTAAAAGTTGGAAACGAAGAAAAATTATATCCAGAATTAAAGAATAAAAAATCGCGCAATACCTACTATTTCTTGCCATTTATACTTGGGCTGATTGGTTTGATTTATCAGTTCAGATCAGGCAAAAAAGGAAAACAGGATTTTACCATTGTAATGTTGCTTTTCTTCTTTACAGGTTTAGCCATTGTAGTATATTTGAATCAATATCCGCAACAGCCACGTGAGCGAGATTATGCATATGCGGGTTCGTTCTACGCTTTCGCGATATGGATAGGATTTGGAGTAATGGGCTTGTATCAGACTTTAAAGAAAAAGATGCCTGAGGTGTTGAGTGCAGGTTTGGTTACAGGTTTGTGTTTACTTGCCGTTCCCGGATTAATGGCTCAGCAAAACTGGGATGATCACGATCGATCGGGACGTTATGCAACTTTAGCTTATGCGAAGAACTATCTGAACTCTTGTGCGCCAAATGCCATTCTGTTTACTTATGGCGATAATGATACCTTCCCACTATGGTATGCCCAGGAGGTAGAAGGAATCCGTCGCGATATCAGAATTGTGAACCTGAGTCTCTTGGCTGGCGATTGGTACATTAACCAAATGCGAAACAAGGCTTATGATTCCGATCCGATTCCGATGAGTTTCTCTGCTGAAAAAGTAGAGCCGGGCAAACGCGACCAGGTGCCAATAATTGAGCGCCTTCAAGGTGAAGAATCTTTGCAGCAAATGCTCGATTTTGTTGCCAGCGATAATAAGGCCTCGAAGGTGGAAATGCAAACCGGAAGAAAATTGGATTACTTCCCAGGAAGAAATGTATACTTACCTGTTGATTCTGCAAAGGTTGTTAATAATGGTACGGTTCGACCTGAAGATGCTCATCTAATCAAGAAGAAGCTGGACTGGAAAATCAAGAGAAGTTACCTGTATAAGAATGATATCATGGTGTATGATATTATTGCCAATAACAACTGGGAACGACCAATTTATTTCTCGGTAGGTATGGGCGTAAGCAGTTTCCTTGGTTTAGAGAAATACTTCCAACTGGAAGGTGCCGCTTATCGTTTGGTACCAATCGAAACCAAGAGCAATAGCCTTGAACTGGGAAGAATCGACACGGATATCCTCTATGATAATTTCATGAATAAGTTTGAATTTGGTCGCATCAAGGAAGCAGATGTGTATGTGGATCAATTCCATATTCTAACGCTTAATATCATGAGTTTCCGTTCGAACTACAGCCGTTTGGCAAGTCAGTTAAACGATGAGGGCAAAAAAGAAAAAGCAATTAAGGTACTTGACAGGTGTATGGAAGAATTACCAACCAGCAAAATACCTTACGATAACAGCTTAATCGGATTTATTCAGGAATATTACAGAGCTGGTGCCAAGGAAAAAGGAAATGCTTTATTCGAGCAAATGGCACAACAATCTTACGATAAACTCGATTACTATTTCTCTTTACAACCTGCTTTGGCTAAGAGCTTCAGAAACGAACAGGAAAGAGAAATCAGGGTGGTTCAAATGTTGTTAAGCCTTGCCGAAATGAGCGAACAGCCTGACTTGGGAGACAAGACCCAGCAAAAATTTGAATTGCTATTTAAATCGTATACCGAATAAATAGAAACATACTTATATCGAATGACCGTCAATCTTGTGGCGGTCATTTTTTTGTCTTTTATTTAAGGTTTTTTCACATAATAAAAATCAATACTTCCTTGGGAAAGTAGTATCTTCGATTTCTAATCGCCTATTAAAAAAAACCTTATTTACACCGATATGAGCAAATATCAAAAAATCAATGTGCTGGTTGGATGGTTGTCTTTCGCAATAGCAGCCATTGTATATCTCTTAACTCTTGAACCAACAGTTAGTTTTTGGGATTGTGGTGAGTTTATCACCGCTTCGTACAAATTGCAAATTGGTCATCCTCCCGGAGCTCCCTTTTTCATGATTTTAGCAAGGTTTTTTGCAGTATTTGCAGGTGGAACAGAAAATGTAGCACTCATGATTAATGCGCTTTCTGGCATTGTAAGTGCATTCACCATTCTGTTTTTATTTTGGACCATTACCCATTTGGCAAAAAAACTGATCTCAAATCAGGAAGAGCCAGTTGGAATTCAGGTATGGAAAATTATTGCTGTCGGCTTTATTGGAGCAATGGCATACACTTTTTCAGATACCTTTTGGTTCTCGGCAGTCGAAGGTGAAGTTTACGCAACATCATCCTTATTTACCGCTATTGTATTCTGGTGTATTTTAAAGTGGGAAAATGATGCTGGTAAAGCTCATGCAAACCGTTGGATTATTTTAATTGCCTATTTAATGGGTTTATCCATAGGAGTTCACCTTCTAAACTTATTGGCAATTCCGGCCATTGTAATGGTCTACTATTTTAAAAACTACACACCTACCCGAAATGGGATAATTAAGGCTCTTGGTTTGGCCGTATTGCTTCTCGGAGGTGCAATGTATGTGATTATTCCCGGGGTTGTAAAAATGGCCTTTTTATTCGATTTGTTCTTTGTAAATGTCATTGGCTTGCCATTTAATTCGGGACTTGTCATTTTTATTTTGGCTATAATTGGCGGTATTGTTTGGGGAATTCGTTATACCATACAAAAACAAAAGGTGCTTGCCAATACAGTTTTAATGGCATTTACCGTGGTTTTAATCGGATATTCTTCTTATGCAGTGATCATGATTCGATCCAATGCAAACCCGAGTTTGGATCAAAATAATCCGGAAGACCTACAAACCTTACTTTCCTATTTAAACAGGGAACAATATGGAGATACGCCCTTGCTTTACGGGCAGTATTTTAATGCACCTTTGGATGAGAATGAAAGATATGTGAAGGATAAGAATGTATACATCAAAAAGGATGGCAAGTATGTGGTTTCTTACGAGAAAAAGAAAGCCAACTTTAAGGATTCGCACAAGTCTGTTTTCCCAAGAATGCACACCAAAGGCATTAGTGGAAAGAATCATATTGAGTATGCGAAATGGGCCGGAATTAAAGCCGATCAGAAAGAAAAACCAAATTTTGCACAAAATATAAAATTCTTCTTCTCTTACCAGGTGAATTATATGTATGTACGATATTTCATGTGGAATTTTGCAGGTCGCCAATCCGATCGTCAATCTTATGGAGGAGTGGTAGAAGGCAATTGGATTTCAGGCATTCCATTGATTGATAATATGCGTTTGGGAGATCAATCCTTGCGTCCGGACCACATGAAAAACAATAAGGGAAACAATAAATATTACTTTCTTCCTTTACTACTGGGATTAGCCGGACTGATTTATCAATACAGGAAAAGCATAACAGGACAGAAAGACTTTTGGGTCATCATGTTGCTGTTTGTCTTTACCGGATTGGCCATTGTATTGTACCTGAACCAGCCACCTTTACAGCCTCGCGAAAGAGATTATGCTTATGCAGGATCGTTCTACGCATTTGCCATTTGGATTGGTTTAGGCTTTTTGGCAGTGCTTGAAGCTTGTAAAAAGGTGCTTAAATCGGATCAAATTGCTGTTCCGGCGGTATTTGTTCTGTGTTTTGTGGCTGTGCCGGGTTTAATGGCCCAGCAAAACTGGGATGATCATGACCGTTCGG
The DNA here is from genome assembly GCF_013141825.1 of Marinifilum caeruleilacunae. Taxonomy (GTDB): domain Bacteria; phylum Bacteroidota; class Bacteroidia; order Bacteroidales; family Marinifilaceae; genus Marinifilum; species Marinifilum caeruleilacunae. The sequence continues at coordinate 37,554 of NZ_RZNH01000019.1, forward strand.
ACAGATACCTTGCACGCGATATGGCCTACAATTACCTGAATTCCTGTGAGCCGAATGCCATTCTGTTTACCATGGGCGATAACGACACATTTCCACTTTGGTACTTGCAAGAAGTAGAGGGTGTACGAACCGATGTTCGCGTTTGTAACCTTAGTTACTTGTCAACCGATTGGTATATCGACCAAATGAAACAACAGAATTACGATTCTGCACCATTGCCAATATCAATGAAAAAAGAAAAATACCTTGAAGGCAGGCGCGATGTTGTTTACCTGGTAGATGATCCACGATTGAAAGCTTATGTAGAAAAATACAATGGCTTGGATATTAAAGAGGCATTAGATTACGTTTTAAGTGACAAGGAGAGTACTAAGACCATTTATGGATATGATGAAAGAATAGATCATTTCCCTGCCAGCAAATTCAGAATGACTGTCGATAAAGAACAAATTCTGAAAACAGGAACGGTACGCAAAGAAGAGTCGGACCTTATTGTTGATCAGTTGGAATGGGAAGTTACTGGCAACTATATCGAAAAAAGTGGATTTACCCTTTATAACATGTTGGTTGAAAACAATTGGGAACGTCCGATGTATTTCGCCATTACCGTACCATCTGATGGGTATTTTGGATTGGAAAAATATTTCCAGCTGGAAGGATTTGCCTATCGTTTGGTGCCAATCGAAACAAAAAATGATGATGGCCAGGTAGGAAGAGTGAACGGATTGAAAATGTACACAAACATGCTTGAAAAATTCAAATGGGGAAATATTGAAGACCCAAATGTTTACCTGGATGAAACATGTTCGAGAATGACATTGAGCATGCGTAACAATTACTTGCGATTGGCTGAATCATTAATGGATGAGGGCAAGAGAGATTCGGCAGTAATGGCTTTGGATAAGTGTATGGAAGTTGTTCCGAACGATAGGGTACCATTGGATTATTGGGGAGTACTTATCGCGAAAGCGTATTACCGTGCTGCAGAGTATGAAAAAGCAAACCAGCTGATCGAGGTGGTTTCGGAACGCCTGGTGCAAGAGTTGGATTATTATGCAAGTTTGAAACCTGTGTCGACATCGGAGTTTCCACGTTGGCAAAACAGGAATCTATATTTAATGCAAGAGTTATATCAGATTACTGCTCGATATGAGCAAAACGATCTGAATAAGAAAATAGAATTGGAGTTTAAGAGGTTGTTGGGGAATTATAGGAAAGGATAATGAGATTAAGGTGGTTGAGAGCGCCGGGATTAATCAAGAGGTTATTTCCGGACTTTGTGTGGAGGTACAATTCAGATGAGAAAAAGGTTTATCTGACTTTTGATGATGGACCTATTCCGGAATCGACAATGTGGACATTGGATTTGCTCAAAGAGAAAGGGGTAAAGGCAACTTTCTTTTGTGTGGGCGATAATGTGCGAAAATTCCCCGATTTGTACCGTAGAATTGTAGAAGAAGGCCATGCCGTTGGTAATCATACCCACAATCATTTAAAAGGCTGGTATAACAATACCCAAAAGTATGTAGAAAATGTAATACTGGCTTCGGAATATATCGATTCTAAGCTTTTTCGCCCTCCTTACGGATTAATCAAAACCTCGCAGGCAAAATATCTCTCAACCGACTATAAAGTGATTATGTGGGATGTGTTAAGCGGCGATTACAGGCAGGATATTACGCCTGAAAGGTGTTATCGTGATGTGATGAAAAAGGTTCGTCCGGGTTCAATACTCTTGTTCCATAACCATCTAAAATCGGAAAAGAACATGCGCTATACGGTTCCTCGTTTAATCGATGAATTGAAGCAGCAAGGTTACGATTTTGGAATTTGTCATTAGAAAAATTCAAATTCATTGCCTATCAGTCAGGATAACTGCAATTGAATCCTTAAATTTGCTGTCGATCAAACTTATAATACCATTTTATAACAAAATCATCCTTACATAATTTGTTAGATGATGATTTTCAATTTAATTGACAGATGAAAGTACTTCTTTTGGGGTCTGGTGGCCGTGAGCATGCATTCGCATGGAAATTCAAACAAAGTAATAAACTGGAAAAACTTTTTGTTGCTCCTGGAAATGCAGGAACAGCAGAAATTGCAGAAAATGTGAATCTAAATCCAAATGATTTCGATGGCATTAAGAAATTTGTTTTGGAGAATAGCATCAATATGGTGGTTGTTGGTCCTGAAGATCCATTGGTAAATGGAATTCACGATTTCTTTTTGCAGGATGAGGCGATTAAAGAGATTCCAGTGATTGGTCCTGAAAAATTGGGTGCCCAGCTTGAAGGAAGTAAAGATTTTGCAAAGGAGTTCATGTTCCGTCATAACATTCCAACAGCAGGATACAAAAGTGTAACCAACGAAAACCTGGAGGAAGGCCTGACTTTTCTTGAAAGTATGAAAGCGCCTTATGTGCTAAAAGCTGATGGTTTGGCTGCAGGTAAAGGTGTTTTGATTATTGAAGATCTTGAAGAGGCAAAAAATTCCTTGAAAGAGATGTTGGGCGGAATGTTTGGTGACGCCGGAAACCGTGTTGTTATCGAAGAATTCTTGTCAGGTATCGAATTGTCTGTTTTTGTTTTAACCGATGGGAAATCGTACCGTACTCTTGCCGAAGCAAAAGATTACAAAAGAATTGGTGAAGGTGATACCGGTTTAAATACAGGTGGTATGGGTGCAATTTCTCCTGTTCCATTTGCCAAAGGCGATTTTATGCAAAAAGTGGAAGAACGTGTGATTGTTCCTACCATTGAAGGTTTGCAAAAAGACAATATCCCTTACAAAGGATTTGTATTTATTGGTTTGATGAATGTTGCTGGGGATCCATACGTAATTGAGTACAACGTTCGAATGGGTGATCCGGAAACGGAGGTAATTATGCCACGTGTAAAGTCGGATCTTTTAGACCTAATGGAAGCGGTTTCGAAACAAGAGTTGGATCAGGCTGATTTCGAAATGGACGAGAGAACTGTTTCGACGGTAATGTTGGTCTCTGGTGGTTACCCTGAAGCTTATGCGAAAGGAAAAACCATTAAGAATTTGGATCAGGTAGAAGGAAGTATCATTTTCCATGCTGGAACAACTCATGCCAATGATGAGGTGGTAACAAATGGTGGTAGAGTGATCTCGGTAAGTTCTTATGGCAACAATATGGAAGAAGCTTTGACCTCTTCATTTAAAAATGCAGAATTAATCGATTTCGATGGAAAATATTACCGTCGAGATATTGGTTTCGATTTATAATCAGAAAATTTTATGCGGTTCCCGGTTCAATTCCGGGAACTGTAATTAACTACTTTTACATGCTGCTTAAAACACTTAAAGGAAGGCATTATTTGCTATTGTTTTTGGTCCCTGTTTTTCTTCTATTGTTATGGATAGAGGCCTTTATTTCGCCTGTTTCACTTACTGGTGAGCAAAACCAAATGCCACTTTACAGCATGCTCCAGAGTCTTACTCAAGGCAGTATTATTGCCCTCAATATTGTTGGAGGTATTCTTCTCATTCTACTTTCGTTACTGGTAGTGCGTTTAAACGAGAAGTACATTTTTATCAGGCAACGAACCGATTTACCAGCTTTTATTTTTGCCTTAATTGCTACTGGTACAGTTAGCTTGTATGGCATGCATCCGGCACTCCTGGCAAGTTTTCTGCTATTTTTTGCCATCGATAGTATATTTGCCATTTATCATGGATCAAGAACTTTAGCCAAATCTTTCGAAGTAGGATTATTTATTGGTTTGGCCAGCATTTCTTACCTTTTTTCAGCAGTGTTTATCCTATGGTTTTGGATTGGCCTGGCCTTTCTTGGTTATTTCCGTGCTCGTGAAATTCTGGCAGGATTGGTAGGGTTTTTATTGCCAATATTTATTACTGCAAGCTGGTTTTACCTGAATGATGATTTGGGAGTATTTTTACAAAGTATAAATGCCCTAATCGATTTTGAGTTTAAAGCAGAATACTCACTTTTCCAGAAGGTGTATTGGGGGATTTTAGCAGCTTTTGTGCTATTGGCATCAGCTTTTATGGCCAATGTTGTAGAGGAGAAAAAAATCAGTTCACGAAAGTATTTCATGATCCTGTTTGTCTTTTTTATAACCACCATTGGCAGCTTCTTTGTTTTTTCGGGTACTGGTACCGAGCTTTATTTTCTTCTATTGATTCCGGTAACCTTTATTATTAGCCATTATTTTGTTCTAAGCAGATATTCCTGGATTGGGGAAGTACTGTTTGCAATATTTGTAGGAGCAAGCATCTTAATTCACTTTGTAGGATAAAAGAAATGCCAACTCTTATGAGTCGGCATCTCCATAACAAAGTGGTTGTGATTATTTTTCAATAATGTTCTCAGTGTCAAAAGCAGTTGCCACTAAATTATCTTCTTCATTATCGGTAATCGCGAATATAATATCATTGTAATCCTTATCGCCATTAGGTAATTGAATATCTTCAAAGCAAAGTACAATGTCTTTACAGTTTTGTTCTATGAATAAAACATGCTGCTGATTGTCATCTTCATTAAATTCTACATTCGTATAATGTCTGTAAATGCCATCAGTGGTAGCACCATTTTTCCATCCTTTGGCAATTAGGCAGAATCCAATTACCGTATTTTCCGGGAAGGCCTCATCGCCCAACTGAACCCTGTCGCCAGGAGTTAATCCGCCACCTTCACCTTCTTTCGATACGTTAGGGAAAAGCATGTGAAGTTCAATTTCATCTTCACCTGTTGGTGGATTATCAGCATCGTAAGTGTAATAAGCCAAAGAATTTCTCCATCCTGCTCCTTCATCAATAAAAGTAAGGTAAACAGGCGATTCTTTTTGCAGTTTTAGAATCAGGTTATTGCCATCGGCAAATAAATCAGAATTGGCATCACGATTGTCTTTCCCTGCTGGGAACATCGCAATAATATTATCAACCAATGTTGGACATGGTTTGGTTGGGATAATGTCATCTGGAATTCCTTCGTCGATTTCGATGCTTAAAATTTTAAGTCCACCAGTTCCGGCAGCCACAAAAATGCAGTTTTCTTTCGATTCTACGAAGTTTACCGATGCATCGAAGTCCATGCTTCCCATCAGTAACACTTCATCATCAATTTCAGGAATAATGGCTCCTACATATAATCCTGCTCCACCATTTCCTATCAATAGTAATTCATCGTTTAGCGCAACCGAATTGGTTACAAAATCTTCGTCTAACTCACCTTCAGGCGTAGCCGGGCGTTCAATGTGTTCTTTCAAATCACCATTCAGTTCCCTGATATCCAGTCCGCCCTCGTTTAAAGCCGCCAATAAAAGATTATCGGTCACATCAATTTCTGTTTTCGATTCGGCAGTTACCGGTCCGTTTAGGCCAATGAATTCTGGTCCCGATAAATCGGTAATCCCGAACTTTTGCAGTTGTGGACTTGCAGCCGATCCTTCCAGCACATACACATGCTCGCTGTTAATGGCTACCGATCTTGCTTCGTTAATATCTTTATATCCTGCCAAAGTGAAGTTGTGGTTTAGAACGGTTAGTTTTCCGTCCGATCCGCTTGTAACGTAAATATAATCTTCGTCAACTTTAACATCTGTTGCCACATAGGAAGCAATGTCGTACGTGTTTGAAACAAGCAATATCTGTCCAGAAGGGCTTATCTCCAGCTCGATTAAGATTGCCGGGCTTTCATAAAGGAAACCAGGAGCATCCATATCATGTGCACCTGCCAAATACAATTTACCATTGTAATAATCTACCGCACTTACATCAACATCATGAAACATTGCCTGAGCCTGGAGAATAGGCGTGTTTTTGTCGGCAATATTAAACAATTCAACTCCACCATTGTATTCCGGTCCTTTTGTATTGTAGGTCACAAAAGCCATGTCATCAACAATTTTAACGTGAGTTGCCTGTACATATTCACCCTGTACCCTTGGTGCATCAACTTGTGCTCTTAATTTAAAAGCGTAGTTCTTGGTAGGATCAACATCAAAATCCGATTTCACAGACTTGGTGTTTCCTGTATCAATATCTTTCACAACAACCAATTCGTTGCTGTAAGTAACACGCGAACTTAAATCAGAAGGATTATTTGTGATGCTTACCGACTGTATGGCATGATCGTTTTCCTGTGGTTTTTCCGGCTCTTTAAAGTTATCATCAGAACATGATGAAACGATGGCGAACAGGAAGATAAAAAAGAGTAAATTCTTTTTCATAATTATATAGGTTTTAATGTGTGACTCAGTTTAATAATAAGCAAGTTACGTTCTTTAATTGGAACTCACATATTGATTATGGTAAAATGAGATAAAGTTTTGATAAAAGTTTAATTTTCTTTTGTCAAAAAACACAATAACCTGTTTGACACCAACTTAAGATTTGTTGTTTTTGAAGTGCTTTTTTATCCATCTTGGAAGCAGATAAACGCCGATAAACAAGTAAGGATAATATGATATTAATCGCCAAATTAGAGCCATGCTCGCAGCAAGACCTGCTGTAGGTAAAAAGTCGCCTAAATATTGGGTAAAAACCCATTCAGAAAATCCGCTACCTCCAGGAGTCGGACTCACCAGCATCATGATCCACATGACCAATTGTCTTGCAAAAATCATGATATGATCGGCAAAGGAATAACCTTCGAGCATAAAGGCCAGTAACATGGCATTTACTACCCAATAACGGGCAGTCCACGACCAAAAAGTTGCCATAAAAGCTTTGAACCAAAACAGGAATGGCTTTCTTCTGAGTTCCTTCGAACTTTCGATGATATCGCTTCCAGCTTTGTTTGCACCATGTTTCCATTTGCGTAAAACAGGCAATTTAAAGATCCATAAGAGCAACCATTTTAATCCACGTGGGTTCCAAAACAGACCGTAAGTAAGTACAATAAGGTAAACCAATTTTACCATATAGCCACCAAGTGCAAAGTAAAGGAGTGAATCGAGCCAAATGGAATGTTCCGGCGATGCAATCATGAACAGCTGTTTTACGTTCAGTAGTAAAATCAGTAATGGAAACATGATGATAAAATAGAGCTCGTCGAGAAAAGAGGTAGACATGACTACCGCTGAACTTCGTCCCACTTTAAGTCCTTCTTTGTTGAGATACAATATGGCAACCGACGTACCTCCAATGGCCGAAGGCGTTATGGCTGAAGTAAATTCCCACAACATGATAATGCGGAAGGCCTTTCCCCATGAAAATTTTTGGTCGGTAAGAATTCTCAGACGTGCCATATAGCCAAGATCTCGAATCACCATCATTACAAGAGCAATGCTCAGCCAAAATACCGAGTACCAGGTAAACTCGATAAGAGAAAAGGTATCTACATCGACCTCTTTCACCAGCATGTACACGACAACAGCCAATCCGATTAAAATCGGATAGATGATCCTGCTTGGTCGTACACCATCAAGCAATTTCTTCGATGAATTTTGTTGTGCTTCTGTCATGCTAATTTCAATGGGGAAATAAATTTACGCAAATTAAAAGCTTTATTCATAATGAACTGATGAAGTATTTGTTAAAAATGTATAAATAGGCGCAAGTTCGATAATCATAAGAAGAATTGTGGACTAATAAATCCGATACAAGTTAAATATTCGGTCCTTTTTTCTATTTTTAATAATCTAACTTCATACACACAATATGTCTAAAGAGCAATCAACTCAAAAGTTTGGGACTGCACCCGTATTTTTTACAGCAATTTCTACCATTTTAGGTGCGATATTGTTTTTACGATTTGGTTATGCAGTTGGGAGCGTTGGATTTTGGGGAGTTGTATTCATCATCTTGCTGGGGCACGCCGTTACCATTCCAACCGCATTTGCCATATCCGAAATTGCAACCAATAAAAGAGTTGAGGGTGGAGGCGAATACTTTATCATATCGCGATCTTTCGGATTGAATATTGGAGCAACCATTGGAATCGCCCTGTTTATGTCGCAAGCCATTAGTGTTGCCTTTTATATTATTGCTTTTACCGAAGCTTTCGAACCAGTTTTTAACTGGGTGAGGGATACGTACGGATATCAACTACCACGACAGGTTGTGAGCATTCCGGCCATGTTGCTACTATCGGCCCTGATTTTAAAAAAAGGAGCCAACCTTGGCGTAAAAGCGCTTTACTTTGTAGTTGCAATTCTGTTTATTTCGTTGGCGCTTTTTTTCATGGGATCAACCGAATATGCTGCTACCAGCGATTTTAATCTATGGAACGCCGATTTTAAAAATACCGATAACTTTTTTATCGTATTTGCCATTATTTTCCCTGCCTTTACTGGAATGACAGCAGGAGTTGGACTTTCGGGAGACCTAAAGAATCCTTCCAAATCCATTCCTTTGGGAACCACGGCAGCTACCTTAATTGGGATGATCATCTATTTTTTCATCGTCTACAAATTGGCAGGATCGGCAAGTAGCGAAGATTTGGTGGGCAATCAGCTAATTATGTCGAAAATTGCTTTGGGAGGAGCCATTGTAATTCCGCTGGGTTTGGCGGCTTCTACAATTTCATCGGCCATTGGGTCGGTAATGGTTGCACCAAGAACTTTGCAAGCTTTATCAATCGATAAATCATTTCCTTCGAAAGGCTTAAATAGCTGGTTGGCTAAAGGCAGAAGCTCCGATAGTGAACCCATTAATGCATCGCTGATTACTTGTATTATCGCATTGGTTTTTGTTGCATTGGGCGATGTAAATGCAGTTGCAGAAATTATTTCGATGTTCTTTATGCTTACCTATGGTGCTTTGTGCCTGATCTCATTTCTGAATCATTTTGGCTCATCGCCAAGCTACCGACCATCCTTCAAATCGAAATGGTTGCTCTCGCTTATCGGATTTTTTATCTCCATATGGGTGATGTTTAAAATCAACACCCTCTATGCTTTTAGTGCAGTGGTTTTAATGAGTTTGATCTATTTGTTTATCAACAGGTATCACAAACACCGAAATGGCCTGGAATCGATATTCCTGAACTCTTTGTACCAGCTAAACCGAAACATGCAGGTATTTTTACAAAAAGCCGGCAAAAGAAAAACCAGGGAGTGGCGACCAAGTGCCATTTGTATTTCGAAGGATTCGTTTGAACGCGATACCGCTTTTAAATTATTGAACTGGATATCCTACAAATATGGTTTTGGAACCTACCTACACAGAATTGAGGGATATTACTCCAAAGCCACCTATCAGCAATCGCAGGAAGAGCTCGATAAGCTAATTCGTAGTTTCGATAAGATAGAAAACCATGTGTATGTCGATACCATTATATCGCCATCCTACACTTCGGCAATTGCCCAGGCCATTCAGCTGCCCGGAATTGCTGGAATGGAAAACAATATGGTGATTTTCGAGTTCGACAAGGAAGCGCCCGATCGCCTCGATTTGATTATTGAAAACTACTCGCTGGCTCGTGCCGGGAATTTTGATTTCTGTATCCTGGGAAGTTCAAGGCGAAAGTTCAATTACAATAACAATATCCATGTCTGGATTAAATCTTCGGACACCGATAATGCAAACCTAATGATTCTGCTAAGTTTTATTATCGGTGGTCATCCCGACTGGAACAAGGCCGACATTAAAATCTTTAACATTTGTAAAGAAGACCAGGCCAACGAAACCCGGAAACAACTCGATGAATTGGTAGTGAGTGGCAGACTGCCAATAACCAATTCGAATATCGAAATTATACACGAACAGGAAAATGTGGCTTCGCGCGATATCATTAACGAGAAATCGGCCGATGCAGGATTAACCATTCTTGGATTTAGGGGAGAGACCCTAAAACATGAAAAATCGGGCTTGTTTAAAGGCTACGATGCTTTGGGAAACATCCTGTTTATCAATTCTAACAGCATGAAGACGATTGATTAAAATAAAAAAGTCCGGGAACCACCCCGGACTTTACTCTAACCCATTTTAATCTATGAAAACCTAATCCTCTCGGAAAGGACATTACAAATGTATGTATTGTTTGGTGCCTCCCATAAGAAAAAGTGTTAAAGAAGGTTAAATGCTAAGTTAATTAATGTTTTAGTGATTTTTGCTTTACATATGTTTGGGATTAAATTGTCGATATCCTTGAGTTAAATTTGTTGTAAGTCTGGTTTATGATGGTGTTTAATTTAACCAAGCTTAAAGCTTAAGATATCAATCCTGACTAAATCTAATATAGTAAAGGTAAATAGTAAGGAAAGGCTGCGAATGACAAAAATCAAAAAGCGGCCACGACATAAATGCCATAACCGCCTTGATTTGAGGGTGGAGAGTATCGGAATCGAACCGATGACCTTTTGACTGCCAGTCAAATCCCTTTGTTACATTGTTTTTTATAGTTGCCTATGGATGTTGGAATTTATAGGGCTTTTAGTTAGATTTGTTATAGTTGATATTTCAAAATAACTAGTTGTAGATACGTTTTGTTAGTTATTTTGTTAGTGCAAAATCTATTTGAATATAAAAATGTCGGAAAAACTACCTGTAATTGTTCATCCAGAAATTAATGAAGAAGCTTTAAGAAGTGAAAAGGGTGTTTCATTAGTGGCATTTCTAGATACAGTTCGAAAACGAAAAGACGGAACGTCTTCGGTAAAGTTAAAAATAATTCATCAACGTTATCCAGCTTATTTTTCAACCAAAATTTCTTTAACTGAGAAGGATTACCTGAAGCTATTTGAAAGAAGAATAAGTTCTGATCTAAAAGAGAAAAAGGTTATTATTCATACATATTTGATGAGAGCATATTCCATCATTAATATGATGGATGAATTCTCTTTTTCTGAGTTTAAAGAACATTTCAAAAAGAAACGTATTGATGCAAAAAGTGTCTACACGTATTTCGAAAGATACATAGCTCAATTGAAATCTGAAGATAGGTTAGGAACTGCTCAGAATTACGAGTACTCCATGAAAAAACTAAAAGAATTTCATGGTAAGAAATCTATTGCATTTGAAACAATTACTCCAACTTTTTTAAGAAAATATGAAAATTGGATGATAGCGAATGGTCACAGTAGAACTACAGTTGGAATTTATTGTAGACCTCTAAAAAAAATAATTAACGATGCTATTGAAGATGGTATTCTTGATAGTAAGAAAAGTCCATTTGGAGATGTTAAAAGAGGTCGTTACAAATCACCGGAACCTGAAAACCCTAAGAAAGCTTTAACTCTGGAAGAAATAGGGAAGATTATTAACTATTCTCCGGAGCCTGGGTCACCAGAAAATTACTACAGAGATATGTGGGTGTTTTCTTATTTAGGAAATGGTATCAACATGAAGGATGTGTGTTTGTTGAAATTTAAAGACATATATGCCGATACCATTGTATATGCTCGTGAAAAGGTAAAGAATACAAATCGTTCGGCTAAAACAATCTCCATTGCACTAATTGATAAGAACAAGGAAATAATAGAGCGTTGGGGTAATCAGGCAGAGAAGAAGGATGATTTTATTTTTCCAGTTCTCGAGGGAAATCCAAATGAGGAGGAAATAAAGAAAAAAGTGCAGCAGTTTGTTAAGCAGGTGAACAAATATATGAAACGGATTTCTGAAAAATTGGACTTAAATGTTTCAGTAACGACTTATTATGCGAGACATTCTTTTGTTACTGTACTTGTGCGTTCAGGTGTTGATATCCATACAATAGCTGAAAGTGTTGGTCACTCCAGTATGAAAGTGATTGATAAATATATCGCGAGTATTTCCAATGAAGAGAAAGTGAAGAATGCTAATAAACTTTTAAAATTTTAATAAAATGTACTGGATGTCTGAAGAGCTATCTGAATTAAGGCCAAAAGAAGAAATATATAATAATATTCGAGTTGAGAAATGGATTGAAGAGATTGCAGGGCCTGGATATTTTATAAAAGATTTAGAGTTAAATTTTACCATCACTAAAGAGAAGATCGGGCAAAAAATAAGTTATGCAATTCGATTCATTAAAGAAAATTCCTACACGTTAATAAAAGAGAAAAAAACAGATTCATTAAGATTGTTAAAAGATGCTATTTATGCTGATATAGACAAATGTAATAGTATTGCCTTTACTGACTCCTTAGAAGAAGGAAAAGAAGGAATTTATGAACTATGGAAGCATTACTTATATGATATAGAAGAAAAATTCAGAGAACTTGAAAGTGAATTAAATTATTTGTCCGCTGTTGAAGAAATAAATATATTCTTAATGGATGAGAATATTGATGATGAAGATGTGTTGATTTATTATAACTACTCTAAAAATAAGCAGAAAAAGAAAGATGGATTGAATAGTAAAAAAATAAATATGTCAAGTATTGCTTTGTTGCATTTTTATAATGAAGATCCTATAGATAAATTTAATGTAGATAAAATTTTGGACCGGTATGGACATCAGGCAGCAAATAAATTAATAGCAAAATATGATCTTTATTCCAAGAGCCAAACAGAAAGATATGCATTTAGGGATTTTGAAAAGCGATTTAAAGAAATGTATGAATATCTATCGCAAGAAGGTAAAAAAAGAGCTTTAGATGACCTGGATCAATTCAGGTTAAATAAAAAGAACCGGTTCTGAACTGGTTCCCAACACAAGTTTCCTATGATTGGTTATGGCTGTTACTTATCATTGTTATGTAATAAAAAAAATGATAATATGAGTAATGAAAAAATACCAATTGAAAGAAATAAGTTTAATTTACAAACTGAAAATTTTCCACAACTACCATTTATTGTTATTTCCAGAAAGGATTTAGAGAAGAGTCTAGAGAGTTTTGCTAGTGATATGCTTGCTAATATTCCAACGTCTCATGATGTAAGTAAGAGAATATTAGTGCTGAAAGAAGCAGCAGAATATATTCAAATGCCTGTACCAACTTTTCGAGAATATTTGGCTCGGAATGAGATAAAGGGTGCAAAGATTGGTAAATCCTGGCGCTTCTTTCCGGAAGATTTGGATGAGTTTGTGAAGAAATACCTTCGCAAAACGAATGATGAAATAGACAAGGAAATTGATGATGTATTATCTAAGTAATTTAATATGGCCAGACCAAGAAAATTACAAGAAGATCTGCGTATTTATCAAGTCAATATCCGATTAACTGAAACTGAGAAATTGAAGGCGGATGAACAAGCCGAAATGGCTGGTTTATCTGTCGCAAATTGGCTTCGAACAGCGGCATTCTCAAAAAAAACACTACAAGTAAAAGTGTCACCAATGCACCGAACTTACTACCGTCAATTAGTAGGGATTGGCAGCAATGTAAATCAATTAGCTAGAAAAATTAATCAGAACCAGTATCCGAAAATCTATCAGCAATTGTTAGATGTAAAGAGTTTATTGATAAAGATTAATGAGATATTTCAAGAATGATAGGAAAACAGATTATAGGAACTTCTTTTCGGTCTGTTCTAAACTATAATGAAGAAAAACTTCAACAAGGCAAAGGTGAAAAAATAGGTGGTAATATGTTTGGTGTTGATTCCAGATCCTTGGCTAAGGAGTTTGGAATGATTAGAGCGTTAAAACCTAATGTTTCCAAAGCTGTTTATCACACATCAATAAGTATTTCTCCAGATGAGGATTTGTCTAATGAAAAATTTCGAGAACTGGGTGAAAAATATCTTGAACGAATGGGTTTTGATAATAGTCAATTTCTGATTTATCGTCATACTGATACTGAGCATCCGCATATACATTTAATTGCTAATCGAATTGATCTGGATGGTAAGGTGGTTAGTGATAGTGGGAATTACAAAAGATCAGAAAAGATTATTCGAGAACTAGAGAAAGAGTATGCATTAAAGGAAGTAGTTTCTTCAGAGAAAGTGGAAGAGAAAGCTTATTCAAAAGGACAATATGAGAATTTCAGAAAGACAGGTGCCATACCAATTAAAGTACAACTTCAGGTTATAGTTAAAAAGGCAATTAAAGAGTCAAGATCGGTTAAGGAATTCGAAAATAGAATAATTAGAGGTGGAGCAACAGTAAAGTTTCATAGGAATAGCAACGACAAAATTTATGGAGTTAGTTTCCAGATGGAAGGAGTCAAGTTCAAAGCTTCACAATTAGGAAGAGGATATTCATGGAACAAGATTAAGGAACAATTATACGATGAACAAAATCAAAGAATTGGCTCAGAAGAAAGTGGACGAAAGGGCTCATATACTCGAGGAGCAAGTCAGAAAAATACAAGAAATCAACCTACAGGATATCAAGGAACTGAAGATCAAATTAATTCCAGTTCTAAAGGCTCTGAAGGGGTTGATAATCGAGGTCAAGAAAGAGACAGTCATATTGAATCAACTGCAAAATCAACAGACAGATATTCTGGAACAGGGGGACAAGCAGCTACATCGAATGACTTATACAGTAACGAAAATGGAACAGAAGTTACTGGCAATGAAAGTGAAGGTGTTTCTGGTGGCAATACTAGTGGGATTATTAACGGGCTTAATATGCTTTTTGGTGGTTCTGCTGGTCGTTTGGAAGGGCAACCTTTAGATGATGATAAACCTAAAAAGAAGAAGAAAAAAAGAAAACGAAGTGTGTAGATTTGCTATATCAACCTTCGATTTTGTAGATACAGTTAACTAAGGTTTCTTAATTTTTAGAAGTGTTGTTAGAACGAAAGTAGTATCAATTTAAAAATCATTTTTTCCCCTAAATGGAATTTTCTTTGATTCGATTGATAATATGATAATGTAATATTGGAATGTAATATGTCCGTTTTAATCTGATAACTATTTGGATTGATATATTTTCATGAGAAGAGAATTACTTATGACATTTGGTTAAGAGCAAGCCATGTTTTAGCTACGGAAAATCCTTGCACAACCACTTGAAATTTTCTGCACATCTGTTTGAAAATTTGTTACTCGGTACAGCTCGTAAGGATAAAAATAAAGACCTTAAAATATAATGATTGAACTATCTAACGAAATGCTAATTACCAAGGATGTTTATAGAGCCTTGGTTGACTATGGAAATATTCTTGTTGTTAATCTTCTTAGGCAAGCTATAAATCTTGAAGAAAAGGAAAATAATGTAGGGGAAAAGTATTATACTGTAAGGGAAGAATTTGAAAGGTTAAACTTCCAGGAAGGACAATCACAGAATCACTATTTCCAAGAATTAACTCAATTAACAGTTTCTTATCTGAATAATCTAAGTGATTCGGACAAAACAGCTATTTGTTTTCGTTTGATTAGTGATGAGAAATACTACAATCAACTGCTCGAACTGGTCGAAGAAGAGGAAACTGATACCATGGAACAATACAACCATAAAATTGGCCGAGAAATGGCCAGGCTTCTTTACGAAGAAGATAAGAAGGAAATAATGAAGTGGGCAAAAGAATTCTTAATGGATACTGTGGCAATCTTTTCAACTGAATTTGATTTTTCGTTGATTGATGAGAGTACAAAATATGCATTGGAGCATAACCTGGAAATGTATAAGAAACTATAATACTTCAAAATAACTCTAAGCAGATTGTTGAGCTTGATTTTGAGCAGTATATTCAAAAGATTTTTAATAAAACAATCAATTTATACTTGCTGTAATGTATATTAATCGATATTGCCAATAAAGGCAAACTAAATTTTCATTCTTTCCAAAGTAAGTTTTATTGGCACCTTTCTAAAAATAATTACTGAACTGTAAATACATAATACTGATTATATCTGTATGAACATCAAAGTGTGTTAATTTGGTTTAAATAACAACGGCTATTTTTATCCACTATACAATAATTACTCAATGGGTTAGGTGCATTTCAATAAACTTGACACATTTGGCAGTTCTTATTTTGTTTAATATGGTGTAATTTCATCGGTTATCATTTCGAAAATGAAACCAAGCGATTAGTTTCAGAGAAATATATTTCGAATAAATAATGCTACGCCACATTTTGGCGTTGTCAATTTATAAAATTGTTAGAAAATTGAATAATCGAATGAATAAACAATGGTACTATGTCGAAAATGGTGACCGTAAAGGTCCTTATCCGGCAAATGAGTTAAAAGGTAAAATTCAAAAAGATACTTTGCTTTGGTGCGAAGGGATGAAAGATTGGAAAAGAGCTGATGAAATTTCTGAGTTTAAAAGTTTTTTTGAAGTGATCCCTCCTCCAATTCCCGGAAGTAAGGAGGCAAATCAGGCTACCGGTAATAGAATTTCCAATAGTGTTTTATATGCCTATACCTTTGCTGTACTTGCCATTATAGCTTGTATTATAGAATTAACAGGGAATGAAGATTCGAAATATTATGCAATGGCTATTTTCTTAAGCGGCACATCGCTGGTAAGGGTTTTTTTAGGTATAAGATCGTATTTCTCAAAAATATTGCACAATGATAAGCTGACTGCAATTGTAACTTGGCTAATTGCTACACTTATACCAATCTATTTATTTGAAGTTTTAGCAACCAGAAAAGGTTTTGAAGATCGATTCAACGATGAATTAGGAGTTCTTCTGTTTGTAATTGTAATGTTTTCGGCAATCATTCATATTTACCAGTTTATTAGATTCAGAATTAAGCTGGCAAAAGTCGATGGTGTTGGACACGATCAATTGAAAATGTTTGCAAGCTTGCAGTTGATCTTCTTTCCTGTTTCTATTTTATTAATTGCATTTTTCGAAGAAGAAAGCTCTATGAGTATACTTTATACCATTCTTCAATTGGTGCCTATTTATTTCTTAATAACAGGCTTACAAAAAATCGAAAATCAATTTATAGCTAAAACCGCATAAAACTTACCCATGAACCATAAAGAACTAGAAGTTTTTCTTTCCAATAAAGAGATCCCGAAAGTAAAAACAAAACCCAAAACCTTTTTAGGAATTGCAAAACAACCGCATTACGAAAATGTATTGTCGAACTTGTATGCATTTTATTTCGATGTGGACGAAGAACATAAAATGGGCGATTTATTCCTTTCGTCATTGCTGGATTTGATTCAGAAAACTAAAATAGGAAAAGAAAAAAGCTTAACGATATATGATGAGCCCGATATCAAAACAGAGTATCCTAGTGTAAATGGAGGACGAATCGATCTTTTGATTAGGAACGATGAGCATGCCATTATCATTGAAAATAAAGTATTTCATTGTTTGAACAATATTTTAGAAAACTATTGGAATACAATAAAAGTTCCTGTAAAAAATAAAATAGGTATTGTACTTTCTCTACACCCCATTAATCCAACGGGACATCCACACTTTATAAATATTACTCATATCGAATTATTAAAAAAGGTAATGAGTAAAGTAGGAGATTATTTACTTGGAGTCAACGAGAAGTATCTAGTCTATTTAAAAGATTTATACCAAAATATTATCAACCTTAGCACAAGCAATATGGATAAGAACGCACTCGAATTTTATTTCGAACACCAAAAGAAAATTAACGAAGCAGCCACATTAAAGAATAGTGTGCATAATCATGTGCTTAGCGAAGTTGAACTTGCTTGTGAGCGCCTGGATATTAATTTGAATTTATCAGGAAAAAGAACCGATCGCTTAAGATACTTTCAATCTTCAAAGAATAGCGATTTAATGTTTACAATTGTTCTGGATAAGTTGTTGTTGCAAGAAGAAGAGAAGAAGCTTTACCTGATAATAGAATTAAAACACAAAGAATTAGAGAATAAGGAAAGATTTAATGCAATTGATTTTTCTGAAGATGAAAAGAAAGCCAATGTATTAAAAGCTGATTTCTTTACCAACACCAGTGCAAGGTGGGCACATTTTGCATTAAAAGAATACAAACCCAAGGAAGAGCAAATTGCCAACTTAAGCCAATTTATAATTGAGAAATTACATGAAGACCAATTTGTCTCTATTTTTAATAAACTAGAAGATTTTATTTCCAATTAAATGGGAAGATGTTATGTGGCGTAGTTGTTAGGTCTGCGCCACATATTACTTTAATGAAGTGCAATTTATTATAGAATCAATCCACATGAAAATTTAAAAATCAGAGCATGAATATTTTTAGAATTTTATCATCCAACGATGGATCCATTAACGAACCCAATGTAAGTTCATTCTTGGCATATCTTTTAAATCCAAATGAGGATCATGGTATTTCAGGATTATTGTTGCAAGAGCTATTAAACGAATTTTTATTTGTAGATAATGATTTTCTGCAAAAAATAAAGTTCGACAATAGGATAACGGACCTTTCCAAGTACTCTGGATACTCAGTTAATATTGTTCCGGAAATGACGGTAAATTTAAATGGAGAAGGTAAAAAGAAGCGTCGAGATATCGATATTCTGATCGAGATAATTGAGGATAGAACTAAGGAGATACTATATGCCATTTGTCTTGAGAATAAGATTACAGATGCTTCCATAAGCAAGAAAGATTCCCAGTTAGAAGATGAGTTAAGTGGATTGCAAAATTACTATCAGGAGAGTGATTTGAATCCCGAAATCTACGTGGTTTACCTTACCCCTTATCCATCTGAGATTTCAAGCTATTCGTTTGATAAATTGGAATACACAAAGAAATGTCACTTGTATTGGGATAAACATGAGCATTCTATTTTTAATAAACTGATAAAAATATTTAAGGATGAAGAAAATGGTTTGGTTGATCCAATAAACAACCAGTCATCATACCTGATTAAGTCCTTTTTGTCTTTTATTAAAACTAACTTTAAGAGTTATGTAGAGGAACGTAAAGAGATTCAGGAAAAGAAAAGCTATGGAAAGCCAGTAATCGATCTTTTGAATGATTTTGTTGATACTCTTGAGTATGATAAAGATTATCCTGTAGCTAGCATTAAAAACAAATTCTCGGCATATGTATTGGAAGTTTCAGGATTAGAGTTGAACAATGGAACCCGAAATGCTCACATTACTTTAGCGACTGTGAATGATAGAAATAGGGCTCATTATGGAGTAAAAAAGTTCGACGATGAAAGAAAGAATATTTTCTATTATACTGATGAAAGTAGAAAAAATTTAAGACGTTTTCATCCTCAACAGCATGAGAATGTTGAGATTTATTATAAAAATGGAGATGAAACAGAAGTGATTTACTCTTGTGAATTGCAAGAAGTTTAAGTGAAACAAAACAATTGAATAACACATGCGAAATCCTTGGAGAAACCTAAATACTGATGTAACCAGCATACACCCATTGGACATGCAAGCGGTTGACGAATTTAATGCTCAAGCAAAAGAGGAATACCAATTTTGCAATACTCTTTTGCCCGACCCATATATTGGCAGTTTAAAAGCCAAGGTTCTACTCTTGGCCTTAAACCCAGGCTTAAGTGCTGAGGATTATCAAACACATGCCGATGAACAATTTCGTTTCCTTTACAAACAAAACCTGGCACAGGTAAAATGCGATTATCCTTTTTATTACCTAAGCCCAGACTTAAATTGCCCAGGCTCGAAATGGTGGCGTGGCAAATTACGCTGGTTTTCAGAAGAAATGGATGATAAAATCTTGGCACAAAGCATTTGCTGTTTGCAATACGTGCCTTACCACTCGGTACAGTTTAAACAGGCAAAACAAATGCTGCCAACTCAGGAATATACAAGAGAAATTGTAAAAAGTTTCATGGATAGAAATGCACCCATTGTATTTATGCGAAGCAAAAGCAAATGGGAACAATTGGTGCCTGAATTAAAAGGTTACCCAAACGCAATGATGCTAAGAAACCCTAGGAATCCAACTTTTAGTCCGAAGAATATGGGGGAGGAGAATTTTGAAGAATTACTAAAGTTAGTTAGACGTAAATAGTATCGGAATATCTATAAATGTAACGAGAGTTATAAGATAGAATTGTTTTTCAAAATCCTATCCGTGTGATACTTCTCAATGAGCTTCGAGTAATACTTAAAATTTAATGCTGTGAAAAGTGATAATATTTGAATCCCTTAATTATTTTTGTTGGTGACTTATTTACATATAAGAATTGATTTAATAAAGAAGTAATATAATTATGAGGAAGCTTACCTCACTGGTGATAATAACTTCGGATATATTAGGATTTAAATAGAGAATTAAATGAGCAATTCAATAAATAAACTAAGATTTTTTCTGAAAGAAATGTTCCAATTCAACGAGAATGATTTGGATTTTGGTATTTATAAGATATACAACCTTAAAAGGAAGCAAATAGAGGCTTTTATTGATGGTGAGAATGTAAATGATCTTAAACCAACAATTGAGAAGATTTTAAATAAAGTTAAGCAAGAAAATCAGAAAAATGACTCCCTCGAACTGTGTAATTTTCTTAAAGGTTTAAATCAAGACAAATTATTAGAAGATCCGGAAGCTAATTATCAGCAACTTGAATTATTCATAGGAACTGAACAAAATGCCGAAAAAAAGGCAAAACATATAGAAACACTAAATAAATTATCCAAATCAGAAGAGATTTCTGATGCTTTGAAAGATCAAATTTATAATCATATACTTAGCTTCTTTCAATTGTATTTCTCTAATGGAGATTTTGGATACAATGATCGTAGCAGAGACATTTATAAAGTTCCATATGAAGCTGATTACAATGGTTCAGATACGATGTTCCACTGGAAGCATAAAGGTAGTCTATACGTAAAAACAGGAACCTCATTTAATGCAATAAAGTTTAATCTTAATGGAGAAAAAATAGAGTTTCGTTTAGAAACAAATACCGAGAGTGAAAATGAGGAAGTTGCTCGTAACAATAATAAGGATAGTCAACTAAAACATTATCGCTTTGACAGAATTGAAAAGTATGATGACGTCTATCAAGTAATATTCAACCTCAGTGATGCTTCAAGTTCTAAAGTGGATATTTTCAAAGCTATATATCAAGAGATATTCCCAAAGATCTCGATCGATAAATATCTCACTTACTCAGAATTTAATAAAAAACAACAAAAGGATGTAACAAAAAATGTTTTTGTTGACTTAACTAAAGACTTTGATAAGGTTCAGAACGGACAGATAAAAGGATTATCTGCTCTAAGACAAAAAAAAGAAAAAGTTGCGAAATCTGCTAAAAAGAATTTTGAACAAGGGACAAAATTGTATGATGAAAGTGAAAACAAATTTTTAGATGAAACCCTTGCACAACTATATGCACTAGATCAAAAACTAAATAGCTTTTATATCGGAAATGATTCTGACTATTTTATTCATGAGAACTTGAATAAATTCTTAAGTAATGAAAAACAACGTTACGTTAAGAACTACATCTTTGATGATCTAGAAAGCATTTATAAAGGAAAATTAGATAATACAACAATCCTCATTGCAAACGCATTTGATCAAGTAAGTAGCAGAATAATTGAGTTTTTGAGTGCTATTGAAGATTTCCAAAAACACCTTTTTACAAAGAAGAAGAAGGTTGTAGAAAGTGAATATTGCATTACGTTGGATTATGTAGATGAAAAACACTACTTAGAAATTTTAAATAACAAAGCGCAACTTAATGAATGGAAAGAGTTGTTTCGTTTGGAAGTTAACACGATTGAAGATTTAAAAGGCAATCCAACCTTGGTTCTGGATACTAAGTTCTTTAATAAAGGTTGTAAAAATACTTTAAAAGATAAAATACTTTCAGATATTGAAGATGTAGATCAAAAAACAAACGGCATATTGTTAAATACAGAAAACTGCCAAGGTTTAAAATTAATTGAAAACAAATTCAAAAAAAATATTGATTGTATTCATATAGACCCACCTTATAATACAGACACTAGTGGTTTTCTTTATAAAAACGAGTTTAAACATTCAAGCTGGGTTACAATGATGCAGAATAAAATTATGCTGAGCTCTGAATTGTTCAATAAGGATGCCTTGTTCCTGACCCATATTGATGAAAACGAGTATGAGAGTCTCTTTAAAATCTTTGATGAATCAAAATTTACCAATTTAGGAACAATAATTTGGGATAAAAGAAACCCAATGAATGGAGGAGCAGGAATTGCTAATCAACATGAATTCGTGCTATGTTTCAGTCCAGATAACCCACGAATATTTCGAAGTAAAAAACTTATTAATGAAATACTGGATAAGGCAGAGGAGTTGATCAAAAGTGAGGGTGTAGTAAATGATAATGTGAGAAAAAAATTTAGCAAATGGATAAACAATAATGATTCGCTTTCTGGAGGAGCTAAAGCTTATAAATATATTGATGACAGTGGTAGGGTTTATCAAAGTGTTAGTTTAAGAGCACCAGAACCAAGAAAAGATAAAAAATTTCATCAACCATTGATTCATCCTGAAACAAATAAGCCTTGTTCAATGCCACCCAATGGTTTTTCTCGTACACCTGATACTTTAAAACAAATGCTGGAAAATGGAGAAATATTGTTTGGTAAAGATGAATCCATTCAACCTAGACAGAAATCAATCTTAGCAAGAAATACACTGTTTCAATTACCTTCTGTAATACAAGATGCAAAAAAAGGAAAGGCTGATACAGATAAATTAGGCGTTCAGTTTCCTTATTGTCATCCTGTTTCCTTATATAAAGAATTGGTTGGTCTTGAATCAATTAAAAATGACGCAATAGTATTAGATTTTTTTGCAGGGTCAGGTACAACAGGGCAAGCAGTAATAGAACTAAACAAAGAGGAAAATAAGAATAGAAAATACTTGCTTATGGAAATGGGTAACTACATGAGAGCTATTACTAAACCAAGAATTCAGAAAGTTATTTATTCCAATAATTGGCAAAAAGGTATACCTATTGATTCAAATGGTTCGAAAAAACATATTTTTAAATATCAGGTACTAGAACAATATGAAGATCTCCTCGATAATTTAATAGTTCCTGATATTAAAGTGCCTGAGCATCTTCCATTAAAATACTTATATAAACCAGAGGAAAATTCATTAGACAGTACCCTTGATATCTTCAATCCATTTGACAATAAAATTAAATATGGTCAACCAAGTCAGGAAGGTTTTATTGATTTAATAGAAACTTACAATTATCTGCAAGGCTATTTTGTTAAGACTATAAAGGCTTATGAAATAGATAAAAAATATTTCAAAGTGGTTGAAACAACCAATGGAGAATTGGTAATTTGGAGAGATGTTAATGTAAATGAGGATGATAGTCAACAAATTATTGATATTGCCTCAAAATACGATGAAATACATACCATTGAGGTAAATGCAGAATTTGCCAACTTAAAGTTAGATAAAAACAATCTTCTAAAGTTTGGTGATAAAGAAATCGAAATCAAAATAATAACTAAAGAAGTATTCAACCATTAAAAGAACGCAATGGAATTAAGATTATACAACTATCTGCGTTCGGTTGGTTTAAAAAATACAGACGTAGATTTTAGAGATTCAATTTATCAGGACAGATTAGAAAATTTTGATAAAAACTTAGGATTAGATAATAAACTATTAGATAAGATTAAAAAATATTTAAAAACGTATAATGAATATTTAAAGTCAAACTTTAAGCCTGAAGTATCATTAAGATATTATCAAATTTTATCACTCTATTATAGTGAACTTTATTTCAATAAAAGAAATGAGAGTGATTTTATTTTTTCTAAAGACAACTTAGCTTATTGGATGGCAACAGGTAGTGGTAAAACTATTGTCATGCACTTAAATATTCTACAATATCTATCTTTCAATAAAAATTTCAAAGATTTTGAAATTATCATGACTACTCCAGGGGTGAATCTGATTGAGCAGCATGAAAGAGAGTTAAAACCGTATTTGGATTTCATAAACAAAGGGTACAGAAATACCATTAAACTTATTATTGATACTACTCAGGGATTGGTTAGCAAGGCGGAAAAAATACCCGATTATTTTGAAGCTCCTGATACCAAAACATTCAGAAGGTTAATTTTAGTTGATGAAGCTCACATTGGGCTTGGAACTAACAGTGATATGGGTAAGTTTATGAATTTGAGAAAGAAGCTTAATAAACGAAATAGTTTTCTTTTTGAATATTCTGCCACCTTTCACAATATCAATACAAAACTTGAAAATGAATATGAAAAGGCAATAGTCTATGATTACAATTACAACTTGTTTTATAGAGATGGTTATGGAAAAGATTATTTTTTTCAGCAAATTGGAGATGATATTTTAAATAAAGATATTGATGATAACTTACACCACAATCTGCAAGTAATTAATGAAAAAATTGAACTCTGGAAATCAGCAGATTATTCAATTCAGAAAAACTTATTTAAAGCTTCTCATTTTCCAGACAAACCATTAATTGCCTTCATGGGTAATACTGTAAACAATAAGGACAAATCCGCAAAAAATGAAGATGATGAAGTTTCAGATATTACCAATATTGTTAACTTCTTGGCTAAATTAACAGAAACTGAAAAGAGGAAGTACAAACACCTTTTCAATGATGAAACCCAAGGAAAACTTACTTTGACTCGAAATCCTGAAACAGATGATGAAATACTACTTTCATATGGAATAGGTGGATACTGGGGAATAGTGAACGTTGGAAATGGAGCAAAATTTATTAATGACCTTAACAATGACAATGATATTTTTATAAAGAATACGAGAGATCAAATCATTGTTTCTAATATTGAACGTTACTCTTTTAAAAATATTGATCATAAGTCGTCGCCAATTAACGTATTAATAGGTAGCAGAAAGTTTGCGGAAGGTTGGAATTGCTTTAGGGTATCAGTTATAGGGCTGATTAATTTGGGAAGTTCCAAGGGAAATAAGATTATTCAAATATTTGGTAGAGGTGTCAGAATTAAAGGATTAAAGAATGATGGTAAAAGAACGTTTGCAGCTCATTATGAAGATTACTTTAGTCTCGATAAAATAAAAGAAGATGAAAAACTAAGAATGCTCGAAACGCTTTGTGTTTTTTCATTAAATAGGACTTATTTGGAAAAGTTTCTTGATACCGTTAATAAAGAGCTTTCAATATCAAAACAATTTGAAGTTGTAGTTAAACCTAGTATAATAAAATTAAACAAGGGTAAAGAGCTAGAATTTGAAAAGTTAAAAAAACACTTGCCAATTTTCAAATTATCAAAAACGGAAGTGCACCAAAAAAGAGTTAGCCTTAATGGGAACAATCAATTTTCAATTGAATACCAACAAAATGGCAATATAGAAAAAGGTGATGTAAATAATTTTTCAATTAAGTTAGATTATAGGACTAAAAAGGATGAAATTGGCGTTGATATTCTTGGAGAGTTGTCTTCTTTTTATCGAAATTATTCTGTTTTCATTGACCAAAGAAAAATCAATGCAGTGATTTCTGAATTTGAATTTGAAAATGGGCTTTTTATAACAACTAAATCAAAAAAGATAACATTTAAAGATATTCTACCTTTTGTTTATGAAGTTAAAATTTCTGAAAAGAAGGATAAGGATAAAAAGTCAATTGATCATGCTAATATTGACTTTATTGAAAATGTAGTTAACCAAGTGACCCTTGATTTTTTGAAGAAACTAAAAAATAAAGTAAACTGGTATATAAATAACAATAACTACAAATACAATGAAGAACTGAAACAAAGTTCGGAAACTGAAAAAGGAGATTTCATTGAAAGCTACTATATTATAAAATCTATTGATACTACTAAGGAAGTAAGTGGTAAAACGAAGTTTAAGTCTGATGCCGAAATTGAAAATGAAATTCAGAATTTTGAGAATACTATTGAAGAAATCACTGAACGTTTAAAAATTGAAAATATTGGCAATCACATTTATCATCCTTTATTACGAGAAACAAATAATGTAATCGAAGATGAGAAAGAATTAAAAATAACTCCAGATAAATTAAATTCTGGTGAAAAGAAATTCATACAAGATGCAGCACAATTCTTCTCGCATAATATAGATTACAAAGATTTTGATATTTACCTCATGCGAAATGTAGAATCTTTAAAAAGCATCGGTATTTATCTGAATGATGATTCACAGGTATTTTATCCTGATTTTGTTTTGTGGCTAGTTTCTGCCAATATAACCTATATCAATTTCATTGATCCTAAAGGTCAAATGGGTTTGCAAGATGCTCAAACTTTAAGCATGAATGAAAAGGTTAATATCGCCGATAAGTCTAAAAATGAAACTTTGGTTTTATTGGAGAAAGAATTAAAGAAAACCCATAACAAAGATTTCATTCTAAATTCCTTCTTATTACTTCGAGATAGTTCGAATATGGGAACAAAAGGGGTGAGCTCAAATCTAGAATGGCAAAAATCAAACATGATTGACAAACATATACTAAGATTAAATTGGCATGCAACTGACGAAAGTGAAGGTTTTGTAGATGAAAATCTACTTCCTGGAGGGAAGAGTTATCTCGAATTAATGATGGAAAAAACATTGAATCCAGTTGTTCAAGAATAAATCAATTTATGATTTTATAGTCTATATTAGTTGTTATAGTTAAGGATTCTTTGGAATGAATCAAACTAAAATAAATATAAAGCCTCCAACTCAGGAGGCTTTTCCATTTAATAAATCCCAGCCCAATCCTCATTAAGCCCACTATTAGCAAAAAGGCAGCTATATAAAATCCATTGAATCCCTTACTTTTAAAAAAGAGAGTCTGCAAATCTTTTAGGCATACAAGTCTGTTCAAAGAGGTATTTCAAAATATTTTGGAACAGGTGCCACAATGACAAATAATAATTATTGGTTATATCAGAAGTTAAATGAATACACTATTAAAGAAAATAATTCTGCATTAGATTTTTACGACGACAGTTGGTATGGCTTATTTGTTGATTAAATGAATGAGATTATAGAACAGTATTTATAGAAAATCATTCAGGTTTTTGAGGTCTGGAAATCAATTTGCAAAGAATAATTCTTCTCCGCCAGCATTTGGCATAGCTACATACTAATTTTGTATCAAACTAAAACTTAAAACAATTATGATAGGAGCAATAGCAGGAGATATTATCGGTTCGGTATTCGAATGGAACAATTACAAGGGAATCGACTTTGAATTGTTTCAAGCGAATTCTGATTTTACTGATGATTCGGTATTAACAATAGCCACCGCTGAAACTTTATTAAAAGGAGATGATTATGCCAATATGTATCAAACCTATGGGCGGTATTATCCAAACCGAGGATATGGTGGAAGATTTGCCTCCTGGATATACGATGATTTTGCACAGCCATACAATTCCTGGGGCAATGGATCGGCCATGCGTGTAAGTCCGGTGGGGTTTTATTGCAATTCGCTTGATGAAGTGCTTAAAGAAGCCAAAAAATCGGCAGAGGTAACTCATAATCATCCTGAAGGCATAAAGGGAGCCCAGGCAACTGCATTGGCAATTTTTCTGGCTCGGTCGGGCAACAGCAAAGAAGCCATACGCGAAATAATTACCAATTTGTTTGCCTACAATTTAGATCGTACTTGCGAGCAAATACGTCCCGATTATGAATTTAACGAATCTTGCCAGGGAACGGTTCCCGAGGCTATTATTGCATTTTTGGATAGTAGCGATTATGAATCGGCAATTCGTTTGGCCATTTCGCTTGGTGGCGATAGTGATACCATTGCTTGCATTACCGGTAGCATCGCTCAAGCCTACTACAAAGAAATTCCTGAGTACATCCTAAACAAGGTAAATGACATTTTGCCTACTGAATTCAAGGAGATCATAGCACAATTCGAAAGAAAAACTTATATCAGCTTGTAAAGTAAATCAGCATCTTTTTTGTTATTAATTCTAAAAACTACTACCCCTATGTCATTATCCATAGACTACGATACAAGTTTGCTTAGTTTTCGCTACCACCTGAGTTTGTATGCCGATAATCTTAGCGAGTTTTATCTCAAGCACAAAAACATCATTAACAACATGATGGAAGAAGATGCCCAACAATGTATTCAGGAACTGCACATGTGGTGCGAAACGGTTCAGGAATTGTTAATTGTGGCCGAACTGGCCGAATCATCTGAACTACGAGATATACAAAAAAGTCTGATTGAAGAGGCATGGAAGAAATCCAATGATTTTTACGATTCCCACGAATGTTTGCTCGTAATTTTGGATTCGGGTTTTTACAGTGAGGCAGAAGAACAAGATTTTTATACGAAATCTTATGCTTTGGCCGAATTTACCTGGGAATTCATGAAGATGAGTATGGTACAGGAGAATGGTTTTTGCATTAATATCAGAGCAGAAAAGGCATTTGAAGATGCAAGAGTGGTAGCCAACACATTCTATGATTTTATTGATGTGGCCGAAGGATATTTACTGCACAATTCAAATGAAATAAAGGCTCTAGAGTCATACGAAAAAGCATTCGAGTTGGTCGAAGAAGAGGAAGATTATGAGGATTTGTACACCAGTATTTCTGGCAGACAGTGGAGCTGTAATGGAGCCATGCTTCTATTGGAAAAGATTTTTGATCAAGCCCAATCGGTAGAGCTGAAAGATAAAATTTTTAAGAGATATGCCGAGCATTTGTGGGATAAAAAGAAAGCGGCAAATAAATGGTCCGATTGGTGTTTTGAAGTTTTGCTGAACAAAAATTGGAAAGATCTCACTTTCTTCACTAAAAGAACATACAGAAAATATGCTTCTCCACTGCGAAAACTATTGCGCAAACATGAAATTCAGAATCCAATTATTACTGCCAATGTGATCGCCTATGCCGAATTTTTAAAGTTTTTGCACAATAGCAAAGAACAAGCCACAGAATTAATAAACGAAGCCATACAAAAGGAGTTGGACGATGAGGAGGAGTGTTTGCCTCATGCATTAATTGATTTGGGCGATTGTGCCCTTCGTCTGTTAAAAGATAAGGAGTTGAGTATTCTTGCAATAAATGCTGCTCTCGATCGTGTAGATGGAGTAGAAGAGTATCTGAAATTGTTAAAAGTGGTGAATAATACCCTTCAAGACAAGGATTTAATGAATAGATGCGCCAGTCGTTGCATTGAGAAAATGATTCCTAACGAATTTGAGTATTATCAGTTGGCAAATTTTTTGGCCATACACAAGTGCAATTCGGAATTGATACGAAAATCGCTGAATAAAGCCATAAAGGCAGCGAAAAGTTTTAATGAGTTTGAAATAATTGCCAGTGTTGTAAAAACGCATGACTTAAATGATTTTAAGGATAAGGTTTGCAACATGCTGTTTTGTTACGCTAGTATAGGACATGAATATATTAATTTGGCACATACAATGCATTATCTAGATAGGGTAGACGATAGAAATACTTGTGTGGAAAGAGCAAGTGAGGTATCAAAATGCACAAGTGAATTTTCATCAATAATAAGATTTATGTATTTTTCATTGTCCAATATCGAAAAGGCAAAAATAATTTTCCATAAAGCATTTGATTTGGCATCAACTACCAATGATTTCAAATTGGTTGTGCAAGATGCCAAATTGCTATGGGGAACCGAATGGAAAAATGCCTTTTAAAAAAGAAATTACATGTCGCAACAAGCTACAATTAAACGTTACTTATTACTGATTGAAAAAGTAAAAAAAGGGAATTACCCTAGTAAACAGGAACTGATTGATTTGTTAAACGATCAGGGATTGAAATGTTCCGAACGGACTTTTCAACGTTCATTGGAAAGTATCCGGAACGAATTTGGTGTTGAGATAGAATACAATACCATTCGTCGGGGATATTTTATTAATGATGACATTAGTGTTGATTACGAGCCATTTATCCGCTTTTTGGACATTGCCCAATCGGCCAATACCTTAATCGAGACGCTTAGCGATGGTCGGGAAGCTTTAAAATATATCCATTTTGATACCAGCGCCAACATGATGGGCATACATTATCTGCAACCCTTATTACGGGCAGTAAAAGACAATTTACAAGTACGCATAAGCTATTCTCATTTTGAAGAGAAGGATGAAAAAACCTTCGTATTAAATCCTGAATTGCTGAAGGAATATATGAATCGTTGGTATGTTACCGGCCATGTTGATTATACCGATGGTGTAAGAATTTATGCTTTAGATCGGATCAAAAATATTGAATTGCTGCCTGAAACTTTTGAGCGAAAAATGGGAAGTGCCGAAGATGTTTTTGGCGATATTATTGGTGTAAACTTTTCGGGAGAAGAGGTCAAGAGAATTGTGCTGTCTTTTACTCCCTGGCAAGGCAATTACATTCGCACCTTACCTATGCACCCTTCTCAGGAAGTTTTAATCGATAATGATGAAGAATTCAGAATTGCCATTAGAGTTAAACCTAATTTTGAATTATGGCAACGCATTCAAATGTATGGCGATCAGGTGAAGGTGTTAGAGCCGGCAGATTTGTAGAATTATGGATTATTTGTTTTGTGTTTTTAGCTCGAAGATCTTTTGATTTTCGATAATTTTCAATTGCAGTTTTTCACTATATTGGCTTGTATATTCTACAATTGAATACAGAGCATCGGAGCTTAAATCCAATGGCAATTCATAAATTAGGTAGAGCACATCATACCCATTTTCTGTTTTTGAATAGACCGATCCAATAATTGACTCTTTGGCACCTTTAAGCAAATCACATGCCGAATAATCCTGTTTAGGATATCTGTATATTTCAAGATAGGCTTCAAAATACAGAAAATCGCATAAGTTAGATAGAGAATCGGGGAGAATAAGAGGATTGGCTTTAAATTCATCGGAATGCCATAATTCATAACCATTATGAGTTTTCTGGTAGTTCAAATTTGCTTTTTCGAGCCAATTCTCTAAATACTTATCATTCTTGCTCTTCTTTTCACCAGCCATAATTTGAACAAGACTTACTAAAATAAACGTAATCAACAAAAAGGAGTGTTTCATAACTATATAATTTGGTTTGTCTTAAATATAAACACCCTCTATGCCAAAGCATGACGTATGAATAAGAAAAAAGCTGGAGTATTAATCCAGCTTTTTTTATTAGTCATTTAACAGTTTAAGTGTTTCTCCAATAATTTCAAGATGTTTTTCATTGTCTAGATTTAAACAATTGGTTTCCACCAAGGGCCGTAGTAATAAGAAGGGATCATTGATATCTTTTTCTTTGTGATGTGAATGAATGTGCGAATGAACTCTTGATTCTATTTCTTCAAGCATAAATTCGGAGCTTAAAAAGTCCTGTATTTTTCCTGCTGATTTTATCTGAAACTGATAAGCACTCTTATTAAATTTATCTAACAATCTGTTTAAATCAGTCTCATCAAATTTATTCTTACTGCTAAAAAAAGCATCCATTTCTGATATCCATTTTTTCACATCTTCAGGATCCCAATTTCTATTTTCTGCTTCACTTTCAAAATATTCTATATCATCTGGATCATCATATTCGCCAGTAAAGTGGGTTAAATCATAACTGTCTGTTATCGCTCCGCAATCTTCTACACAAGTATGACTTAGTTCTGATGCTTGTAGGCCGTAAGCAATAAAAGCCAGGGCATTTTCGTAATTAGGAAATACTTCAAGCATATAAATCGGAGGCCCTAGGCTTGGATCTTCGTCGCATAGTATTAGTAAAAATATATCCTCTTTCTTTATGGTATCGCCATCAAAGCCATTGTTTATGCCTCTGCCATCATATTTTTCTCTTAATGCAGTAATTGTTTTCATATTTATTTAATGATTTGATATACACTGTTATTGTTTGTCATTTGTTCTTTATACTCGAAAGGAAGAGAAGCACATTTCTTTAATTTTCGATTTTTTGAAGCCATTTTTTCAAGAAAGAGTGGTTCTGTAAAATCGGTAAAAGTAATTACATAATCAGGATCAAATCCTTGTGATTGATAATGATCCTCGTGTTCGTAAATTTCTTTGATGATACTTCGCTTGCAATTGCCAAATCCGTTTCCTTCTCTTGTGGCACACAGATATTGAACATCAACAGCTTTTTCATTTAGAATAACATTTTGAAGGCAATTGATATTTTCCATTTGCAGATAAATGATTTTGGTTGTCTCTTTGAAATTTTCACTCAGACTTTCAATTTCAATATTCAATAAGAAGGCATCATTTTCCTGGTATGTTAATGGATCTTGCACATGATCACTTACTATAAATTCATCGCTGATAGAATAATTGAGTCGTTCACGATCTATTTTTACAGGAATGTAGTCAATGGCCTTAATTCGTGTAAATTCATCTTCAAATAAAATAAACTCAGTTTTATTTTTTCTTTTCAACTTACGCTCCAACTGTTTCACTTCAGAGCCAAGGCAATTAAAAAGATACAATTCAGGCTTTTCAAGCTTTTCCCTATGGTATTTCAATTGATGATTAATGTGAAAATCAGTAAGGTAAACGGGGCCTCTGAAATCAGTTCCCGCACTTACATACCAAAATGTTTTGGGATGTTCGGCTAAGTTTTCAAAAAAGGCATTAAAGCCTGAAGAGTCT
Organism: Marinifilum caeruleilacunae; assembly: GCF_013141825.1. Classification (GTDB taxonomy): domain Bacteria; phylum Bacteroidota; class Bacteroidia; order Bacteroidales; family Marinifilaceae; genus Marinifilum; species Marinifilum caeruleilacunae. The sequence continues at coordinate 69,865 of NZ_RZNH01000019.1, forward strand.
GAAATGGGTAGTAGTAGTTCTTTTAATATCATAATTCCAATCAAACTAAATATTTTATAGTAGAAAATAAGCTGTCAAGTTTGCCAAGTTCGATAAATTCACCTGTTGTCGTGAAGAATAAAAGTATTGCGATTGCCTTTTTCAATCTCATTTTCAAATTTTGGGCGTAATTTTTTTAGCTCTTCCTTTTCAACCCTTTGCAAATGTTCTCTGCTTGATTCAAAATCACCAATGTTTCGGTAAAGTTCTGCCAATCTGATTTGATCATTGTCATTCTCAATTTTGATAAGGTCTATTAGTTTCTTCACATTATTGATGTAGAATTGCTCATTTTCCTTGCTTAGATTTTTAATTTTCTTCTTTCGAAACCTGTGATTTAAATGTTGCCAAATATTATGCCTTACTACGATTTCACCCTCACCAATGTAATTCAAGGCTTCTTTTAAGGAATTGAAGCCTGGCAGAAATAAAGCCTTTGCATCTTGATATTTATCTTCTAAAATTGATGGATCGGTCTTATGAACTTTGTTTCCCATCATGTCTTCATCATACATTTCGAGCACGCTTGGGATATAAGCTTCACTTATTAAATCCTTGGTCAGAATGCATTTTTCACAATGCGCACAAATAGCAACTTCCAGCGAATTGATATACATACTTCCAACGATATAGTTATCGGACCATATCGTTGCTCCAAAAGTATTCATCGATCCATAGGTTTGCCTTTTAATCCATTTTCCACATTGCGGGCATGAAGAGATTTCTGTTCCTCCAAACATCATAATTTAATCAATTTTAAAGTTTCCACTAAACTATGACCTCGCATCGTCAAACTGTGACGACCTGATATTTTTAATGCCAGTGACACAGTTTGGCGTAGTGAATTTCTTTTTTTGTTATAGATCATTAATAACAAACTATGAAAGAAGGAAAAAGAAAGAGGGAAGTCTGGGAGTGGATTCCCCCTCAGAATAAAGAAAGTAAATTTGGAGGAGGCGAGATTCCTTATCCAAAGGTTGAAAACAGAATTCCATTGTTTGTAATAGATATGGATCATGAGAGTAATGAGGTGTTTTTTATCAATAACGGGAAAGAGAGTTTAAAGGAGGTAATTTCATCGAAAGTTGGAAATTGGCCTGTAAAAGAAGAAGATCGTAAATTTTCATATGAGAATGTCCTTCCTGGGGAGTTGGTGAAGATCGATGATTTTGATCCGATTTATGACTACAATGAATTGATTCAGCAAGATGTTTGTCTTGAGTTGGAAAATGGGGATAGAATGAAATTTTATTGCACATCTTATGGAAGCTGTGTGCCTCAAACTATATTGCTTTGGGATGATCAGGAGCTTGGTAAAGGTGTGAATAGGATTCAATATTAAAGAACTGCTCATGGTAATTAAAGGAAGAAAGAATCAGTCCGTTGCAATCAATATTTTGGGATATCAATTTCCTGATATCAAAAACGAGAAAAGCTATGATGCCAATTGGCTACAGATTAAGATTCGTGTGGATGGTTTATGTGGTGCCTGGCAAAAAACAGATCCAGCATTGCTAACCTGGGAGGTAGATGAATTAATTGAATGGATGCATGATTTATCGAACGACAATTGCACAATGGACTGCTTGTGCTTTACCGAACCCAATATGGTTTTTCAGTACTTGGGTATGGAAGAAAAACAGTACAAAATCAGAATTCATTTCGAATTGGAATTTCGAAATCCTCAACTGCCAAAAGATGAAGATTGCTACATAGACTGTCTGTATAGCAAGGAGAAACTTTTAGGTCTTTGCTTCGATTTAGAAGAAGAGTTACAATACTATCCAAAACGATAAACAAAATGATGCTTTACATTCACGGATTCAATTCAAGGGGAGAAGGAGAAAAATACAATAAACTGAAAACTCTCTTTCCTGATGTTCCAATTTACTCACCAACTTATGATAGTTCCAATTTTGATACAATTGATCAACTTTTGCATGGAATTGAATTAGATGAGAATACCATGTTCATTGGTTGCTCACTTGGGGGCTACCTGGCTTTATATTTTGCCTGTAAATATAAAGTGAAGGCCGTTTTATTGAATCCGGTGACTAATCCCATTAAACAGCTCACAAATCTTTTGGAATTGCAAAAGGGTGAATTAAATAAAACGGACTACCATCATTGGAAAGCAAATATTCAAAAACTTGATAAATTCAGAGTCAATGAAATAGGCAGTACTTCACTCAGTATTTTTGTGAATAAGGATGATGATGTTATTGACTGCAAGGATACCATAGATTTTTTTCAGGATAAAAGAAGTGTGGAAGTATTTGAATCTGGCGGACATCGATTTTCTGACCTGGAAAAAATTAAAAAGGATATAGAGTTTCATTATTATCAGATATAAAATCTGAAAGACTATATACCAGCCTTTAACTAATCAAATCTAGACTTGTATTCTATTTTTTATCGAAGCCATTTTGATGCCATGCAAGCATCTGAATTAATTTAAATAAATAAGATGCAATGTTAAAAAAAAGTATGATAAAATCTAATTGTTAATGTTAAATCAGTATTTTTAATCTCTTCACATAAGAAATGAATTGCATATGCCTCACACAATAGATGTTCACAAAGAGTTTGCCTCCTTCTTTAAGGATGAAATGCTGGAGACCGCAGCTTATTTAGTTTCAAAGAAACTGGAAGAAGGACATACTTGTATAAATATAGAAGACTTCAATAGTAAGCTGGCTCAAATAGAAAGGAATGAAGGTTCTCTTAAACCTATTGATATTGATGCATTAAAGAGAAGTCACTTTGTGAGTGAAAAAGCAGGGGAAATACAACCTTTTATTCTGCATGATGGTAACTTTTATTTGCATCGCTATTATAGTTACGAAACAGAAATCATTGAAAAGATTGAGCAGATGATTGCTTGTGAAAATGATTCTGATTTTAATGAAGAACTCTTGCTAAATCATAGAGATTTTATTCTTGATTTGTTTTCGGACCACAAGGTTTATAAAGAGTTCAGTAAGGAAGAGAATATTAATTGGCAATTGGTTGGCGCTATAACGGGCATGCTTTCTAATTTTTCCATTATTACGGGAGGACCGGGAACTGGAAAGACAACTGCAGTAGCTAAACTATTGGCCATTTTATACAACATTAAACCAGATATAAAAATAGCACTTGCAGCGCCTACGGGAAAAGCAGCGGCACGCATGAAAGAATCCTTAATGGCTGCTGTTATTCGAGGAGAGAGTGGCAATAGGCTCATACGAGAGCTGAATGATGATATGCAAAGCTTCACTAAGCTTACTGCAAGTACATTGCATCGACTGTTGGGATATCAGCCAGGCACTCATTATTTTAAGCATGATGAGAATAATCCCCTTGATTATGATGTGCTTATTGTAGATGAGAGTAGTATGATCGGGGCAAGTATGATGGCAAAGTTATTGAATGCGATAAAACCCACCTCAAAACTAATCATGCTTGGAGATAAAGACCAGTTGGCTTCGGTTGAGGCAGGTAGTATTTTTGGAGACATCTGTTTAACTCAGAAAGACAAGATGAACAAATTGAGTATGGAGCGAGTTGAGCTAATCAACAGCTACATTACTGAAGCAGATGCAGGATTAGATCAAGATGATTTGCTACAGGAAGCAATGAATAATAAACTGCAGCAGCATATAATTGAATTAAAAAAAAGCTGGCGATTTAAAAGTACAGAAGGGATTGGTGAGTTTAGTCATGCTGTTATTAATGGTTCTTTAACAGATGAATTAATCACCAAACCAGTATCTCAGGAAGGTCAATATGTAAAAGTTTGCAATGATTATGAATCGACAGACTTAACTGATTTGATGAATGGATTTAAAGCTTACATTAAAGAGGAAGATATAGTACAAGCTTTAATGAAATTAAACCAGGTTCGGTTTTTATGTGCCATTCGTTCAGGAAGATATGGTGTGCAGCATTACAATAGTTTGATTGGTTCTTACCTGGAAAATGAGGGGTGCTTAAATCCTTCAAGCACCTTTTTCGAAAATCAGCCCATCATGATAACAAAGAATAATAAAGAGCACAACTTATTTAATGGTGATATTGGCCTAATCAGGAAAGATGTATCAAGGGATAAGTTGATGGCCTATTTCGAAGATGGAGATGATGAATCAGGCTATAGGGCCATTCCAACCACCTATTTATCGGAGTTCACAACCGTTTTTGCAATGACAATTCATAAAAGTCAGGGATCGGAGTTTGAGCATGTGGGGATTGTTTTACCAGACGATGAAAATACGCCTTTGCTAACCCGTGAGTTAATTTATACTGCTATTACCAGGGCTAAACAGCGAGCCATTATTTTTTCCTCTAATGAAGTATTAAAAGCTGGCGTAGTTAGGCAAGTTGAAAGAGCTTCTGGAATCACTAATCGTTTTAATAAAACACAAAGCAAATAAAAATGGCATTACATTTATATTCATCAAACAGGATTGAGGAACTATCAGCTATTTTTAGTGAAAAGATAAAGAACAAAACAAGTTGGAACCAGGTTTCGCAAATTATTGTACAAGCAGAAGGTATACAAAAGTGGTTGGTAAAAGAAACGACCTCAAAAAATAAAATTTTTGCCAATTATGAATTTTATAGTCCAGATGGATTTATTGGTAACGTAAACCAACTGTTAATCAATTATGGGAATAGTTATTTTTCAACCGAAAATATAAAGTGGAAAGTTTTTATTTATTTGAAAGATGCAGATTTTGTAACGCAATTTCCAAAAGTTTCTAATTATTATGCAGAAGATGATATTAAACGGATTCAATTGGCAGGGAAAATTGCTGATTTGTTCGATCAATATCAGGTTTACCGTCCCAATATAATCGCAGCTTGGAATGATAATATAGAGATTGATACAACTTTTGATGATGATTTCAACAAACAGGAAAGATGGCAGAAGTGGCTTTGGCAAAAATTGAAATCAGAAAGCAAAGGAAAATACGATCAACTTCAACTAAAGCAAGGTTTATTGCAAAAACTGGAATCTGAGGATTTTCAAAACAAATTAAAACAGAATCATCCTGAAATCCACCTTTTCGGAATTGCCATTCTGTCTAATTATCATTGGGAGGTTTACCAGAAATTGGCATTTACTATCGATGTACACATTTACCTAACGAGTCCTGCAAAAGGTGCGGATTGGTATCAGAATTTGGCATCAAACCACGAAAATGATTTATTGGGAAGTTGTAAAGGTGTGAATGTTAATTTACATCAATTACTTCCAATGGAAAAGGCCCAACGATATTATAAGGAGGCCGAAGATATTAGTTTGTTGGCAACTATTCAGAATGACATTTTGAATAATACCCAGATTGGAATACGATCATACGATACATCTATTCTGGATACATCCATACAAATTGCTTCGTCCTATACACCCGTGCGCGAGGTAGAAGCACTTTATAACCATCTTTTACATGAATTTGAGAAGAATCCGGAACTTAAGGGAGCCGATGTGTCAGTTCAAATGACGGATGTAAATCTTTATGCACCTCTGATTAAAGCGGTGTTTGATAATGCTCCAAAGAAGATTCCTTACTTGATTTGCGACCAGTCTTATTCGGAGGGAGATTCTTTGATTAAAGCTTTGGATATATTCATAAATCTGCATCACTCTAATTTTAAAGCTGAGAATGTATTGCAGATGTTTGATTTTAAGGCTGTCCGAAAACGTTTTGGCATAACGGATGTAGAATTGATACGGGAAATCATTGCCGATGCCAATATTCGTTATGGTATTGAAGGAAGTATAGATGATGATACTTACTTGTTTAGTTGGAAGCATGGAATCAAGAAACTTGTGTTAGGTTACGCGTTAAAAGGAGGTGCTGAATATAAACTAGATGATACGGAGTTATTTCCCTGTGATTCATTGGAAGCTAACGAGGCCTTAAGCATTTTTAAAATCAAAGCATTTGCTGAGACAATATTTGCTTTATATGAACACTCCCAAGGTGAAAAATCCGTTGAAGAATGGAAAGACTACTTGTTAAATCATGTATTTCCTAATTTGTTCGATCTGGATGAGATATACGATGATGAGTTGGATTATATCTATAAGAAATTAGAAAATTTAAGCTCGATCACCATTGATATGGAAGAAAACATCTCCTTCCGAGTATTCCAGGAGGGATTAATGAATCTGCTGAACTCAGAAACCATTAACAGTGTTTATGCAAGTGGATTGGTAACCTTCAGCTCAATGATGTCGGTGCGATCTATACCTTTTAAGCATATTGCGGTCTTGGGCTTAAATTCCGATGAATTTCCGCGTAAGCAAAAAGCTTTAGGTTTCGACCTAATGGCCATTCAACCCATGGAGAACGATCGAAACATAAAGGACAATGATAAACACTTGTTTTTAGAAACCATTTTATCCGCAAAAGAACAGCTCTACTTTAGTTATATTGGTTCGAGCATTAAAGATAATTCCGAAATTCCTCCTTCTTTGTTGATTGAAGAATTGGAAGATTACATTATTTCAGGAACTGGTAAAAAGGACTGGTTTGAGGATAAAATCAAGTATAAACACCCTTTGCATGCTTCCAGTAAACAGTATTTTGTAGGACAAAAGTTTTTTACCTATCTAGGGCAGACAGTCGAAACGGAAACTTCAGAAGTACTTTCTGCAAATTTAACGAAGGAAGAGACTGATCTTAGTTTCGATGAAATTAGTTTGAATGATCTAATCAGTTTTTATAAGGATCCTTTTAAATGGTATTACAATAAGACTTTACAAATTTATTATTCAGACGACGCGATACTATTGCCTGAAGAAGAGCCATTTGAATTGGATCATCTTCAAAAGTGGTCGTTAAAAAATGAACTGGTTCAATTGGCGGTTGAAAATGAAGAACATTATCTCAAACGAAGAAAAAATGATGGTTTAATCCAGTTAGCCAATATGGCTGAAGCAGAAATCAGTTTAGAGAAAGAAGCTATTGAAAGTTTGAAAGTTGAGTATTTAAAACATGTGAATGGAAAGCCTTTAGAAGAAGCCATCGCCTTAAAAATTGGCGATAGTGTGTTAAGAGGTAAAATCTCAAATATTTTCGGGGAAGCTCATTTGCATTATAATGTATCAGGAGTAAATAGTCAGCCAAAATATTTAGTAGAATTATTCATTAAGCATTTGGCCTATAAGGTGACCAATACGAGCGCCAAATCAATATTTATCAGTAATGACTATAAATTCTCATTAAATGAAGATTTTATTAGTGTTGAAGAATCGAAAGAAATTTTAGAGCAATTACTAACCATTTATAAGCAAGGGCATAATGAAATTATACCTTTTACTCCCCAGGCTGGATTATTATTGATTCATCAATTGTATCACGACAGAAAAATTGTTGAAAAAGATATCGCAATTCAAAATGCATTAATAAATATTTGTGATAGATACCCGAGTGAATACATTGTCAAAGAAGCTTCATTAGGATATTTTGAATTTCTATTATCGGATAAAGATTCATTAGGCAAAGCTCATAAAAAGAAGTTAGATCGAATGCAAGATATACTCTTTCAATTAAGTGAAATATTGTTCTGTAAATTAAGCACCCTAATCTCAACACTATAAGCATGGCTAAAACTAAATTTGATGTAATAAAGGTAGCCTTAAAAGGCTCTAACTTAATTGAAGCCAGTGCTGGAACAGGCAAAACCTACTCTATTGCTATTTTGGTGATTCGTTTGGTTGTGGAAAAGGGAATCGAGCTAAAGGAAATCTTAATGGTTACCTTTACCAAGGCAGCGGTTGCTGAGTTGGAAGTTCGGATTCGTAAATTTATTAGAGAAGCTTATTCTTATACAAGTCAAGGTGTTGAAATTGATGAATCGATAAGGACAATTGTTGATAATGGGATTAAACAATTTGGCAAAGAAGAGGTCTTGGCACTCCTAATGAAAGCTAGGAGGCAATTGGATGAAACATCGATTTTTACTATCCATAGTTTTTGTCAGAAAACTTTATCTGAATTTGCTTTTGAAACAGGACAGGCTTTTAATAGTGATGTAATAGAAGATGAGGCTGTTTTAATAAACGAAGTAGCTGGAGAATATTGGAGGCAGCAAATCACCACCTTGGATAGTGATTTATTGACTTTTTTGCTTAAGAATGGTTTGTCAAAAAATCAATTGGTCAATGTGGTGTCAATGGCAAAAAGGGGTAAGTTATTTATTTATAATACTGATTGTTCTGTTGATGTCTATTGGTCTAGGAAGGAAAAGAATGAGGAGAAATGTCAGAAGGCTTTGGATCAGTTTAACAATGAGTTTTCAAATTCACCAGAACGAACCTTGAGTAATATTGGAGAGAAAGGATATGCCTTTAATGCATTTGGACATTTGCTTGAGGATGCTGATGCTTTTAGACAAACACTAATAGAAAAACAAGATAAAGGGTATACTCAGAAAAAATTCCCTAATCTGCTTCAGTTGGCCATTGAAGTTGATGAGTTAGAAAATGCAAATAATGAAATAGGACAAAGCTGCATCAATTTTCTTTATGGAGAAGCTATAGCTTATTGCGATGCTGAAATCCAAAATAAGAAAAAGGAGCAAGGCCTTTTTTCTTTTGATGATTTGATCAATAAGTTACATCAGACCATTCCATCAGAATCGTTGCAAGCGGCTGTTAGGAAAAAATACAAAGCGGTTTTTATTGATGAGTTTCAGGATACCGATCAGAAACAGTATGAAATATTCGATACCTTCTTTAATCAACATTCTATTCTGTTTTATATAGGTGATCCAAAGCAGTCCATCTACAGTTTTAAGGGAACTGATTTAGATACCTACCTTGAAGCGGCTACAAAAGTGGATGCCTCCTATACAATGAGTAAAAACTACCGTTCTACAGAAGCATATAATAACGCAATGAACAAATTATTTACCAGCATTGATAACCCATTTTACGATGAAAGAATTGACTATGAGATTGTAAGTGCAGGAAAAGATTTAAAAGAGATTGAAAAAGAAGATGATATTGTCGATCCTCTTTCGATTTATGATTGTAAAAATAATGGTGAACTTATAGAGCAGACGGTTAATCAGGTAAAAGATCTATTGCTTGAGAATTATCAAATTGAAGGAAGAAAGGTTAAGCCTTCGGATATTGGTATACTGGTTCGGGCAAATAGTAAAGGGACAGAAATAAAAAATGAACTCAATAAATTTGGGATTCCCGCCATAACCATTGATGATAGCCGTGTAATGGAAAGTGAACAAAGCATATTGTTGCTGTATTTACTAAAGGCCATGTTTGAGCCAAATACCAATACGATCAATAGAGTTTTATTAACTTATCTGACCAATAAAACAAAGGATGATTTGTTAAAGTTGGATATCGAAGCGGATATAGAATTCTTTAGAGAACTTAATCAAACCTGGACTAGCAAGGGAGTTTTTAGTGCCATTAATCGTTTTATGGGCAGATACAATACCTTGGACCATATTCAAACAAGAATTCCTACAGATGCCGAACGAATTATTACCAACCTGTTGCAAATCAATGAGATTCTTCATAATAAGGAGAATCAATCCAAATCTTCTCCTAAAGCGCTGATTCATTGGTTGGAGTTTGCCATTTCCGGGGCAGAAGAAATTGGTGAATTTACTCAAAGATTAGAAAACGACGAGGATGCCGTTAAAATTGTAACCATTCATAAAAGTAAAGGTTTGGCCTATAATATTGTTATTGCTCCGTATCTGGATTTAAAATCGGAGCACAACAACAGATGGGATTTTATAGAATACAAAGATCCTGAACTTAACCAATATTGTTTTTCTGCAGAGGTAGTAGACAAAGCTCGTCGATTGTATTCGGAACAGGCTGAGAGAGAGAATAGACGTTTAATTTATGTTGCTTTGACCAGAGCGGTTTATATGGGTGTCATCCTACATAAGTCTAAGGACAAATGCGGGATAAAGGAATTTATTGATGGAGCTATATCAAAGAATTATTTTGCATATAAGATAAATCTTGAACGTGATAAACGGCGTTATAACGAAAAAAATGAAGAGGTAGATAAAACTCCAAAAAGTTTCTCTGGTTCGGATATAGAAAGCAAATGGAGTAATTATAGCTTTAGCATGCTCTCAAAATATGAACCCCACGATAAGCCGGAACGAATTGAGCTTATTGATGAATATGATCGATTTATTTTTGATGAGTTTCCAAAGGGAGCAATGGCAGGAAATTTTATGCATTACCTTTTTGAAAATTCAGACTTTACAGGTGATGATTTTAGCCTTGCTATTTCAAAAGGATTGAACCGATATAAATCAGTCTTTGGTTTAGGTGATGTTGATCTGGAAATTAAGATTTCAGAAATGTTATCTCATGTTCTTAGTACAGAGATACCTTCAGAAAATCCTTTTGTATTGTCACATATTCAGGAAAATAACAAACTTCCGGAAATGGAATTCAATTTTAAGATGAATGATTTTTCAACAGGAAAACTACATCGCCTGGTTCCTCATATTAATTTGGAAAGAGAAGGAGATATTCAAGGAATGATGACTGGTTTTATCGATTTATTATTTGAACACAATGGTAAATTCTACATTCTGGATTGGAAATCAAATTATCTTGGTAACTCATTAGAGTATTATACTCCAGATAAGCTGGAACATGCTATGCAAGAAAGTAACTATCACTTACAATATTTGATTTATACCCTTGCTACAAAATTGTATTTGAAAAACTGCATGCCTGATTTTGATTACAATGATCACTTTGGAGGTATTATCTATGTTTATGTAAGAGGGTGTCGAAAAGAGGGTAATTCTGGGATCTATTTTACTAAGCCTAAAGAACAGATGATAGAGGAGTTGGAGAAGGTACTCATAAATTAAATTCAAAAATAATTTAGAAGGGGGGATTCATATATTAATAAGATGTTTACAATCAATATGCCGCTGTAAATGAATTTTTATTTTAGTATTGATTAAAATATATTGCGAAATAAAATAATATTTAACTATGACAACAATCCTACGAAGAGACAATACACCAACTGAAGAACTCCAGGAAGTGGTAAAAAGAACTTTTGAAGGAATTGAGTTTTCGTACAAAGCAGTTTATTATTTGGACTTTGAGGTTGATGAATATACTGGGATGATTAATAAAGAAAAGCTAGTGAAATTTTATACTAGTAAACAAATGAACATGAACTTAAAGGCGTGTAAAGAAGCGTATTCAAAGGCAAAATTTGATAGGAAATAACTTAAGAATGCGAAATTTTTGCCATGCTTTATGGTGCTTATTTCAATACCATTAAGAATGGTAATTCTTGTATTATAAAAACATCAACATGTCGAAAAGGAATAATGGTTGCAGAAACCAAGTTGGATGTAATCTATTCTAGATTCTTTTTATTGGAAGTATGATCTTTAGAGAACTAATAAGTTCACAAATAAATTAGTTCATAAATCCGTAAATTATTTAATAAACTTCCTAATAAGTATCCTAATTAATTAGTAAAAAAATAAACTAATTAATTCATATGTTTATTAATTAATAAATAAACAAAACCACAAAACCACAAAACCACAAAACCACAAAACCAAGATCTAAAACTTAAACTCTAGAGAATTGAAAAGGAATTGATGAGAAAAAATTATCGAACTTGTTGTTGATAACTTCCTTTAAAAGCTGTTGATTAAAGATAGTTTGGTGTAATCCTAGCGAAGAAAAAGTGTAATCCTAGCGAAATTTCGAAAAATCTTTATACGCTGATAATCAGAGGTGTTCTGATTTGGTGGTGTAATCCTAGCGAAGAAAAAGTGTAATCCTAGCGAAGAAAAACCGTCTGCAGGCCTTTAATTGTAAGGGGTTCAGCTCCTATAAATACCTTTTATAAATATTATATATAAATATATAATGTAATAAAGGATCTTCATAAATGTTAATAAATCTAATCATGATGAGATTTGATTTGTTGTTCATGTAGAATCTTTTCCTGTTTCGTTTGGTATTTGATTTTTTATATAGGGGAAAGGAATATTAGAAGCGTTTTTGAAGCGATTTGAGGGTTATTTAAGCTAATTATTATAGTTTTTGGTAATCTCATATTTAGTATTTGGAGATAATTGCTTAGAGCTCTTCTTTTTTGGTTTATAAAAATGTTGGATTTTTAAAACATAATAGTTCTGGGAATTTTCTAAAAATCAATAGGTGAACTTGGGTTGTAATAGTGTGATTTTAAGAGAGATAGTTTGTTAGGTGTATTAAATCAGTTTGTTAGTTAATTATATTGTTCGATTTCGCTAGGATTACACCAAATTCCAAATAGAATGTCATTAAATTGGAGAGATGATTTGGCAGTTAATTTTAAATTAAAAAATGAATGGACTTCTTGGATGCTAAGGTTTACTAACGAAATTTGATTAGTTTAGAATAGGATTTTAGTAATTAAAAATCTCTACTAAAATGAGATATTCAACACATCGAAATAAACTAATTAAATGCTCATACAATACTGCTCAGACCTACATTTGGAGTTTAATGCGAATGAAAATTTTCTAATCGAAAATCCAATTGAACCAGTTGGGGATATTCTGATTTTGGCTGGAGATATTGTCCCTTTTGCAATACTGAATCAGTACATGTGGTTTTTTGAATATCTGTCTTCAAAATTTAAGTATAGCTATTGGGTTCCGGGTAATCATGAGTATTACAAATCGGATATTCAAGACAGAAGTGGTGTGCTGAATGAGAAGATTTATGAAAATGTTTACCTGGTAAATAATGTGAGCATTCAACATGAGAATGTTAATTTCATATTTTCTACACTTTGGTCTAAAATCTGGCCGTTGAATCGTCAGAATGTGAAGAGAGGTCTGTCTGATTTTTTTTCCATTAGAAATGGAGATGAGAGATTCTCTCCGGAAGATTTTAATGATCTGCACAAAAAAGCTGTGCAATTCATCGAGGAATCTTTATTGAAATCGACATCAAAGGTGAATCTGATAGCAACTCATCATGTGCCAACTTTTAATTCTTATCCAGAAGAGTATGAAAATAGCCCTATCAACAATGCTTTTGTTTCCGAACAAGAAGATTTAATCGAAATTCATGATATTGATTACTGGATATTTGGGCATCATCATGTAAATGTTGAGGATTTTGAAATGCATAATACCAGATTCTTAACCAATCAGTTGGGCTATGTGTCCTTTGAGGAGCATCATGCTTATAAAACAAGAGTCATTGAAGTTTAATCTAAAGTATTAAAAACTATATATTCAACTTGAGAAATAGCATCACCTACAATTTGATGTCATTATATAACATAAAGGTTCACTTTTATAAGTTTAAAAAAAATTAAACTAACAATTAAGAACTTATATAAATTGTATTAATGCTTTAAGAAGAAGAAACTTAAGGAATGTAGTGAAATGGGATGTTTGTGAAGGTTCAAGTTTATATAGTTAAAATTAAATATGTGCTTTACAGTATGATTGTTTATGTGTTTTTGATAGATTTATAAGAAGTTCAAAGTTATTTATAAGGTTTGAAGAATACTTTGATAATTTTAGTGAACAGCATAATCAAAGAATGGTTAAAATGGAAATGTTAGAAATTGTAATATGGCCGATAACAGTACTTATTGTATCGTTAATTGCAATATTGATTTTTAGACGGAAATTGAGAAAAGCTTACTTTAATTTGGAAAAAAAAGAGTTAAGCTTAGATCTATCTGGTAATTATGATCAAGGACCAAAACTAGTGACAAAGAAAAATCTTAATGAATTAAAAAGTCTGGATAAAGAAGATATTCTAAGGAATTCAGAGTTGTTAGAAAATAAAGATAAAAGTAGATATTTTAAGTTTTCTGATTATCTTGAGCGATATGTAATCGAAAAAAACGGAAAAAGAATAAGAAATTTACGGTTCCGTTTGGGTGTTCAACAAAGAGGTCTAAAGATTTTAAATATCAATTTGAAAGGATACCTTATTGTTACAAATATTATAAGAAATCCTAATGATAATGTGGGCTGGGGGAGTAATTGGCCAGAACTAAAATTAGATAAGGATTACCTTCCCGCTGTGACTGATTATTGGTCAGTTGATCATGAGATTGACGTTCCTAATTCAACATCACCCTTCAAAGAATTAAACAATTCAAAGGATGTTATAAAAATGACCATTAAGATATATGCTACTGGCTTTTTAGAATCAGGTAAGAAAGTTTTTGGCAGTCAGCAATATGAGTTAGATGAATCAACTTGTATATATGGAAAATTTAAGTTGAGAGATTTGGGAGAGAATACTATTTCGAGTGACTCTTTCAATACCATAATTCCAATTGAAGAAGAAGGTGATTGGAGTTTTATTAGAGAAGTCAGCGTCTCTGAGAGTAATAATTAAAATTGAGAGAGCAATTGAAAATATAAAATGAATCTTTGAATAGCTTTTTGTTTTATCATTAAAAGTGATATTAGGAGCTTTTTTGAATAATTGTTGGTATTAACATATATAAGCTAAATAGAGAATTTTAATAATAATAATTAAAGCACGTATAAAATAAATTAATATGAGTAAAGAAGTGTTAATTGCAATAATAAGTGCGTCAGGAGTTATCTTTTCAGCAATATTAGCTTGTCTAATTAGTTATTTAACAGTTAAATGGCAAAAGAGAAAGGCTTTGTATGAGTTTGAAGCTACATATTTAAACAACTTAATTTCTTGTCGAATTGAATCCTACAAGAATGTTTATTTTATATTGAGTAATTTATTCAAGGATAAAACTTCGAGAGGTGTCTATCCAGGTAGAAGGGTGGTTGATCGAAATAGAATTGTTGATTTTATAAAGGAATATGATGAGTTGAATTCAAAGGAAGGAGTATTATTTTCAGGTTTAACAGGAAATTATTCTCATAGATTTCGCTTGTTTATTTATGAAGTTCTCTCACAGACATCAAATGAAAATTTCTATGATTATTTTACAGATGAAATTGAAGATGAATTCTACAAGAAGGGATTACAGCTTGAATCATCATTAAAATCAGACATAGGCGTTTATGTGTTAGAGCATAAAGATTTTGATAGGAAAATAAATATTCGAACTTATGCACAATTGGTAAGGGAAAGAGAAAAATGTAATAAATTATGAACAAAAAAGAAGTTCTTTTAAAAGAATACGAAGAAGCTAATAAAATATGTATGCACTATGAGAATTTACGTAGGCAAGGAGCTAATATCTTTATAATTATTCAGGGAGGATTAGGCTCTATTTTTTTTCTGGAAAAGATGGAAAATCCAGTCTTTCTATTCTTACTTTCATTTTTGGGAATAATTACATCTTTAATGACATTTAATAATGAAATAAGAGTTTATGGATATTATATGTCTTATGTAGTGCGATTAAAGGATATAGAAGAGGATCTTGAAATGAAACTATTTTCAAATGTTGATTTCAAAAGTAAGTATTTTAGATTTTCATTTGGCAATAAATACTATTATAGAATTGTACCTTTATTAGTATGCTGTTTTTGGTTAGTATCCTTATTCTATGATTTTAAATAATAAATACATAGGCCAAGAAAATAAACACTCATCATTATACTATTCTAAAATCCTCACTCCAATTACCCTAGCATTAAATAACAAAACAATAACTCCAATTACTATTAAATTCTATACTCACTATTACCTGATTGTCGATACACCATTCATTAAAAAGTCATCTAACAAGTTTATTGTACACTAAGTGATTTCAACTTGGCAAACTTGACAGGATAAATCATGATTAGATTTTGTTATTTTTGTTAAATACTTAAAATGTAACCTAATCAACACTATGCTTAATATGAATAAAACTACTCTTAAAAGCACCTTAGTATACTTGATGTGTGTGTCACTTTTTGTTGGTTGTAGCAAGGACGATAATGAAGAAGGAGAAAGTCCTGTTTTTAATATTGTTAAAGAAAAAGTATCAGGAAATATTCAAAAGGGACCATATATTAATGGTACATCTATTGCTATGTCTGAATTGGATGAACATATGAGTCAAACTGGAAAAGTTTTTAATTCGCAGATAATTGATAATAAAGGATCATTTGAAATTAAAAATATCGAGTTATCATCTCAATATGTACAATTTAAGGCAGATGGATATTATTTTAATGAAGTAGAAGGGGATAAATCAGTTTCGCCATTAACCCTATATGCACTATCAGATATTAAAGATAAATCTTCAATCAATGTAAATGTTATCACTCATCTCGAAAAAAGTAGGGTTGAATATCTGATTGAAAATGATTATTCCTTTGAGGTAGCAAAGGATTCTGCCCAAAAAGAAATCTTTAATATTTTTGGATTTACTACAAATAATAGAAAGAATTCAGAAATTTTGGATATTTCAAAAAATGATGATGCGAATGCGATCCTACTGGCTATTTCAGTAATTCTACAGGGAAATTATTCTGTTGCGGACTTAACAGAGAATCTTGCAAATATTAGTTCAGATATAAGAGAAGATGGAATATTGAATAACGAAGATATTAAATCGTCATTATATAATTCAACTTCGTTATTAAACCTTGGTGAAATAAGAACTAACCTTGAAAAAAGATATATGGATCTTGGTTTTAATGCATCCATTCCGGATTTTGAAACTAAAATTTCAGAATATTTAATAAGTCATAAACCTTTTGATATAGAGGCTTTAGTAAAGGATGTTACATGTAATGGAAGTGAAGATGGTAGCATTAGTTTAACCATTAATGAGGGAACCGCCCCTTTTTCTTATTTATGGTCTAATGGTGCAACATCAAAAGATATTTCTGAATTATCTCCAGGAACTTACAATGTATTCATTACTGATGCCAAAGGCTACAAGATGAATAAAAGAGATATAGTTATTACTGAACCTATGCCTCTTGCCATAGATTTATTAGCAACCCATGTTACCACTCCAGGAGGATCAGATGGAGAGATTAAATCAACAGTTTCAGGAGGAACAAGTCCATATTCTTATACTTGGTCTAATGGTGAAACGACTGAGAATTTATCTAATATTTCAAGTGGTATTTATTCAATAACAATTGTTGATTTCAATAAATGTGAAGTAGTTGATGAAGTTGCTGTTCAGGAGCCTGTTAATCTTGAATATGTCAAAACTGATATTAGCTGCAATGGAAGTGGTAATGGAGAAATAGATATGACTATTACAGGAGGTGTTACCCCTTATGTTATTAGCTGGTCAAATGGCAGTTCTTCTGAAGATATTTCTAATCTGGAAGCTGGAAGTTATGTTATAACCGTTGAAGATAAATTAGGATTTACTGTTTCAGAAACAATAGAAATAAATGAGCCAGAGCCAATTGAAATACAAATCGAGGTTGTCAATACTACCTTGTCAGGTGATGATGGAGAAATAAATATTGAAGTTAGTGGAGGTACTCCACCGTACAATTATTCATGGTCGAATGGTGAATCCACTCAAGATATAAAGAATTTACAAGTTGGTTTTTATACTTTAACAATAACAGATGAAAATCAATGTACCTTAAATAAGAAAATCGGAGTTGCTGGTACTATAGCTGATGTTGATGGAAATCAATATGAAACTGTTGTAATAGGTTCTCAAATTTGGATGGCAGAAAATTTAAAAACTACTCATTACAGAAATGGAGATCCAATACCTACGGTTGATAATTGGATAAATCATACTTCAGGTGCGTATTGTTACTATGATAATGACGAAAGTAATGCTGATATATATGGAGCTCTTTATAACTATTATGCGATAGATGATGAAAGAAATATTTGTCCCGAAGGTTGGCATGTTCCTTCTGATGAAGAATTTAAAATGTTAGAAGAAACTCTTGGGGGCGAAATGGTTGCGGGAGGAGAAATGAAGGAGGAGGGACTACTGCATTGGGATTCTCCAAACGAAGGAGCAACAAATAGTAGTGGTTTTACGGCATTACCTGCAGGTTGTCGCTGGACAAATCCTGACAATCCATTTCAAGGGCTTGGAGAAAGGGCTTGTTTTTGGACTAGTACTAAAGGTGAACATGGAGATATATTAGCTTGGAGTCATAGTTTAAATAAGAATGGAATAGATGTTTTTATCATGCAAGATTCTAGAGATATAGGATTTTCTTTAAGGTGTATAAAAGATTGATATTCGATCACTAAATTCATTTGTGAATTTATATAGCCGTTGTTTTCTCATGCAATATTTGAGAGAACAACGGTGTTCTCTTTCCTCCCATTTTCCCTACCTTTAAATAGCAAAACCACAACTCTTAATTGCTATGAAAACCTGTACACACTATTTCCTGATTATAATTACTGTGTTTAAACTGTTGGCTTATTCTTCTTTTTGAGAATAATAATTGACTAGTTATCATGTAAATTAAACACTATATGTAAATCAATTAGTTAGCAAGCGGTGTAGATTTTGTGAACTTTAGTGTAACCCAATAATTAACTGTACTACAATTTGTAATGATGAAGGTTTAAACAGAAAATTGCAATACCTAACTATAGTGAAGAGAAAAAGGGCTGATGAATATCTTTAAAATTAATTTTTTAAGAAAGTTAAGAGTCAAATGTTAGTACTTTTGTTAGTGCAAAAGATAAAGCGGCCACGACATAAATGCCATAACCGCCTTGATTTGAGGGTGGAGAGTACCGGAATCGAACCGGTGACCTTTTGACTGCCAGTCAAACGCTCTAGCCAACTGAGCTAACCCCCCGTAAAATAAAACGGGCCAAACGCTCTAGACTCCCGATAACTATCGGGATGAGCTAACCCCCGTAAATAAAAATTGACCCAACACTTCAAGCTCCACTATAGATATCGAAATCAGCTAAGTCTCTAATCAAATTTCAGCATCATTTCTGATAAAGAATTCGCCTGCAAATATATAATAATATTAAATACACGAAACTACTTGATAATGAATTTTTATGGAATCCAAACATTTTTCGTTCTTATACGTAAGGGAAGTAAGAGTGGAGAATCTATTTTAGTCCGAAAATTGTTTGTCAATAGACAATTGATTGGTAGCAATGTATAGTGTGTGTATAGGTAGGATGAGTTCGGACAACATGGATTTTTCACTCTTCTTCGTTAAAAAACCTAATTTAGAATGGCTTTAAAGAAAAAAATGTACTAAATTTATAGTTGATTTATTTACAGAGGGTTTATCGATATTCAAATTGGGCATTCTTTATAATTATTATCACCTGTTTAATCGTTCTTAAGTGTTGAAAATCAAAAAATACGATTGAGGAAAATGATTTGCCCGTTATTTTTATATCTTTATGCCTCGAATATTTTCACTGAGAATAGAATTTTGATTATAAAATTGAAAAACTTACTTTTAAACGCTGAATTTAAAAGAAAATTAAAAGAAGATTATGGAAGTTAAGAAGTCACCTAAAGCAGATCTTGAAAATAAGAGAGGTCTCTTTCTTGAGATTGGTCTGGCACTGACTCTTGCCTTTGTATTTCTTGCATTCGAATGGCGTGTAGATTCTTCGGAAGCTACAGGTTTGGAAGATCAGCAAGAGATGGAGGCTGAAGAGGAGATGATTCCTGTTACCAGACAAGAACCTATTAAGCCACCACCACCACCACCACCAGCACCTAAAGTAGCTGAGGTTTTGGAAATCGTGGATAACGATGAAGAGATCGAAGATGAGCTTGAAATTGAAGACTCTGACGCTGATATGGATGAAGAAGTTGAAATCCAGGTAGTAGAGGAAGAGGAAGAAGAAGATGAAGCTCAGGTATTCGTTATTGTAGAGGATATGCCTGAATTCCCAGGTGGACAGCTTGAACTACAAAAGTGGATTGCAAGATCAATCAAATATCCTGTAATTGCACAGGAGAATGGTATTACTGGTCGTGTATTCGTTACCTTCGTTGTAAACAAAATTGGAGGTGTTGAGCAAGTTCGCGTTGTTCGTGGAGTTGACCCATCTTTGGATAAAGAAGCGGTTCGTGTAATCAACCAAATGCCAAAATGGAAACCAGGTAAGCAGCGTGGAAAACCAGTTAAGGTTTCTTATACTGTACCAATCAACTTCCAATTACAGTAGATCAATACTATACTATTATATAAGAGGTTTCGAATTTTCGAAACCTCTTTTTTTGTACCTTAAAGTTAGCATTGCAGAATATTGTGTATTTTTGCCTTACAGTTCATCTTGCACATACAGAATGTTTTTGCAGGTGTAATTGGTAAATTGAGTATCGAAACAAGGCGAAAGCCTGTTGTTATTCCTAAAGCAAATAAATGGGAGACTATCTAAGAACAAAAAAAGAGCAAGAAAAAGCGGTTTTAATTGGAGTGATCGATCAGTCGAAAAACATGACTGAGCAAGATGTGAACGAGTATTTGGCAGAATTGGATTTCCTGGCTTTAACAGCTGGTGCAAAAACAGTAAAGCGATTTACTCAGAAGTTAGAGTATCCAAACCCAAAAACCTTTGTGGGATCAGGAAAACTTGACGATATACAAGATTATCTTGAAGCGAACGAAGACGTTGGTATGGTGATTTTTGACGATGAGCTAACACCTACTCAACTTCGAAATGTGGAAAGAATTTTGAAGAGGAAGATTCTTGATAGAACCAATTTGATTCTTGATATTTTTGCAAGCAGGGCGCAAACTGCACATGCGAAAACTCAGGTTGAACTTGCTCAATATCAGTATATGTTACCACGATTGACTCGAATGTGGACTCACCTTGAGCGTCAGCGAGGTGGTATTGGTATGCGAGGTCCGGGGGAAACCCAGATTGAGACCGACCGCCGAATTATTTTGGATAAAATTGCCAAGCTGAAGCAGGATCTGAAGAAAATCGATAAGCAAAAAGCAACTCAACGTAAAAATCGTGGAAAATTGGTTCGTGTAGCACTGGTAGGATATACCAATGTGGGCAAATCAACCATCATGAATATGTTGAGTAAGTCGGAAGTGTTTGCCGAAAACAAACTTTTTGCTACCCTGGATACAACAGTTCGTAAAGTGGTGATTCAAAATGTTCCTTTTTTGTTGGCCGATACGGTAGGTTTTATCCGAAAATTACCTCACCACCTTGTAGAATCTTTTAAGTCTACCTTAGACGAGGTTCGCGAAGCCGATGTAATTCTTCACGTGGTGGATATCTCGCATCCGAATTTCGAAGATCATATTAAAGTGGTAAACGAAACCATGACTGAGATTGACAATCGTGAAAAGCCAACATTCCTGGTATTCAATAAAATTGATGCCTTCACATACGTGAAAAAGGATGAGGATGATTTGTTGCCTAAGACAAGAGAGAATTACAGTCTGGATGAATTAAAACAGATGTGGATAGCAAAAGGTGATACCCCATGTTTGTTTATTTCAGCAATCGAGAAACAGAATATTGAGGAGTTTAGAGAAAAAGTATATGGTGTAATTCGTGAAATTCACTCGGCACGTTTCCCATACAACGACTTCCTATATCAGGATTATTCGAATTTAATGGACTAAATCATATTAAAAAGAAAACCCGATGTTTTGCATCGGGTTTTTTTATTTTTTATACCAACTCATGTTTGGCTAAATATTCAGCAATCTGAACAGCATTGGTAGCGGCACCTTTTCTTAGGTTATCAGCCACAACCCACATGTTTACACTGTTAGGATTCGAGTAATCGCGGCGAATTCTACCCACGAAAACTTCATCGCGTTCGTGCGAATATTTTGGCATTGGATATTCGTTCTCATCCAGGTTATCCTGAACAATAACACCATCCGTTTCGCTCAATAGTTGTTTTAGCTCTTCCACCTCAAAATCGTTGGCAAATTCGATATTTACCGATTCGCTGTGTCCACCAACTACAGGAACACGAACCGCGGTAGCAGTTACACGAATGCTGTCATCTTTTAAGATTTTCCTGGTTTCATTCACCAGTTTCATCTCTTCCTTGGTGTAGCCATTATCTGTAAATACATCGCAATGCGGAAGACAATTCTTATCAATCTCGTGTGGATATGCTTTCTCACCATCAAGACCTGCACGTTCATCTTCGAACTGTTGTACTGCCTTTACTCCAGTACCGGTAATCGATTGGTAAGTTGATACCACCAAACGCTCAATTTTGTACTTTTTGTGAAGAGGAGCCAATGCAACAACCATTTGAATTGTTGAACAATTTGGGTTGGCAATAATTTTATCCTCTTTAGTCAATTCACAGGCATTGATCTCCGGAACAACCAATTTCTTGCTTTCATCCATTCTCCATGCCGAAGAATTATCGACTACAGTAGTGCCAACTTTGGCAAATTCAGGAGCCCATTTTAATGATGTACTTCCACCAGCCGAGAAAATTGCAATTTGTGGTTTTATTTGAATTGCATCTTCCATACTGATTACTTTGTACTTGTTGCCTTTAAATGCAACTTCCTTACCTACAGATCTTTCACTTGCGACCGGATACAGATCGCTTACCGGAAAATTTCTTTCTTCCAGAACATCCAGTATTTTCTGGCCTACCAGACCAGTAGCTCCTACAACTGCTATTCTCATAACATAATAAAGCTTTAATTCCTTGTTAATAAAATTGATTATAGTTAAATTGCTCTTTACTAAAAAAAGCAAATCAAAGTTAAAGTTAATTTTCTATGAAAAAAATACTTTCTCTGAAATTGTTCATTCTCTTACTATTACTGGAAAGTATGAACAGCTTTGCTGATGAAATATGGTCTAAGAATTTTGCAAATGAACTGAACAAAGGGTATTGGGGAATTAGTGGTGATGTAAGTAACATTAACGATTGGACTTTAGATGTTTCATCATGTACTTTATCGGATGATTCTGATTACGTGAAGGTAGTAAAAACAGGAGGCGGAAGATTTGAGGCTGTGGATTGTGATGGGGAAGCGGTGTGGACAAGTAAGGCGATAGATATATCGACCTTTACAAATTGTGAAATTTCGGTATTGGCGGCAGAAACAGGTTCTTCAACCAATCGAAAAAAGTACATTAAACTTTTCTACAAAATTGATGGAGGAGCAGAGCAAGCTTTCTCTACCAATGGGGAAAATATTGGGAATTGGGGACGTCTTACGGCGAAATCTGAGGGAATATCCGGAAAGGAATTGGTGCTTATAATTCGGCTCAATAATCCTTTATCGAGCAATAAAGTGTATTTCGATGATATTCTCCTTAACGGTGATCCTGTTATTGTCGGGAATGACCAATTAAGCCAAATTATCATCCCAGGAAATCAGATTCAAAAACAGGTGATTCATCCTGATATTGATAAAGAAAATCTGGCAGTACCCTGTTTTAGGTTTACAATTGATGAAACTGCCGCAGCACGTGATGCACTTCCTACAAAAATTTCGCGAATGACTTTTTACAATCCAAACCCAGACAAAGGATTGAATTGGAAAAGCCAATTAGGTGGAGTGAGATTATACTCCAATGGCGGGATTGTAAACTATCAATCGATGAGTATTGGCAAAGATTCCTTGTATTTTGATTTTGCAGAAGATCAATTGTCTATTCCCAATGGTGCAAGGCAGGAGTTTGAGCTTCGGGCATATTTAAATTCGGGAGTTGAGCAGATTGATGGATCAAGCTTTCAGATTAGCATTGAAAAAAACGCCAAAGGCTTTGTGACTTATGAGAGTGGATCTGCCTTTGATGCCGGCAATGTGAATATCAGCTCTGAAAAGCATGCGATTGATGTTTTGGCAAATCAACTTGTTATCAACAATCTTCAGGAACATATTGTAAGAAATCAACACTTTCAGTTTGAAGTTCTTGCAACAGATCAGTTTGGCAATCTAGATACCGATCAATCGGAAGAGATTACTTTGAGCTTGCAGTCGGGCATTGGAAAACTGGTATCGCACAATGGTCTGATAAAACCATTGGAAAATGGAAGCCTGCTTTTTGATCACTTGCAATTGCGAGGCCATGGCATTTTTCAACTGATGCTTAAAGGCCTAAGCTTACCAGCGCTTATTTCTTCTGATATTCTTGTAGAAAATACCTTTGAATCGGAAGCCGTCGCTACTACATGGCAAGCCGATAATCTTACTATATCCGCTTTGCGAATACAAAAAAAAGATGCCTTTAAATTGTTAGAATTTGAGCTTAAAGACTCTGGCGATGACGAGGCTCCAACGGTTCTAAAAAGAATACCTCTACTTGGGAGTATTAGTAATCAATGCAATTTTAAGGAACGTTTTGCTGGTTTTTATGTGATGAGAGATGGTCAGGAAGTAGATGTTGGTTTCGCACTTTCCAAAAATCAAATTGATATTCTTTTTCGGGATGCAGATCCTGCAGCAATTGTTCAGAGTGAAACATCTGTTGTGTATTCTGTATATGCCTATTTTCGTGAGGGCAAGTGCGTTGATGGAGAAATCATACAATTGGAAATTGAGGAATCGAGTGCCAATTGGGAAGTGGAGGAAAAGGAGAGTGGCTTACAAGCAATGTTTGCCAATAAGATAACCGGTCCGCAATTGCTTTGCCATGTAGAAGCAGTAAAAATGAAATTTGTTGATGTTCCCAAATGGGTGAGACCTAATGGGGAATTTAGCCTGGGAATGGAACTCGTGGACGAATTGGGTAATGAAGCTATAAATTCCGAGCAAAACTTAAGTATAAAACTGGCAGCGGGAACAGGAGAGCTCCTATCTGCTTCGGGTTTAAGCAAATCTTATCTTAATGGAAAACTGATTTGGACCGATTTAATCTACAACAAGGCTGAAAATTTTACCATACAGGCCGAGGCAGAAGGCTTTGAAAGCATTCTGTCAGCTAATATTTCAAGTCTCGATCGGAATTCATCGCTGCGTGCTGGTGAAATCATCTCGAACCATCAATTAAGTTCTTTGGCAGTGAGTCCGGAAACCGCAGTTGGTGTACTTCAATTTACGATAAGCGATTCTGCCAGCTTTGATGCCCTTCCAACCCTTATAAATACTGCCATTTTTTATAAGAAGGAGCTTCAAAATTCTTTTGATTGGAAAAAACACATCGCCGGAGCGATTCTCAAAAGAAATGGAGAAGTAATGGCCATAAGCTCCGATATAGAATCGGATTTTATCAGATTTAATTCCAGTAAAGGAATTGTACAAATTGATTCCGGAAGCAGTGAAGATTACGAGTTGGCCATCTTTTTTAAAGAATCGGCACTACCCGATAACAAAGTTTTTCAGGCCTATGTGCCGCAAAATAATTCTGGTTGGAAGACTGGTGTAAATAGTTCTGGCTTAGTTAAAAATTTGAGTGAGGCTCTTATTTCTGAGATATGCTACCTGGATATTGCTGCTAATCGGCTACAGATTGTATCATCACCTTTGTCTTTTCAGGAATCTACGGATGAATTTAGCCTAAGATTGATTGCCTGCGATCGCTATCAGAATGTTGATAAAGATTACTCAGGTAATTTCAGCCTGGAGGCGATTGAAACTAATGGGGAATTAATCCATGAAAATGTTTTGGAATTGAAAAGAGGTACTGCTAAACTGCAAAACATCAATTTTAATGGAAGCGAATCTTTCAAGTTGCATGTTGCTTCAGATTTGGGTAAGGATACTGCAAAAATACTTATGGGAAAACAGCTCTTGAAGCAATCTCAGGATTTTGAAACCGGAGGATTGGATGCCTTTCTAATGGCTGATGACTGGGCAATTTCAACCTATCGACCAATTCGTGGAGAGAAGTCCTTAAAGCACAATTTAAGCAATCAGCTTGGGAGTAGTAACATTTCGAAAAAATTGGAAGGATGGAAGGCAGAAAATGGTGTCACTCGCTGGAGTTTTGTTATTCGAAATGGAGATTGGGACCCAAGTTCCTCCAACTATTTTGTTTTTCATTTGTGTATGGATCATCAAAATCCTGAACAGTCTGCTATCAAATATTCCGTTGGAGTCAATTTAAAAGGTTCATCAGATTTTTTAAGTATGTGGAGGAGCGAAGAAGAGCAGATCGATGAATTAGTGCGAACAAATTTAAATTGGAATGAAGCAGAATCAGTAGCCATACAAATAGATTACCATCCAGATGGGAAATGGATCTTGGCTTACAATCGTTGTGGAAAGAGTGATGAATGGTATCCTGCAGGCGAATTTTATTCAGAAATTAAGAGAAATTCGGAATTACTGTACTGTGGATTGGAATATCACTTCGAAACCGCATCGCGAGCCGGCGAGTTATGGTTTGATAATTTCGATGTGCAAACAGTAAACACTGCTCCATTTATTAAATCCTATCGAATTCAGGGGCAGGATTCCATTCTAATTGCTTTTTCAGAAGGTTTGGATGCTGATCAAAACCTTACGACTAGAAATTTTCGCATGAATCGGGATGGAGCAGAAATAAACACATTTCAGCCATTAATTGCGAAGGAAGAACATGAAATTTTGCTGCTAATGGATACCGATTTGTTAACAGGAACATACCAAATTGAATGCACTCAAATTGCAGATACAGATGGTGCAAGTTTAGATTCGCAGCGAATTGCATTTGAATATTTAGCACCAGCAGAAGCTACCGATGTGGTAATTAACGAAATTATGGCTGATGAAAGTCCATCTCAAGGCTTGCCAGAATTTGAATATATCGAGCTGTATAATACGATGGATTACCCGATTTCTCTTGAAAACTGGATCTTGCAAATTGGTGAGAAGCAGTTATTTTTTGCTGCAGATACCATCAAGGCAAATTCTTATTTGATTCTCTGCTCACATGCTGGCAGGGAAGCATTTTCGAACTATGGAAAAGTAGTGAGCCTTTCGAACTTTRGTGGATTAACAAATRCCGGTAATACAGTTCGATTGATTTCAGCWCAAGAGCGAATAATCGATGAAATTACTTATTCAGACAGTTGGWATCAATCGGGGGAGAAAAGCAATGGAGGTTGGAGCCTCGAACGTATAGATCCCTTGAATACCTGCAGTACTGCYGGAAATTGGTCGGCAAGTGCAAATGAGAAKGGTGGAACTCCCGGCGCAGCTAATTCTATAAAGACCGATAATTTAGACGATCAAGCGCCTGTGCTAGTTTCGTCCAAACTGGTATCAGAAAATAGAATCTCCTTGCAGTTTAACGAAATCATCAGCGAAGAATCCTTACTCTCAAGCGATAATTACAGTATTGCAAATAATGTTCTGGAAGAAATTAGATTGATAGCCTCTCAAACTGTCGAGCTAAAATTTGAAAATCGTTTTCCAGATGGAGTTCCATTTCAGTTAAAGATTAATGGAGTAACTGATGAATGTGAGAATGCACTGGATACCATTGTCAATTTAAYCTATCATGAAATTCATCCTTTCGATGTGGTAATTAACGAAATTATGGCCGATGAAAGTCCATCTCAAGGCTTGCCAGAATTTGAATATATCGAGCTGTATAATACGATGGATTACCCGATTTCTCTTGAAAACTGGATCTTGCAAATTGGTGAGAAGCAGTTATTTTTTGCTGCAGATACCAT
>NZ_RZNH01000110.1 GCF_013141825.1 Marinifilum caeruleilacunae
CACTATTTACTAACCTAAATCTAATTCTATGAAAAAACTTCTCTGTTTTGTACATTACAAATGTAGGTTAGAAATGTGCTAAATGCTTTAAATAAAAGTTAATGAAGCTTAAAAGTGCAGAGAATTTAGTCTTTTATACTTCGGTGCTCTGCACCTAATTAAAAAGATCGGGCAATGTTTCTATCAATACTTCGCAGCTCTGCTGCTTTACCAGTAAAGAGTTAAGGTGCGTAGCACCAAGATATTTATAGTAAGATTAAATGAATAGAAAAGAGGTACAGCGTACCGAAGGATTTGTATTTTATGAATGCCCAAGCTTTAAATCATTGGCAAAAAAACGTGCAGACTATTTCCATTTGCTCTTTGCTGTAGATCTGATTATATACAAAGAAAAATCCCGAACTCATAAGTCCGGGATTTTCTTCTAACCACTATTTACTAACCTAAATCTAATTCTATGAAAAACTTTTTCTGTTTTGTACATTACAAATGTAGGTTAGAAATGTGCTAAATGCTTTAAATAAAAGTTAATGAAGCTTAAAAGTGCAGAGAATTTGGTCTTTTATACTTCGGTGCTCTGCACCTAATTAAAAAGATTGGCCAATGTTTCTATCAATACTTCGCAGCTCTGCTGCTTTACCAGTAAAGAGTTAAGTTGCGTAGCACCAAAGTATTTATAGCAAGATGAAAGGTAGAGAAAAGAGGTACAGCGTACCGAAGGATTTGTATTTTATGAATGCCCAAGCTTTAAATCAGTGGTGAAAAAATCTGCACAAACCATTTCCCTTTGCTCTCAGTTTTTGAT
>NZ_RZNH01000111.1 GCF_013141825.1 Marinifilum caeruleilacunae
AGGTTCACAACAGGATTCGGAAGAACTGTAACATTTACATCATCAGAAGCAGAACAACCATTTGTATCAGTTACCACCACTGAGTAGTTACCAGATGTTAACACGGTAATGGTCTGAGTTGTTACTCCGTTTGACCACAAGTAGGTTGCTCCTGCATTGCCTGCATCTAAACTAATGCTGCCGCCTGCACAAGTTTCCTGGTCTGCACCAAGATTCACAACCGGATTTGGATGAACAGTTACGTTCACATCATCGCTTGTAGAACAACCATTTGCATCAGTTACCACAACTGAGTAGTTGCCTGATGTTGAAACAGTGATCGTTTGTGTTGTTGCACCGTTTGACCACAAATATGTTGATCCTGAATTGCCTGCATCTAAACTAATCGTTCCTCCTGCACATGTTTCCTGGTCTGCGCCAAGATTCACAACCGGATTTGGATGAACCGTTACATTTACATCATCACTTGCAGAACAACCATTTGCATCAGTTACGACAACTGAGTAGTTGCCAGATGTTGAAACTGTGATGGCTTGAGTCGTTGCGCCATTTGACCACAAGTATGTTGCTCCTGCATTGCCTGCATCAAGCGTAATTGTGCCGCCTGTGCAAATTTCACGATCTGCGCCTAAATCAACCGTTGGGTTTGGATAAACTGTAATATTGATATCATCACTGGTAAAACATCCATTTGAATTGGTAATAAGTACAGAATAATTCCCACTTGCTGATACTGTGATGGTCTGAGTCGTTGCACCATTTGACCA
>NZ_RZNH01000112.1 GCF_013141825.1 Marinifilum caeruleilacunae
CAAAGTGGCCAACTCGCACCAACTATGATAAGACGGTCCATGAGACCGTCAGTTATGTTGATCAGACTGGACACGTAGTGGCCAAGCCGCACACTGATTCTGTCAACTTCACACGAACCGTCGTTGTCGATAACGTTACTGGTGAAGTGATTACGAGTGGTGCTGGAACAACCGCCTGGACAGCGACAAATGGTGATACAACCTTTGATGCCGTTGTTAGTCCAGTGGTGTCGGGATCTGTAGCTGATAATGCGCAGACAGCTGTCGTAACTGACCTGAATGCCGATTCAGCAGATGTTAATGAGACCGTGACATACACGAAAGTCGGATCATTGGTACCAAGCTCAAGTGATGGGAACTTCCCTAGAGTACCAAGAGTAGTCTATCCAAATGACCCACGTGATGCGACGAAGGTTACACCAGCCGGTGTACCGACGGTACCAGGTTATACAGCACATGATCCAGAAGGTCATGTTTTGACACCCGGTAGCCGTTATCAGCCAAGTGATCCGACGAAAGATACAACGATCACCTATACCGCAGATCAGCAAAAAGGTAGTGTCAGCTACGTTGATGATACGACCGGCAAAACTTTAAAGACGGATTCAATTTCAGGAACAACGGGCTCGAAATCCAGTTATAGTACCAGTGGCAGCATTGCGGATTATAAGAAACACGGGTATGAGTTAGTTACTGATGGCTATCCAGCAGATTTGACATTCGACAATGATGACAAAACTGCTCAGAACTTCACGGTTCA
>NZ_RZNH01000113.1 GCF_013141825.1 Marinifilum caeruleilacunae
AGGCACATCACTGGAAATATAGTAGTGCTAAAAATTATGCTGGTGAAAAAGGACAGCTTGATATTGAACTGTTGTAATTGCCTGTATTCACAGGACACGAGCGAGACGCTCGCGCCAGCGGTTGGTGCAAACTCGGACTATCTGGGGGAAATGTTGTTGTTATTCAAAGACTTAAATAATATGAAATCAATAGGATTAATACTTGTAATTTTAACTTTTCTTTCTTGTGCAAACACTAACAAAGTAGCCCCCAGATGGCGCGAGTTTGCACTATCCGCTAGTTCGAGTTTGCAACTCGGACTCTGCGTAGCAGTAAATAAGAAAAGCCCAAGCCACTTGCAGTAAATAAGAAAAAACCAACCCACTTGCAGTAAAATGTAAGTTTTTTTTTACTTAAAAATAAAACGAAAACAAAATTCCTTTTAAGTTAAATTAAATATTTCTATCTTAATTGAGCAATTGAAAATAGGAATAGATTGAGTAGAAAGTATAAATTTTACAATAAAGAAGGCTTGTACTTTGTAAGTTTTGCAACGGTATATTGGATAGATGTATTTGTTCGTGAGCAATATTTTGCAGTCATTACAGAAAGCTTAGAATATTGTTGTAAGCATAAAGGAATGTGTCTTTTTGCTTATTGTATCATGCCAAGTCATTTGCATTTAATATTTAATGATGGAGATTCTAATCCTGGTAAATTGCTTAAGGAGTTTAAAGTCTATTCATCAAAGCAAATTCAAAAAACGATAGAAGAA
>NZ_RZNH01000114.1 GCF_013141825.1 Marinifilum caeruleilacunae
TACGTTGGCAACCATTTGATGAAGAATGAGAATAGTTTATTTCATATTAGCAATTATCTTTTTAATCTCATGTGAGAATAAAAAAGTTAGATATTCTGGTCTAAATGACTTGGTTGTAGGTGTTCAACAAGTTATTTTGTATGAAAGTGGTAAATTTTATCTTGAATTGGGAGTTGGTGGAGTCGAAGGAAAATACCATATACAGAATGACACTATAACACTTGAATATGATAGCAAACCAACGGGATGGCCTGACAAAATCATGTTGAAAGATAGATATTTTGAAACAGTCCAAAGTRAAGAGCATCAAGAAACTATAAAAATAGAACGAAAATTCAATAACCCTAAAGCAATAATTCAAATAATGGACAAAATTGAAGAATTTAAGAAGAAAGAGAAATTCATCAAAGATGCAAAACTGTTCTATCCTGGAATTGCTGATGCTAAAATGCTTCCTATTCTGACTAAGAAAATTAATAAAGCTGCTGACGATTTTAAGGAAGTATCCTTATCTAGCAACCCAACGGACAAGGAATATCAGGAAAAAATTGGCATGGGACTAAAAAGGTTTTCTGCTATTTATCTAGAATTAGACACAGAAGATAGAGAACGAATTTGTTGCTATTTTGAAGAATTAATGGATATAGTTGGACTAGAAAGTTCAGACGGTCAACTGAATGATTTTATGTACGGATTTAATCCAAGTGAGTAAAAACGGTTGCCAACAAAAATTAAAATTCAAGGG
>NZ_RZNH01000116.1 GCF_013141825.1 Marinifilum caeruleilacunae
TTCGCGTTGCATTTCTGTTCTGTAAAAATGCAGCTCAGATTCTTTGTTTGAAAAATTAGCGCTCTCGCGTTGCATTTTTGTTCTMCAAAATGAAGCACAGATGCTTCGTTAACAAAGATATGCTATTGAAGTGCAAGATGGAAACGCAGAAAATGAACCGGGGATGCGACGTGCAAGATTACCTATGCAATAGATGCAATAGTTTCTCCAGGAACCGAAATACATACATTGTCTTCCGTAAAGCGCTAGACTATATATTATTATACAGGTTCAAATATACTATCTGTTTCAGGGAAAACTCCCAGGTTCGGATGTTCAAAATTCAATGATGGGTAACAAGTACGATCGTAAATCTGTAAAACAGTTTGTCGGATATTAGGCTGTATCTCCTCAAAGCGTATTCGAATATCATTGAGAAGCTGCAGCGTCACATCGGATAATAATGATGGCAGCCATTGTAGAAGTGCCTTTTGCATTTCTAGTCTCTTTCTCGGTCTAGCTAGTTTTACTACATCGCGAAGATAGAATCTTAGATCACACTGCCTTTGCTGAGCTGGATCAATAGAGTAACAAAAGAGTGGTAAGGCCTCGTTAAAGGACAAGGACCTGAGCGGAAGTGTATCGTACAGTAGACGGAGTATACTAGTATAGTCTATAGTCCGTGGAATTCTAAGTGCCAGCTTTATAATGTCATTCTCCTTACTACAGACCCGCCT
>NZ_RZNH01000020.1 GCF_013141825.1 Marinifilum caeruleilacunae
ACACTTTCTAAAGGAACTGGAGGAGTATATAWATTACTACAATAATATTAGAATAAAGACTCATTTAAACGGATTGAGTCCGGTAAAATACCGAACTCAATATCATTAACTTATTTTATAACCGTCCAATATTTGGGGTTCACTTCAGATAAGTAAATGGCTTCCTTTTATCTTTTTAATGGCTTAGAATCCCAATCCGAATTTTCCCCAATATTCATTTTCAAGCTCTTTCCAACGTAACATTGTTGCACCGGTAAAATCTTTTGTAAACTTATTCAAAAGCTCTGTTGCTTCTTCTTTCTTTCCTTCTTTCAGAAGTTTTTCGATTTTCGCCTCGAAATACTCAGCATCATCAAAACCTTTGTCTTCAAAGTAAGCAACTTCTTCCATCATGCCTTTTCTGGTATTCTGCCACTGCAAGGTAGCCAACTTATTGGCTTTACGATATTGCCAGATGGCTGCATCTTCGCGATAACGTTTTTGTCCACAATAGTTAAAGCTCTCAGGTAATTCTGTTGTACCAGAATAGATAGGTACACGTGGACTTTGGCCCGGGTTATCGAATGAGAACCAAGCTCTACCACCAATTTCATCAGGCAACCAACCTCTTAACTGAATAATGTGTGAATAAGAACACCATGCAACAGCAACCGTTCTCTGATACTCAACACTACCCTCTTTCAGGTAATTGTTCAAGTTTCTGGAATCTCTGGTTGGCCAAGGGTGAGCATTAGGAGCAATTACTGTATCGGCACCAATCTCTTCTTTCTTATCGTTGTATTTTTTCTTAATAACCTTTAAGTTTTGAGTCATATCATACTCAGTTCCTTCATATGTTTCACGATACAGCGCAATTACGTCACGTACAGAAACTTTTTTATCCGGTTTAACCGAGAAAGGAAGTTCGTCTGCCTCAAAATCTAAATTTAATGATGGTGCCAAAGCATTTAGAATGAAAAATTCACGAATCTTGAATGGTTTTTCAACCTTACCATATGCTTTCCAGAATTTAAATTCTTCTTTTCCATCCCATCTTCCAAGCTCTTTAGCTACAGAAAAAACATTATCGGAATACATGAAATAATCCTTGTTCTTCTTATCGATTTTTCCAATTCTTGCAATATTTGCCGATACCCCAACATGATCATCCGGAATACGCTGAGCAGCCCAAACACCCCCGATATTATCAGGACCTTCACCGAAAATCTCCAACTGCCATACTTCATTTTTGTCGGCTATGGTGATACACTCACCCCAATCGCCATATCCATATTCCTTAATCAGTTCACCAATTAGTTTGATGGCATCGCGAGCAGTTGAACAACGCTGTAAAGCAATTCTTTCCAACTCTTCAATCAGGAACATTCCTTTTTCGTTTACAAGTTCTTTTGGACCAACAATAGTAGTTTCGCCAATTGCCAGCTGTTTTTCATTTAAACATGGGTAAGCCGTATTTAAATAAGCAAAGGTCTCTTTTGCTTGTGGAATGCTTCCGACTACGTTCATTTTTCGTCTGTCCCAGGCGGTTTCTGTTTTCAAACTTCCTTTGTAAACATCCATGGTAGTATCGTTCTCAAACTTTTGCCCTTTCTCTACTTCCAACCATGTTCTGTATCTTCCGTCGCAGGTATGACTTGTAATGACAGAACCGTCGGTTGAGGCTTTCTTACCTACCAAAATACTGGTACAACTTTCTCCAAAAAATGGATCGTTTACCTGATCTAATACTCCTTGCGCAACAATACTTGCCGGGTACATTGTTAGCAAGGCAAATACTGCTAATAATAACTTCTTCATTGGTTTGTTGTTTTAATGTGTTCTTATACGACTTTATACCCTATTATACATCTTCGTATAATCTCGATAGTTTGCTTACACTCAATCAAAAGAAAAGCTTCGAATGATTCATTTGGCAAGCCATCGATATCAGATTTAAAATTGAGTCCTAAAATTAATTTATTCTGCGATATTATATAGAAAATGTGAACTATTTAAAAACAGTAAAGAAAGCAATCGCTCTTTCATCCATGTAAAAATCAGTTTGTACCTTTGAACACAAATTCAAAATTGATGTCGAAACACAGGTATTTTTTCCATATCGCCTATAAAGGCAGCGAATACAGAGGTTGGCAAAAGCAAGTTAATGCCAAAAGTGTACAGGAAACCATTGAGGAGGTCCTTAGTAAATTCCTGAAAGAGAAGGTTCATTGTATTGGCTGTGGGAGAACCGATGCTGGTGTTCATGCCTCGCAATACTATTTTCACATTGATGTGAGCAGGGAAATTTCTCAAAATCTACTTTTTGCCTTCAATCGAATGTTGCCACCAGATATTTCTATTTTCGACTTCAGAAAGGTAGAGGCAAAGAATCATGCCCAACACAGTGCAAATTTAAGAACCTACAATTACTTTATTCACATCAGTAAAAATCCTTATTTAGGTGATATCAGCTCCCTTTATTCGCTCGATCTGAATTGCGAAAAAATGCAAGATGCAGCAAATCTACTGGTAGGCGAGCAAGATTTTCGAGCATTCTGTAAAACGCCCGACCGCCACAATCATACTATCTGTAAGATGGAGAAAGTTCAGCTTTATCAAACCATCGATCGTCAGTTTTTTCGCATCGAATTCAAAGCCAATCGTTTCTTAAAAGGAATGATTCGAATTATTGTCCATCAATTATTGGAAGTAGGACAAGGTAAATTGAGTGTAGAAGAGTTTAAAAATCAGCTCAATCGTATGATCACACCCAAGCCATTGGTTTTTGCTTACCCACAAGGCTTGTATCTTTCAGAAATTAAATATCCATTTATTTCGAATGAATGTGTAAGCAACCAGTGCTTACTGCTCGATTTAAAAGAGTGGATTGCTGTATCAACTAGTTCGCATATTTCTCCAACTTCAGATACAACTCTTCCGGGTTAATTGGCTTAGTCACAAAATCAGTCATGCCTGAACCAATTACCTTAGCTCGAATTTCGTTAAATGCCGAGGCTGTAACAGCAATAATAGGTATTCTTTTGTACTTCTCATCTTTAAGTTTTCGAATATTCTGAGCAGCATCGTAACCATCCATTACAGGCATTTGCAAATCCATTAGAACCATATTGTAATCTTCTTCTTGCACTTTCTCTAATGCAATTTTCCCATTTTTTGCAATTTCATAAGTTACATCCCATTTTTTCAAAAATTGCTTGATGATCAGTACATTCATAGGATTGTCTTCGGCAACCAATACATGCATGCCTTTAATTCTTTCACAATCAGTAAAGTGTTCATCGGTAAAGGTCACTTTTGGTTTTGATTGGATACTGATTTTTAGGTCAACATTTACAAAGAAAGAAGTTCCTTTACCCGCTTCGCTTTCCACATTAATATTACCATTCATCAGCTCCACCAGTTTTCCTGTAATGGCAAGTCCTAAACCTGTTCCACCATACAAACGTGTGGTATTGGAATCTGCCTGTGAAAATGATTCAAAAATCTGATCTTTTTTATCCAATGGTATACCAATTCCGGTATCGCTAATTTCAAACTGAAGTTTCACTCTGTCATCTGAATTTCCTTTAAAATCAGCTTTCAATGTGACTCTTCCCTGATCGGTAAATTTGATAGCATTGCAACAAAGGTTGGTGATAACTTGTGATAGCCTGGTAGGATCACCTGTGAGGTGAGCCGGAATTTTTGGATCAACCTCAACAATAAAATCCAGATTCTTCTCTTTTGCTTTCATGTAGAATCCCGCAGTTATATTGTTGATGAAGTTTCTAAAGTTAAAATCGATATTCTCTAACTCAATTTTACCGGCCTCAATCTTACTAAAGTCTAAAATATCATTTATCAAAGTAAGCAAGTTATCAGCCGAAAGCTTTAAAATATTTAAATTGCTCAACTGGTCTTCCCTTGGATTATTTTCTGACAACAAGTGAGTTACCCCAATTACAGCATTCATTGGAGTACGAATTTCATGCGACATGGTAGAAAGAAACTGGGCTTTGGCTTTGGTAGCTTCTTCGGCTTTTTCCTTGGCCATAATTAACTCCGATTCTACCCTCTTTCGTTCCGACAAGTCGTTTAGAGCAACAAAAAGGATATTCCCTTCGGCCAACTGAACTGGATTCAAACTCACCTCTACAGGGAATTCGCTTCCATCTTCCTTAATATGCATCCAGTCGAATTTATTGAAACCCTTATCGCGAGCTTCACGAATCACTTCCATTGCTTTGTCCGATGATTTCATTCCATCGGGCTGAAATTCCGGTGAAAAATCACGTACAAACTTTCCGATAAAATTTTCACGTTTTTCTACGCCATACAAATCCAGACAAGCCTGGTTACAATCCAGGAATCTTGATTCTTTGATAATTAAATAAGCCACCGATGATTTCTCAAATATCAATCTAAATTTTTCGGCCGTTAAATTCTTTTCCTCTTCAAGGCTTTTGCGTTCCGAAATGTCTTTTATAAATCCTGATAATCCCGTGGCTTTACCGTCTTCACCAATTATTAATCGTTCTTCAATCTCGCACCACTTGTAGCTTCCCGATTTGGTTACAAAACGCACTTCGAAATGATTGGTTTTTTCCTTGTGCTCAAGCAAATACCTTAATTTTAATTTGCACAATTCAATATCGTCGGGGTGCACAAATTCAAAAACATTGGTACCAATACTCGACCACAAATCAAAGCCGGTAATCTTTGTCCATGCCGGATTCAGATACATCCATTCGCCTTCGATATTTGCCTGAAATATAATTTCATTAATATTATCTACTATTGATTCCAATCTGGAACTGGTAGATTCTATTTCACGACTTTTAGATTCGATTCTACGTTCGAGCTCCCGATTTGCATTAAACAATTCCTGTGAGCTCTCTTCCAGAATATTTTCAATTTGCTTGATATCAGAATCAAAATCAACATATGCATCATTGATCACCTCAAGAAAACCTTTCATTTTTTCCTGATCATCTTCTGATAAAAACTTACGTATTTGCCTTTTTAATAATCGATGCATACACTTACTTTTCAGAAATTGTTGTGATTGTCATGGTCTGATTATGCAACATACATGGCGTATTTTTGCGGAATGGAGAAATTTCTCCATAAGAGTAAAATCCGGTAATACATACATCATTACCTATCACATCAGAAACAGCCTCTACTTCTTCTTCTATCAGTTGTTTTAGTACAAGTTTACGTCCAACGCAGCTAATTAATATGGCCAACTCAGCCTTGCCTTTAGGCAGTAATTCCGTAGTGGTTATGGCCGAATTTTCGGCTCCGTTAATCAATCGGTCAACATTAGCTTTCATTAACTTCACATAGGAACCTTCCGGGATATTTCCTGCAAAAGTCATAGACTGATCTTCTTCATTCACTCCTAAAATGGTACGCACAACTGGTTCCTGTACTCCATTTTCTCTAAGGCTTAAAGGAAATAACAAGCCTGCCGCCGGTAATCCTTCCGCCCTTTCTCCTAAAAATTGTTTGTACAATTGCAATGCTGGTTTTCCATCTAACTCGTATAAAATATTGGCTTTCGATTTTGTCACCAATCTTTCCAGTCCGAAGCTATCCCAACCTCCGTTTGATCCGTAACCAACAGAGATCCTGTCACCATAAAATCCCAAAGCAGCAATACAATTCTTTATGGCTTTACCATGTCGATCGAACACAACTGTTTCGTTAAAATCGGTTCCATCTCCTGCCAAACCACCTGTAATGGTTACTCCTTCTGGTAACTCATCATCTAAACCTTGTACCAATTCAGCACCGTTAATATTTAAACCATCCGATAAAATCATAACATGTTTTAGTTGCTCTTTATCGAATTGTTCCAATAAACTTGATCCCAACTGATGATCATCAATTTGATTATCGATTGAAATGGATTCCATTTTTACTTCGGAACACTCCAATTCAACCGCGGTTAAAACAATACTGTCGTCTACCACTTCGACATCCGAAATTTCTCCTGACGATGAGCAGCCAAATAAGATTGCACCCGGAAAAGTATCAATTAGCATTTCTGATAGGCTATTCTCTACCAACATGTTTCTCGACCCAAAGAGAAAAATTAAATTCGGTTTTATCCGGATATTTTTTATGCGATCAAATTCCTCTTTCGATTGTAATAACAGTTTGTCAATTTTCATATGTCAGTATATAAGTAGTAGTCGTTTAAATCAATTTTTTATTTACTGATAGAATTTTATCAGCTATTCGTCAACAGTTTAATACGATTCATAACATATACTGTTACATAATTCGACGAGTTTTTTAGAATTTATGCCTATTTTTGAATACTATAAATATAAATTCGACGAGTTTCATATAATCTTTGAAGTAATTATTCGTTGATAATAGAATACCACCTTTTATATACAGTATGGTAAAGTCAAGAAAAACAAGTAACAAAAAGACAACATCAAAGAAAAAAGTAGCGAAAAAACGGAAATCAAAAAAAAGAAGCTTCAAATCTTATATCATTCGCTTTGGTTTGCTGTCGATAGCACTTCTTGTTGTTGCGCTTGGATTATTATTCTCTAGCGTTTATTTAGGTTTCTGGGGCAAATTGCCCGATTATTATACACTCAGAAATATTAAAAATGCCGATGCTTCAGAAATTTATTCAGAGGATGGTGCCATATTGGGTCGGGTTTATTCCGAGAACAGAACCAATGTTAACTTTAAAGATATTTCGCCCAATGTAATCAACTCGCTAATTGCAACCGAAGATGCCAGGTTTTACGAACACCAGGGTGTTGATCAGAGAAGCATGTTACGAGTTCTCGTAAAATCGTTGATTATGGGCGACAGAAGTTCTGGTGGTGGAAGCACATTAAGTCAGCAATTGGCTAAAAACTTATATCCGCGTAAGCGTTATGGTGCATTAACAATGCCGATTAATAAAATTCGCGAAGCCATTACAGCCTCAAGACTGGAAAAAATCTACTCTAAAAAAGAGATTCTTCAATTGTATTTAAATACGGTATCTTTTGGGGAAAATGTGTTTGGAATTGAAAGTGCCTCGCGACAATTTTTCAGTAAACCGGCATCGGCATTAAAAACTCATGAATGTGCCGTTTTAATAGGAATGCTGAAAGCTCCAACCTACTATAACCCGCGTTTACATCCAGAAAGATCAAAGCAGAGGCGAAATGTGGTCTTGAACCAAATGGCCAAATATGAATACATTTCGGACAACAAAGCCAAGCAGTTAAAAAAATTACCTTTAGGATTGCAATACAATAACCAGGCTTCAAGAGTTGGCCTGGCGCCTTACCTTAGAGAAAAAATCAGGATCGAAGCCAATCGTATTCTAAAAGATTATCCAAAGGAAGATGGAAGCTATTACGACATTTATAAAGATGGTTTAAAAATTACTACAACACTTGACTCCAAGTTGCAGGCTTATGCAGAACAATCGGTTGGCGAACATCTGAAACAATTGCAAAATTTATTTTACAAGCACTGGGGAAATTCCAAACCCTGGGACAATAAAAAGGAGATCTTAAGTGATGCCAAACGCAGGTCGGAACGATATAAAAAGTTGAAAAAGGCAGGCAAATCGGAACAGGATATCAACAAAATTTTCAATAAAAAGGTAGACATGAAAATTTTCACCTGGGCAGGTGAGAAAAATGTAAACATGTCGCCCAACGATTCGATCAAACACTACGTTCAGTTATTGAACACTGGCTTTTTAGCTATGGAGCCAAAATCAGGAAAAATAAAAGCCTGGGTCGGAGGAATCGATTTTAATCATTTCAAATACGATCATGTAACTGCTAAAAGACAAGTTGGTTCTGTGTTTAAACCTGTGGTATTTTCGGCAGCTTTAGAAGAGGGTTTATCGCCTTTTGAGTTCTTCCCCAATGAGAGGAAAATTTACGAAGAATACGACAATTGGTCGCCTCGTAATGCCGACAATATGTACGAAGGAAGCTATAGCATGGAAGGTGCCCTGGCCGAATCGGTGAATACCATTGCGGTGGATGTATTGTTGCAAACCGGAATTAGAGATGCCATTGTTCTGGCAGAAGAAATGGGCGTTGAAAGTAATTTGCCTAAGGTTCCATCTTTGGCACTGGGAACGGCTAACATTTCATTGCTTGAAATGATGCAAGTATATGCCACTCTTGCCAACCGCGGAGTTCATGTTGATCCTTATTACCTGGTAAAAATTGAAGATAAGCGTGGTAATCTTATTGCGGATTTATCGAAAGAAAGAGAGGAAAACAGGTTTGTGATGTCGCCTCAAAATGCGGATATCATCAATCACATGTTACAGTCGGTGGTGAACCAGGGAACAGGAAAAACCTTAAGAAATATTTATGGACTGGAAGGTGATTTAGCTGGCAAAACAGGAACAACCAATTCTCATGCCGATGGCTGGTATATTGGCTACAATTCTCAATTGGTTGCCGGTGCCTGGGTTGGTGCAGACGATATGCGGGTTCATTTCCGTTCGCTCACATTAGGTCAAGGCGCGAGCATGGCTTTGCCGATTTACGGTAAATTTATGAAGAAAATCAGCAGAAATCGAAAATATACAAATTACAGCTATGCCAGCATTACCAAACCCGATCGTGAGATTCTTGCACAGTTGAATATTCCTCATTATGTACCCAAAGATTCGGGCTTCTTACAAAAAATGTTTGGTGTTCAGGCCAGAGATCGAGATAAACTTATGGAACGTAAACTAAGACGTGAAAAAAGAAAATCTGAGAGAAAATCGATTTATCAGCGAATTAAAAACATTTTTAGAAAGAAGAAAGACAAGAATTAACTCTTTAAGAAGTTGGTTAGCATTTGTTGTTTAAAACTCTTAACGAAAGCATTCTTTTCGCTTCTGTTTTTATTTTTGATTTCACGAACCAATGATTTAAATTCTGGATTTGGAGCAAACTTTTGAATTTTGGCTAGCTTCTTATCCAGAACATCCCTATCGTGCCAATCGCCCAAAATGGTTTCGGTGTCGTTTACAATTTTGTATTCTCTTTCCAAATCAGGAGAGGTTTCAACAGCAATTAACAATTGAAGCAATGATTTAATAATTTTAAAAAACTTGCGGATATCATGGTAGTGTTCCTCTCCTCGCGATGAGGCCCACAATTTGTAAATCAAATCAAGCTCATCATGGATAATTTTATCTGCTTTATCCCTTAAGTCAGGCGGTGTAATTTCATCTAAAACCTGGTACAGTTTAGCAATTCTTTTTTGAAATTTTTCAGGTTTGAATTTCTCCATGGCCAAAACAAATTCCTGGGAAACCTGATCTTTGGTTTCTTCAAGAATCTTAACAACCTTCTCTTGATTTTTAATATCGTGTTGTTCCACCAGTTTTTTACACACCTGTATCGTTCTTAAACGACCAGAATATTTAAAAATGGGTCGAAGTTGTTTTAATAATTTACCTACGATATTGGCCCCCAAATTTAATGCGTCTACCAACAAAAGCAGACTACGCATATTTTTAATATCAACACGTAATTTGTGAACATTCTCTTCATCCAGATTTTTGGCCTCTGTTAAGTGCGTTAAAAATCCATCAAACCTTTTCTTGTAAAATGCGCTTAATTTATTCATATCACTACTATAAATCCCCTAACAATCATATACAAGATACACAAAATCAAATTATTAGTAAAATGTAATTTAAGAAAAGACTTTTTGTTTAATTTAAAATAATATTATTAAAATGATACAAATAAAAAGGCCACCCATAATGAGTGGCCTCAGCATAAACAATGTATGTATTCACTTGGAGAGATCATCATCACTCTCCTTTTCTTCTTTTAATCTTCCAGCGTCCTTAAGTGCTTTATTCAGAATCCATTCGATTTGACCGTTTGTACTTCGAAATTCATCAACAGCCCATTTTTCGAGCTTCTTAAACATCTCGGGACTTAAACGCAGAACAAATGATTTCTTTTTTGTCATATTCAATCTATTATTGATACAAACTTCCGGTATTTAATACTGGTGTTGCATCCTTATCTGAACAAAGTACTACCATTAAATTGCTTACCATGGTCGCTTTTTTATCTTCATCCAAATCTACAATATCTTTATCGGCAAGTTCTTCCAAAGCCATTTCAACCATGCTTACCGCACCCTCTACAATTTTGTAACGTGCCGCAACTACTGCAGTAGCTTGTTGACGACGTAGCATGGCTCCAGCAATTTCAGAAGCATATGCAAGGTAATTAATTCTTGCTTCCATCACTTCAATTCCAGCAATTGCCAATCGGTCGGTTAGTTCCTGCTCCAACAATTCGCAAACTTCGTTTCCACCAGATCTTAAAGTAATTTCGGCCTTTTCATCTTCGAAATTATCGTAAGGATATGCGCCAGCCATGTGACGAATTGCCGCCTCCGATTGTATGGAAACAAAGTTCTCATAGTCGTTCACATCAAATGCTGCTTTATAGGTATCCTTCACTCTCCAAACCAAAACAACACCAATCATGATCGGGTTACCAATTTTATCGTTCACCTTAAGTGGGTCGCTGTCCAGGTTTCTTGCACGCAAAGATATCTTCTTTTTTACAAATAACGGATTTACCCAGAAAAAACCGTTGCTTAAAATGGTTCCCTTGTAAGCCCCAAAAAGAATTAATACCATCGATTGATTTGGATTTACCACCGTAAAACCCGGCAGACAAATCACAAATGTAAAAATGAGGAGCACAAAAATTGGGTTTCTTAGAAAAATGATACCAAGTACTCCTGCCGATAAAAGCAGAAAACATACAAATACCATTGCAAAACCCGAGATTGCCGAAAAACTTTTTTCCTGTTTCATACTATAATTATTTTGATATTATTTTGATATCAATTTACAATTAAATTTTAACACAGGCAAAAAAAAATCGGAACGATTATCGCTCCGATTGGAATTAATTCAACATCAACTCCCGTATATCCGGGATTCTAAGATCAACATTAAGGGTTGATCGATTAAAAGTTTGTATGCGCTCTACCAATTCACCTGATGCTTTAATTTTGAATTCATCTAATAATTGGTATAAATCCGATGATTCAAATAGGTTTAGATCCGAAATTGTATCAAGCAAGCTAAGCATCTCGTCAGGTGAAAATAAAACATCATGTTGTAATAAAGAGTAAATTTCATTCATAGGCATTTTTTGCTGATTTATTTTACTCTAAAACGCCGCTGAATTTGTTTTAGTATCTCAAAAACAAAAAAAGCCGGAAAATAATTCCGGCCTACTAAAATCAAATAAAAAACTACTGAAAAGTTAAACTCATATTTCGCTCTTCGATAATCTTTCTCATGTTAATTAAAGCATATCGCATCCTGCCCAAAGCTGTGTTAATACTAACATCAGTCTGGTCAGCGATATCTTTAAAACTTAAACCTTTATAGTGTCTTAATATCACCACTTCCCGCTGGTCTGGAGGCAATTCCTCCACCAATTCCCTGATATCATCATGAATTTGATCCCGAATCAGATCATCTTCACAATTCCCTTCACAAAATTTATTGGAATTGAAGATGTCCAATTCATAATCATCTTTCGAGAAAGTATTATTTTGCTTTTCTCTCCTGAAATGATCAATGATCAGATTGTGTGCAATTCGTAACACCCAGGCTAAAAATTTGCCATTGTCTTGATATTTGCCTAAACGCAAAGATCGGATCACTTTAATAAAAGTGTCCTGAAAGATGTCCTCGCTAAGCTGATGATTTTTTACGATAAGATAGATGTAGGTATAAATTCTATCCTTATGACGATTGATTAAAATATCAATACTATCATGATTACCATCAATATACTGCTTCACGAGATCATAATCGGTAGGATTTTGTCTCAACTTCACAACTATTTATTTTTTAAACAGCGTAAATTTTTTCTATAAGCAGTATCTCCTTTTGTTTGGGTTTATTAATGGTAACTGTATGCAATAAACTAATTTTTCCTGAGATTTGAAAATCTTTAGAAGTTAAATAACTTTGGAAATTCATTTTCAAGATATAAATTCAACTCCAATTTGGAGCAGATATAATACAAATGGCAGAGAAATTTTCAGAAGATTTTATTCATATAAAAGGTGCAAGAGTTCACAATTTAAAGAACATCGATTTAAAGATTCCTCGTAATCAGTTTATTGTAATTACGGGACTTTCAGGATCGGGGAAATCTTCGCTTGCATTTGATACTTTATATGCCGAGGGACAAAGAAGATACGTGGAAAGTTTATCGGCCTATGCACGCCAGTTTTTGGGCAGGATAGATAAACCTGAGGTTGATTTCATCAAAGGAATACCTCCGGCAATTGCCATTGAACAAAAGGTAAACACCCGAAACCCAAGATCTACTGTAGGAACATCTACCGAGATTTACGACTACCTAAAGCTTTTATTTGCAAGAATTGGGAAAACTTATTCGCCTGTTTCCAATACAATGGTAAAGCGTCATAGCATTACCGATGTTGTTAATTTTATTTTACAGCAAAAGGAAGATCTGCCAGTAATGATTTTGGCAGAAATGCTAAATGGCGAAAGAAGCAAAAAAGAGCAATTGGAGGTATTATCGAAGCAAGGTTTTTCCAGAATAGAAATTGATGGGAAAATTCATAAAATTTTCGATGCCCTCGAAGCTCCCGAAATTATTCCTGCCGATAAAGCCATTCATATCGTAATCGACCGAATTCGTGTTTCTTCGGATGAAGATACTCAGAACAGGATGGCCGACTCCTTACAAACTGCATTTTACGAAGGAAAAGGTGAATGTTTGGTCATGTTTGATGGTAAAACACATCGTTTCTCAAATCGCTTCGAAGCCGACGGAATAGAGTTCGAAGACCCGAATGTCCATACTTTCAGTTTTAACAATCCGGTAGGAGCTTGTCCTAAATGTGAAGGTTTCGGAAAAGTGATTGGAATTGATGAAGATCT
Source organism: Marinifilum caeruleilacunae (assembly GCF_013141825.1). Classification (GTDB taxonomy): domain Bacteria; phylum Bacteroidota; class Bacteroidia; order Bacteroidales; family Marinifilaceae; genus Marinifilum; species Marinifilum caeruleilacunae. The sequence goes on from NZ_RZNH01000020.1 coordinate 12,932, forward strand.
TGTAATTCCTAACAAAACCATGAGTATTTACGATGACGCAGTGGTTTGTTGGAAGGGTGAAAAAATGCAGGAGTGGAAAAACCAATTGATTTATGCAGCCGATCAGTTCGATTTTCCGATTCATCGACCTTATTTTGAACTAAGCGATGAGCAAAAACTACTGTTGTGGACCGGAAATCGTCATTTTAAAGGCTTAAATGCATTCTTTAAATACCTGGAATCAAAACAATACAAAATCCAATATCGCGTAATGCTATCGAGATACCGTGGTAAAACTACCTGTCCCGATTGTCGCGGAACCCGATTAAAGAAGGAAGCTGGTTACATTAAAATTGCAGGCAAAAACATTCAGGATTTGGTATTAATGCCAATTGTGGAACTCAACAATTTCTTCCAGGACCTGGAGCTTAGCAAAACCGAAGAGCAAATTGCAAAAAGACTCTTAGTTGATATTCGAAACAGACTACAATTTCTTTCTGATGTTGGCTTGGGATATCTTACCTTAAACCGATTATCGAGTAGTTTATCTGGTGGTGAATCGCAACGAATTAACCTGGCAACCTCATTGGGAAGTAGCCTTGTAGGGTCATTGTATATTCTCGATGAACCAAGTATTGGCCTTCACTCGCGCGATACCGATTTACTAATTAAAGTATTGAAACAACTTCGAGATCTTGGCAACACGGTAATCGTGGTTGAACATGATGAAGATATAATTCTTGCTGCCGATCATGTGATCGATATTGGTCCACATGCGGGAAGACTTGGTGGTGAGGTAGTATTTCAAGGAGATCTGCTTGAATTGAAAAAATCAAACGAAAGTTTAACTTCCCAATACATCTCGCAAGAGAGAAATATTCCTGTTCCTGATAAAAGGAAAAAATGGAACAATTTTATCGAAATTGTTGGTGCCAGAGAAAATAACCTAAAGGGTTTAAATATCAAGTTTCCACTTAACGTGATGTCGGTAATTACAGGTGTGAGTGGTTCAGGAAAATCATCACTGGTAAAAACCATACTATATCCAGCCTTAAAGAAACACTATGGTGGATATTCCGATAAAAGTGGTCATTTCGACCTTCTGAAAGGGGATTTGCAATTGGTAAAAAATATCGAGTTTGTCGATCAGAATCCGATTGGTAAATCGTCCCGTTCGAACCCGGTTACCTATCTTAAGGCTTATGATGAAATCAGGAAACTTTATGCCGATCAGAAAGCATCGCAATATGCAGGTTTTAAGGCATCGCATTTTTCATTTAATATCGATGGCGGAAGATGTGATGAATGCCAGGGAGAAGGGATCATTAAGGTTGAAATGCAGTTTATGGCTGATATTTACCTGCAATGCGAAAGCTGTAAAGGCAGAAGGTTTAAAGACGATATTTTAGACATACGTTATAAGAATAAAAACATTCATGATGTACTGGAAATGACGGTAAATGAAGCCACCGAGTTTTTTAGTGAATCGAAAGGCAATATCGAAAAGAAAATTGCCCAACGTTTAAAACCATTGGTTGATGTTGGTTTGGGATATGTCAAGCTGGGACAATCGTCGAGTACATTAAGTGGTGGCGAAAGTCAAAGGGTAAAATTGGCTTCTTTCCTTGCTAAGGAAAAGGCTGAACCTTGTTTGTTTATTTTCGATGAACCAACAACGGGTCTTCATTTTCATGATATCCATAAATTAATGGATGCTTTCAATGCCTTAATATCAAGAGGTCACACTTTAATTATTATTGAGCACAATATGGAAATTATTAAGAGTGCCGACTGGTTAATCGATCTTGGTCCTGAAGGAGGTAATAAAGGAGGTGAAATTGTTTTTGAAGGTACACCAGAGGGTGCTGCTAAATGCAAACAATCATACACAGGAAAATACCTGAAAGAAAAGTTATAATCAAAAAAAGGCTCCTTAAAAGGAGCCTTTTTTATATCGTGGCATTTACATTTTTAATCCAAATAATATCACAACACAGCCATTCATACTTTTGTCGTAATCTTCACCGTCGTTAACAAATTTCATAGATATAATTAGTGTTTCCGATTTTTCCAACTCAAAATCATAAGTATTGGCAAATCCAGCCTCCTGATTATCGTAGAGCACTTCAAAATCCGAGTTAAGAAGCTTAAAATGAATGGGAGGAAGATAATCTTCCCGGCATACTACCATTCTATATTTTTGCCCACCGAAAAAGGCCTTGTGTAGTTCCACATCCTCATCGATGTTTAAAACAACTCCGTTGTAATTCCCATCATGCATATAACCTTCGAGCATAGGTTTACATTCATTCTTGGCAAATTCCTTGCATTGCGAAAAAACAGTATTCGAGCTGGAAAAAAAGAATAGAACAGTAATAAATAATAAGATTCTCATGTATAGATTTTAGTTGTTAATCGACTAAGTAATCTCTTATATCGTTTACTTTCAAAATAAGTTGCTCAAAACCCACTAAATTTATTTTATCGTAGAAATCGAGATCTTTATTTTCTGATACAAGCGATTTTTCAAATAATCGCTCTAAATGTAATAAATCTTTGTAAATAGGTTGTATCACTGGGTGAGATTGATTCTCGCTAAGTACAGCTTTAACACTTTCGAGTGACAATTGTTGATCTAATATTCGTTCGATTAAAATCTGGTGCCTTACATCGTTAACCTGTACACTTTGAGTGGCCAAATACAAACTTTCTACCCATCCTCCAATCATCATTAAGGAAGCAAGCATGTATCTATCCTGCTCCCTTAACTGTTCGTGCGATTCCATATAAATTTCGGAAATAACATCTACGATTAACTCTTTATTGGTCAGGTTTTCTTCTAATAATTTGATCTTTTCAGGATCTACAGCCTTTAAAATCCCTAAAGATTCCGCCAGGTTTCGAGCAACGTTTAAATATTCAATCGAGGTTTGATATTGTTCATTTAAGCCTGAATAACTTAAATCGGCACAATATACACCCAATGCAATGGCTCTTGAAGTGCTTGTGGAATAACCTGCCAGGTTTTCGGTAGAGTTTAAAAGATCTTCACGAAATACAACCCCTGTTTTTTTTATCAACAATGAAGTTTCGATTGGACTCGGTAAAACAAAAAAGATTCTCTTCATCTTATTGGTATTTTCAGCCATAAGCTGATATTCAAGATGATTAGATCTTACCTCTTTTTTTTTCTTATTGGAGGTATTCCAACTGCAAGAAGCAAAAAGAGCAACAAGTAGGATGCAAATGAAGTGCTTTCTCATAAATAACAATAACGAGTTAATATTTATAGTCGTATTGAAAATACAATTTTTTATCTATTCCGTTAGGCGATTTAGGACATTAATTGGCTCCAAACTCCCTGTTCATACAAGAAATAAGTTTAATTATTATTAAAAAAGTATTTTTCATCAAAGACTAAATAAGATCGAACTTAGCCTAAGTATAAGCGTAGTTTTTTTTAATTTTGCGATGAACAAAAGGAATTAAAATGACCGATAAAGCAAAAAAAGCATTACACGATAAGCTGGTATCAGGTTTACAATCTTCGGATCCTAAAACTGTTACCGACTCAATTAACCAGTTGAGAGAAGAAGGGCAGTTAGACGACATTGTTATTCTCTTTGACTTGCTTGTAAAAAGCGATGATGATTCACTAAAAGATACCATTCTTAAATTCCTGGCAGACATTAAGGATAAAAAAGCAGATGCTATTTTTATTGATGCCATTTTGAATGAGAAATACAAAAGTATCAGAAAGGATTTAACAGGTATTTGCTGGCAATCGAGCATCGATTTTACAAATCACGTAAGTGTATTTACCGATTTATTGGTGGAATCTGATTTTGAAACTGCCTTTGAAGCCTTTACCGTAATTGAGAATTTTACGGGAAAATTGGAAGAAAATAAAAAGATTGAAGAACAAGATAAACTGAAAGATGCAATACCAAATGCAGCTGAAGAAGTGAAAGGAATGATTCATGAATGCATTCACATTCTGGATCAATTTTAAAAAGAAAGGCTGAATCAATTGATTCAGCCTTTTTTATTTTTAGATCATTACATCTTTTTCATTATTCGAAAAGTACTTCATGAACTGAGCTCTTTCGTACATTGCCGAATCAGGAATGTTACCATAATTCAGTTTTCCTCTGAACTCATCAACCGATTTGAATTCTTTTCTACTCATCCACTCCGAAATTTCTTCCAGAATTTTTGTTACCTGATCGAAACCATGTTCGTAAACTGTAGAACAAATTTGAACAGTTTTAGCTCCTGCCAATAATTGCTTGATAGCCGCTTCGCCACTATGAATACCTGTCGATGCAGAAACATCCAGGCCTCTGATTTTATCAGTGATCATACCTACCCAACGTAAAGATCTGCGAATATCGCCAGCATTACTTAATACTTCTGCACTTGTAATATTCATTTCTTCGATATCAATATCAGGCTCATAGAATCGGTTGAATAAAACTACAGAATCGGCACCATCAGCATTTAATCTGTTTGCAACTGAGAATAGGTTGGTAAAATACATCCCCAACTTCATCGAAATTGGAATATTTACTTCCTTTTTAACTGCATTAAAAATTTCATAATACAACTGCTCATACTCTGTTGAGCTCATATTTCTATCGTTAGGAACTACGAATGCATTCAGTTCAATTGCATCGGCACCAGCCTTTTCAATTTCCTTTGCAAAATGAGTCCAATCCGAAGATGAAACACAGTTAATACTTGCAATAATAGGAATCGAAACTGCTTCTTTAGCTTCCTTAATTAATGTCAAATAATTTGAAACCGAGTTCCCCTTAATATAGTTTTGGATGTAGTCCTCAGCTTCAGGGTATCCAACATTTGTAGGATCTTTACTAATCAAATGGCGAGCTTCGTTAGTAATCTGTTCTTCGAATAAAGATTTTAGAACAACAGCACCAGCTCCCTTTTCTTCGATAATCTTTATTTTTCTTACCGAATTGGTTAAACCAGAACTACTAACAATCACGGGATTCTTTAGAGGCAATCCCATATAAGTGGTTTCAAGATTTATCATAGTATTTTGATTTTATTGTATTTCAAACGTTGACGAACAAATATAATCATTTAAAAATATAATTGCGATTCATCAACAAAGGACTTTCAGCAATTCTTATTTATTTGCATAGTTTCGGGCTCCAAAGATGGTACTACCCACACGAATCATTGAGCTTCCCTCTTCTATGGCTAAATTGTAATCGCCTGACATTCCCATCGATATTTCGGCAAACCCATCCTCATCGGCATAGTATTCTTCTTTTAGCGTCGAATAAATGCTTTTAAGGTTCTTAAATTCCGATCGAATCTGAGTTTCGTCATCGGTATAAGTTGCCATTCCCATCACGCCAACTATGCGAATATTTTGCAGATTTTTATAGTCGTCAGAATTGAAAATTTCCCTGGCTTCATTAATATCCAAACCAAATTTTGTTTCCTCATCGGCGATATGGAACTGCATTAAACAATCGATTACTCGTTCATTTTTTGCGGCTTGCTTGTTTATTTCCTTCAGCAACTTAAAACTATCAACAGCATGAATCAAACTCACAAAAGGTGCAATGTATTTTACTTTATTGCTTTGCAAGTGACCAATCATGTGCCATTTTATATCCTTTGGCAATTCGTTGTATTTCCTTGTTAACTCCTGTGGTTTATTTTCACCAAAAATACGATACCCGCTATTATATGCTTCCAAAATATCCTCATTAGGCTTGGTTTTGGACACAGCTACAAGTGTAACATTTTCGGGAATAGTATCTAAAATTTCTTGTATTCTCTGAGGTATGCTCATACCAATCTTGTGTTTTGAATTGTAAAATCCAAAATTACAATTTTTCAGGTTTAAGTCTTAGCAAGATTTTAAATTAATTGTCATCCGATAAGATAAAACCTACCCCATGAACATTTTCGATTTTTACTTGTGGATCGGGCTTTAGGTGTTTTCTTAATTTGGTGATAAAAACGTCCAAACTTCTGCCCATAAAGTAATCATTTTCGCCCCACACTTTTACAAGGATATCTTCGCGGCGCACAACATTATTCTTCGATTGAAGTAACATGAAAAGCACTTCCCCCTCCTTCTGGGTAATTCTCGATTCCTGTCCGCTAATATTTAAGGTGAGATTTACATGATTGTATACAAAATTACCAAGTTTATATTGTAGTTCCGACACATCGGAAACCACTGCTGTTCTTTTTAAAATGGCATTTATTCTTCGAACCAACTCATCTTCATCAAATGGTTTGGTAATATAATCATCTCCACCTAAGTCGAAACCTTTAAGCTTATCTTCCTTTAAGGATTTTGCGGTGAGAAAAATGATAGGAATATCCTTGTCCTTTTTTCGAATCTTTTTCCCTAATGAGAATCCATCCATTTTTGGAAGCATCACATCCAGTAGACAAATATTAAATTTTGATTTTGAGAATTCTTCAAATCCCGCTTCTCCATCGCGGGCAAGTGTCACATTGAAACCTTCCAGTTCAAGAAAATCATTTAATACCTGGCCTAAATTCGGATCATCTTCGACCAGCAATATATTTTTAGTAGTAAGTGTAGACATAAATTTATGATTGTGGAATTATAACGGTAAAGGTACTACCATAATTTTTCTTGCTCCAAACATTTATTGATCCTTTATGTGCATCAATAATCATTCGTGAGTATGATAAACCTATCCCAAATCCTTTCACATCATGGCGATCGCCCGTAGGAGCACGGTAATATCTCTCGAATACATGCTTTTGCTCTTCTTTATTCATGCCAATACCTTTATCGGATACCAAAACATGTAAACTGCCATTTATATTTTTTGTTTCGATTGATAATTCTGGTTTTCCTGGAGAGTACTTAATGGCATTATCGAGTAAATTGAGAAATACATTTTGGATCAATTCCCGATCACCTGTAATTAAATCGTTCGAGGCCTTATTATTTATTAATAGATCTCCTTCCCTTTCAGAAATACTTACCGATAAAGTTTCGATACATTCCGAAAGTAAATCGTGAACTTTAAACTGATTAGAATTCAGTTGCAACTCTCCTCTATCGATGCACGATAACTTTAGCAATTGATCGATTTGCTTTTTTAACCTGTTATTTTCAGAGGTGATTACATTGGCATAATGTTTCACCTGCTCACTCTGAGAATATACTTTTTCGCGACCCAACATTTTCCCCGCCAAAGCAATGGTAGCCATAGGAGTTTTAAATTCGTGGGCAATATTATTAATCAAATCTGTGGTGCGTCCCAGTATTTTCTTATCCTTAAATAAGGAAAGAACTGTAATCCCAAAAAACACGAACAGGATCAGGATTAATATCATCGATAGAATAAACATACTGCCCATACTATCAAGAATGCTTTGTTCCCTTTTTTGAAAATATACATTCAGCACAGCCTTGTCGTGACTTAAGGCCTTTCGTAAACTATAATAGAAACATTTACTTCTGGGTTGCTCGTCGGCCGAACTTAATACCTCAATATTATACGGCGATTGAATTTGGTAATTTTTAAATTGTTGCTTAATAATGGAATCCAAACGCTCCACCTCGCTTTCCAATTGTGCACTGTCGTTGGCATCGAATTTCGACTTGTTCATACAGGCACTCATGGTTTCGCAACTCTCCCTGTCTTTCATGAATTCATCCACCGATTCGTGCAATGCCATACCAACCCTATGATTAAATTGTTCTTCATTTAAATCACGGGCCCGGTTAATCCATCTTATCTGTATTAAAAGAAGAGTAATAAGAACTACAATCGATACTCCAAGCAAGATTTGGATTCGATAATGATTAATTCTGTTAATTAATGTTTGAACTTTTTTTCTCATTCAATTTCTTCTGTACTCCTTTAGTTTTCGGTCAATTAAACACCTCAAAGGTAATTTATTTTTTAAAAAATTAAACTTCTTTAACAATTCATTAACAGCAGATAAAAAGATCTTTTACGTTCTTTATCATACAATTCAATTAAAACAAAACGGATTAATTAACATTTTAAATTTAAAACGATGAAGAAATTATTATTGAGCCTATTATTTGTTTTCGCAATTAGCGCGGTGAGTATTGCAAGTGTACCAGTTAACATTACTGTAGATAACGATATCGTACTTACTCAGGATTTCGATCAGGATCAGGAACAAGATAAGAAGAAAGTTAAAAAAGAAGCTAAAGCTGATAAAAAAGCATGTTGCTCTGATAAAAAAGCTTGTTCTGATAAAAAAGAATGTTCAAGCAAAAAAGAGTGCTGTAAAGGCAAAAAAGAAGCTAGCGCTAAAAAATGTGGTTCTGACTGCAAAAAAGGTTGTAGCAAAAAAGAAGCTAGCGCAAAAAAATGTGACGGTAAGTGCAAAAAAGAAGCAAGCGAGAAAAAATCATAAGTTTTTATCAATTTACTGCTAAACCCTTCGAAAAAACCGAAGGGTTTTTTTATGCAGTTTGGTACAATTTATGTTGCCTTCTTTTCGTTCAGATTAAAAATGCTATCCATAATGAAAACAGCAATAATTGTACTCGTAAATGTTCTACTGACCTTTGCACTGCAAGCTCAAAATGTAGAACGCTATATGAAATATCACGACAAGGGAAGAATGTTAATTCTGGAAGGAAAATACAATGATGCCATTCCACAGTTGGATACTGCAATTCGCATTATGCCATATTACCCAACAATATTTCAGGACAGAGGCTATGCCTACATGCAGCTAAAAAAATACGATAAAGCCATTCTCGATTTCGATCATGTACTGCAAAAGAAACCATATATGACCGAAGTTAGACTTCAAAGAGGCATGGCTTATTACCATTTGAATCGATTAAATGAATCGGAACAAGATTTAATTGCAGTTGCCAATTCAAACCCTCAAAAAAGCAGGGAGGCTCTCATTTACCTGGATAATATCAGGAAAGAAAAAGAGTTGGCCTATATCGAAAACCAACAACAGCTTGAATATCTGCGCTTGCAGGTGGAAAATGAAAGGCTCCAGAGAGCCCGTCATCGGGAGGAAGTGATTTGGAATACCGTTGTTCCCCTGGCATTTTGGACCACTGTTTTTCTAACCTGGTAAATCAGTATCAGGCTTGATCTGCCTTCTTCTGAATGAAATTGTTTTCCCGGCAAATCGTATTTTTTTGAAATCAGGTGTATCTGTATTTTCCAGTTTCAGCCTTAATTTATCTATACTATCAATCGATCCAACAACCGTTAATACATCACCCAGTCTTAACCTGGTAAAACCTGTAGAAATTAATGTATTCTGATTGCGTTTGGTAGCCAGAATAATTAAATCTGTAGGCATTTGAATATCGCGAATGGCAACTCCATGCAATTCTGAGTTTTGCATTTCAATATCTACAGTGTCCTGATTTTCTTCCATACCTAGAAGTAGCGATGTAGCAACTGGTGAACGCACCAGGTGGTCCATTAAACTTACCATTACAGTAGATGGTTCTACAATTAAAGCTCCCAACTCGTGGAATTTCTTAATGAAACTTCTGTCGTGAACCCTAACAACAATATCTCTTGTTCCAAAGTGCTCGTAGGCAAGCTCACATACCATTAAATTTTCTTTGTCCTTATTCAATAGAATCAATGCATCAACTTTATGGGCATTTGCCTTTTGAAGTTCTTCCAAATTGTATTCGGGAACATGAATTACATCTACCCCATGATATTCAAGTTTCGATTTCTCTAAATCTCGCGTAACCAGTTTTACTTTCCAGTCGTGATCGCTAAGCTGTCGTGCCAAAGCCAATGATTGTCCTTCAAGGCCAAAAATGAAGGCTTTTTGCACTTTATTTTCATGCTGAAGCTCTCTTTGTTTATGGCTCTCTCCTACCAACAAAATAGACCATTTAAATAATGGTGGGCCAAAAATTTCATTGAGTACGATTACCGCAATCAAAATGGTGGCAAACTCATCGCCCCAGCCCGGGTATTTTGCCGAAACTACCGAAACGAGTCCCAATGCAACTCCTGCTTGTGTAACAAATGGCATCCACGATATTCTATTGTATCTTAATGGATCGCCACCTAGCGTACCACCAATAAAAGCACCAATAGCCATACTTCCCAATCGCACAACAAAGAAAAGCAATGCAATAGACCAAACATTTTGCAGGATATCAATTTTTACAGAAGCTCCTGTTAAGGTGTAGAAAAGCACATATATTGAGGGAACTACAAGCTCGATAATTCGATTGAACTCTCTGCGATTTTTCCCAAAATTAACCACCACAAAACTGCCCAGAATACAGATTAATAAGGGCTCAATATACAAGTCAAATCCAAACCATTCGATACTTTTATGATGCACCAAACTGGCCAGTAAGTATACACTATATCCCGTAAGGACAATAACCACAGCTTTTATCTGTGTGTAAAGGCGAATTGCCAAAATTACATTTAACAAATACCCCAGAGCGAATCCAAGTAATACCGACAAACAAAGTTCTCCAAACAAAATAACCACCAACCAGATATCGAAAGGGATCTTGGAGATTAATGCATCAGCAACAGCAAAACAGATGGTAAAGAGAATAATTACCAAAACATCTTTAATTACTGTTACGCCAATGGCCATTTGTGTAAAGGGACCTTTGGCTCTCATTTCATTAATTACTGCAATGGCCGAAACGGGAGACCTGGTAACAAACACGGTTCCAATTAACAGAGCAATGGCTAATTGGTATTCGAATGACATTTCGGACAAAAACTGAATTCTCTCGGAAACCAGCAGAACAAAGGATACACTGATGCTAAAAGTAAAAACCAACTGACCAAAAGTCATCCACTTAATGCTTTTCATCCTGCCTTTCAGCTCTTTGAGAAACAATTCAGCTCCAGCAGCAAAAGCAATAAAGGCCAATGATACTTCGTTCACAAAGCCAAGTTTTTCGATCGAACTTTTAGGCAAAAGGTTTAGCACATAAGGCCCCGATAAAATTCCAATAAACAACAAACCTGTAATGATTGGTAATTTTATTTTCGGAAAGTAGAGTGAAATTCGATTTGCACCAACTGCAATAATTAAAAATCCCACCACTACCATTACTATTTCAAGGTATCCATTCATTCAGTTTAATTTTAGTGTGTTGCAGAAACGACTGATTATAAAACATATCAAAGCAACATGTTTAAATAACATTATTTAAGATACAGAATTCTCTTATTAGTTCCAATTTGTCTGCTTGCTGTTAAATAAATGTAAACACTGCACACTAACGAACACCAACTGTACGACATGAAACAATAATTACTGATTTTCAATCGTTCACAACTCACCCTACAACACTATTAATGTGACTATTACAACTCTTGGCATAATAACTGATTATAAACTCATGAACCTATTAACCAAAGACAAGATGAATACCATAAAGAATATTGCAATTGGGGGAGCAATTTTTATGATGAGCATCGCGAATTCTCTCGCAGGCAATCAAATTGAATCTCCAAGAGACATCAAATCTATTTTTGATGAAACCAAAGAGCTTTGCTCTAAAGACAATGGGCTTTTGTGGGGACATAGCCTTGATGTTCCAATTCTCTTTATCGATGAAGAAAATGGTGTAATTTATTCCAATAAAAACAGTTCAAAACTAGAGCTTACCGAAGAGAACAACATGTATGTTGGTGCGCTTCCAGATTTTATTGAAGTAAAAAAAGGCCCACAAAAAATCGACAAAAGAAACTGGGCCGTAATACCTCTTCCATTGCCTGAAAATAAAATTGAACAACAATGCCTGATTCTTCATGAAGCATTTCATTGTTTGCAACCTCAAATCGATTTAAAGCCATTACCATACAATAACAATCATATGGAAGAAATGGAAGCACGTTTGTGGTTAAAACTAGAATGGAAAGCTCTTGAGTTTGCCTTACAAAGCGAAGGTGAAGATAGAAAGCAGGCCATTATTGATGCGATCTGCTTTCGAAAATATCGAAGAGCTTTATTCTCAGATTGCGATGGTTGTGAAAACCGATTTGAAATTCATGAAGGAATGGCAGAATACACTGCTAATAAAATCTGTAGAACACCAAATGAGTTCAAATCGTATCTTCAAACAAAATTAACTGCACTTTGGGAAAGCAAATCGTATGTAGACTGTTTTGCTTATTATACCGGACCTGTATATGCCTACCTTCTTGATGAAACGGAAGCAAACTGGAGAAACCAACTGGGTTCGAAAGATGATATTTCCATTTTGGTTCAGACTGCATATAACATAGCGCTGCCATTTGATGTGTATATGGAAGCCGAAGAAAGATCCGTCTTGTACAGCGGTGCAAAAATTATGGGAGAAGAGCTCGATCGCGAAATTGCATTATAATTTTTTTATATATCTGATATCAAATCATTACAAAAGGATGGCCCGAGGCTGTCCTTTTCTATTTACATTACAATTTTGTTTCCTTAACTTTATATATCAAAAAAGAAAAATATGAATATTTTATTGGAACAAGGCTGGAGCGAAATTGATAGTAAACTGGTAAAAAACTATGTCTTATCAGGTTTTAAGCAAGCAGTTCATTTTATCAACCTGATTGCAGAAGATGCTGAAAAAGCTGATCATCACCCCGACATTAAATTGTATAAGTACAAAAATGTCAGAGTGATTTTAACAACTCATTCAAAAAGAAGAATTACCGAGAAGGATATCTCCCTGGCCAAAAAAGTGGATCAAATTTTTGACTCCCTAAATCAGAATTAGCGGATTTCGATACCCTTGTTGTAAGTCCCTAAGATTTTCATCCCCCTGGCCTTTTCAGAAATTTTGTTCATGGCATTTTTAAATTGCAATGGCGTTTCGAACTCTAAATCCACATGGAAAAAGTATTGCCAATTGACACCTGGAATAGGGTGTGATTGAATTTTTGAAAGGTTAATTCGTTCTTCAGCAAAACATTCTAAAATATAAGACAGGCTGCCAGGCTCGTGGCTAGTACTAAAATAAAGCGATGCCTTAGTATATCCGCCATTCGGACCAACATCCTTTTTGCGCTTTAAAAGAAAAAACCTGGTTTGATTATTCTTAATGCTCTCTATCTCTTCAGCCAGTATTTCAAGCTCGTACAAACTTGCTGGCAAATCGCCGGCAATGGCTCCAATTCCATGCAATTCTTTTTCACGAATGTTTCTGGCACTAATGGCGGTATCTTCAGTTTCGACCAGGCGTATGTGTGGGTATTTGCGAAAAAATGCTCTACATTGGTTTATTGCCATTGGATGTGAATGCACCTCTTTCAAATCTTCGATTTTCTGCCCTGGCAAGGACATTAAATTTTGTTTTACTCTAAGGAAAATTTCACCTTCTACCACGAGTCCTGAATCTTGAAGAAGTCCATAATTTTGAAGTATACTTCCAGCAATGGAATTTTCTATGGCCATGATGCCCGCATCGCAAACACTTTCATCATTCACAAGGTCGACCAGTTTTGCAAAGTTTTCTGCCGGAATAATTTCAACATCTTCTCCGTAATAGGCATTGGCAGCAATATGATGAAAGCAGCCTTCCACTCCCTGAATTACAATTCTTCTTTTATCCATTTTATTTTGGTTTTTGTTAGATTTTTATCAAAAAAAAAGTCCTGATTAATCAGGACTCTCATTTACTTTATGCTGTATTTAAACCATAAGAATCCTGTCCTTCTCGTCTCCAAAAAAGAAAAAGCTAAAAAAGAAGCTAAAGAAAAATATGGTTCTCATTTTATCGTAAAAAAAAAGAGCCTTAAAAAAGGCTCAGTTAATATTTTAGATTACACAAAACCTTCTTAGCATGATCTGCTAAAAAAGAAAAAAAACTGATTTGTGTAATTTCTGTTCATCATCTATAATTTGCTTTGTTTGAGTCAAAGGTAAAAAAATATTTTAAAATCCGACTTTCCCGCAATATTAATATTGAGTTAAGAACATCAATTTTCATTTAACAATTCTTAGTTTTAAATCAGTTTCTCACACTTTTTTAATATCTTTTATGCTCATTCACCATACTTTAAGAGGAAACCACATGAGAAGAAACATCCTATTACTTTACTTATTGTTATGCTGCAGCATGATTTCTGCTCAAAATGGCAAGGAATATTCCATTGCAATTTTGGGAGACAAATACATCCACGATACCGATTCTATCCTGAATCGTCTGCAATCGGAGATAAAATCAGTAGTTGCACAGGAAGCAAAAGTTGTATTCAAAGAACAGTATTTTCTGTTGAACGAACTCAACAAAGAAAAAGCAAAACAGAATTACGAAAAGGCAATTCAAGCCAATGATGTAGATTTAATTCTATCCTTTGGCTCTATCAATAATTTTGTAATCGCCCAATCAAATAACTTCCCAAAACCAGTGGTATTATTTGGTGTAATCAACGATGATTTCATCGAGTTTCCCGAAGGTCAGAAAAGTTCAAAAATTGAGAATCTAACCTATATTCTTACCCCACAATCTTATCAGAAGGATTTAAGTGAATTTCGGGAAATGTATCCCTACAAGAAGGTTGGAATTATTGTAGATCAATATTTAAGCGAAATTTATCCTGTCGAAGAAACTTTAGGCAAAATTCTCAAAGATAGTAATGCTGATTTCAAACTTATCTCACTCTCTTCTGTTGATGATTTGAGTTCAGAGCTTGATGATGTAGATGCGGTATACCTTTCTGGTGGACAATTTTATTCTGAAGAAGATCAGCAAAGAATGATCAACATGATCAATGACCGAAAATTACCATCCTATACATCCATGGATCAGAGATTTTCCGATTTTGGTATACTATTCAATTCTCAACCCGTGAATGAGCTCGATCAGTTTTTCAGAAGAATTGCCCTTACCATTGAAGCGGCTGTGATGGGAAAGAAATTATCCGAACTTCCTATTTATTTGGATTTTGAGTCGAAACTTTTACTCAATATCGAAACATCGTTTAAAATTGAGTTTCCATTAAAATACAGCTTTCTGATTCGTACCAATATCGTAGGTAGTGCTCAGAATATTCCTTTCCAAAAAAAATATTACCTCGACGATGTGGTTTATCAATTATTGGAGAGTAACCTCAGTTTAAAGGCAAGTAAATACGATGTTGATTTGGCAAAAAAAGATGTTAAACTTGCAAACAGTGAATATTTGCCTAACCTATCTTCTTCTCTTACGGGTTCTCATATCGATCCGGATCTTGCCAAAGCTTCCAATGGATCAAATCCAGAATTTTCGACCAGTGGAAATATTAGCTTGGAACAGGTTTTATTTTCGGAACAGGCAAGTGCCAATATCAAAATTCAGAAAGAACTGGAACAGGCTAGCCAGGAAAACTACAATGCAACAGAAAAGGATGCCATTTTGGATGCTGGTATCACCTTTTACAATGCGCTTATCGCGAAAGCAAATTTTCTGATAAATGATGAAAACCTAAGGGTTACCCGAAAGAATTTTGAAATCGCAAAACAAAACTATTCCGTAGGACAAACCGGAAAATCTGATGTTCTAAGATGGCGAAGTGAACTTGCCCTGGCCACCCAAAACATTGTAAATGCCTATACCAACTATGTGCAAACCATACATGCACTAAACCAGGTTTTAAATAATCCTATCGATTTTAAAATTGATATTGCCCACGCTCTTGTTGATGAAGAAGCTGTAGATCAA
This sequence comes from Marinifilum caeruleilacunae, assembly GCF_013141825.1. GTDB lineage: Bacteria > Bacteroidota > Bacteroidia > Bacteroidales > Marinifilaceae > Marinifilum > Marinifilum caeruleilacunae. The sequence continues at coordinate 28,593 of NZ_RZNH01000020.1, forward strand.
TTTGATTACAAAGGCTTGATTCAACTGATTGACGATCCGATTCTAAGAAGCAAATTGCTAAACTTCCTGGAGCAGGTTGCAATTGAAAATGCTCATGAGTTAAAATCACTTCAGTTTAATATTTCGGCAAGTGAGCGTTCGGCCAAACTGTACCAACGCAGTAAGTTTTTGCCAACAGTGGCATTACAAGGAGCTTATAATCATACGTTCACACGCGACGGAGAAGGCAGTTCATATCCTACAGGTTTTACTGCTCCTCCTGATGGATATTACAATGTAGGCGTTCAGCTGAGCCTGCCTCTTTTCAATAAAAATCAGCGTAATATCAATCGCCAAAAATCCCTAATTCAACAGGATCAGTTAAAACTACAGAAAGAAAATACCGAAAGTATAATTCGCCAGAATGTTAATGATATCGTTTATTCCATTTTGAACCTGTACACCAATATAGAATTGTCGAACCTGACAACCAAAACAGCAAAGGAAAGTTTGGACTTAATGCAAATCTCTTACCTAAATGGTGCCGTGAGTATTACCAGCTTAATTGATGCTCAGCAAGCTTATTTTCAGGCTCAACAGCAACAGGCAAGTGCTGGTTATAACTTTTACCTAAGCCTGTTACAAATGGAAAGAATTTTATCCTATTATTTCTTCCTGAACCCTGATGAAGAGAATCAAAACTTTATTCAGAACCTTCAGAATTATCTTATATCAAACAATCAGTAAAGAAAAACCATATCATTATGAAATCATTATACACATTTCCAATTGCACTATTATTCGTTCTGTTTAGCGCATGCTCTGGTGGCGAAAAGGATCAAAAAACAGAGCGATTCCGACCCGTAAAATACCAGGAAGTAAACTATTCCGGAATTGGCCAGGTTCGATCCTTTAATGGTACCGCCCGATCTGACAAGGAAATCAACCTTAGCTTTAGAACAGCCGGAATTCTTACTGTTTTAAATATTGCCAATGGTCAAAGCGTAAACAAAGGCGATTTATTGGCCAGAATCGATAACTCGGAAGCCCAGCTATCTTTGGAACAGTCTATTTCAACCTTGAGTAGCTCAAAGGCCAATTTAAATACGGCCACATCAACACTGGAACGAACCAGAACCCTTTTCGAAAAAGGAAGTGCCTCGCTAAGTGATTATGAGAACGCAAAAGCATCTTATGCTTCGGCCGAAGCCAATTATGAATCGGCCAAACGAAGTGTTGAAATTCAGGAGAAGCAAGTGGGATATGGTATTATTAATGCGCCGGCCAATGGAGTAATTGCATCCAAAAATGTTGAAAACAACGAGAATGTAAGTGCCGGACAAATTATTGCCGTTCTAAATGCAGGAAGCTTTATGGAGGTAAGCCTGGGACTGCCCGAAAATGTAATCAACAGGGTGAATAAAGGGATGAATGTTACGGCTACTTTTCCAGCACTTCAAGGAAAAGAATATGAAGGAATTGTAAATGAAGTTTCTCCATCCATTAGTGAAGGTTCTGCTACCTATCCGGTACGAATCAAATTAACTGGTGAAACATCCGAAGTAAAATCGGGAATGGCTGCACACATTAAATTTAAATTTGGTAAAACCGATAAAGGCGATAGTCTTATTGTTCCGATATCAGCCGTAGGCGAAGATAGCAAAGGAAATTTTGTTTTTGTAATTGTAAAAGAGAACGAAAATGTTGGAGTGATTAAAAAGCAACATTTTACGGTTGGAGAACTTTCTCCCGTTGGATTTGAAGTAAAAAGTGGTTTAAAACCAGGTCAACTGGTAGCAACTGCTGGTTTACAAACCCTGCTCGACGGACAAAAAGTTAGCTTAAAATAGTATTCACCCCTTAACAATGCAATTATGAACCTTACAAAATTTGCTATTGAAAAAAGCCGAATCACATTTACATTGCTAGCTGTGGTGGTGATACTAGGTTTGGCTCTATACGAAACATTGCCCAGGGACAGTATGCCACCTTATACCGTAAGAGTTGCAACTGTGGTTTCATCTTTTCCTGGTGCCGGGCCAGAACGAGTAGAACTTTTGGTTACAGATAAAATTGAAAAGAAAGCCCAGGAAATTCCTGAGGTAAAAGAAATCAACAGTACATCAAGAACAGGATTATCGGTGGTTACTGTAACACTGAAAGATGAAGTTGCGCCGGAAGATCTTCAATCCATATGGGACAAGCTAAGAAGAAAATTAAATGACTTGCGTGACCTTCCACAAGGTGTTAATCCGAACCTTAACGACGATGATGTTGGTGTGGTTTATGGTATAATGGTTGGCCTGATAAGTGATGGTTACTCCTATGTTGAAATGAAGGAGTTTGCCGATGATTTAAGAGATGCCTTAATTAAACTTGATGATGCTGCCAAAGTAGAACTTGGCGGCGTTCAGGACGAAAGGGTATTTATCGAGTTCGATGAATCCCAATTAAAAGAATATGGATTAACATCCTCCATGCTTCAAAATATTATTGCTTCTACAAACATTTTGGATTCGGGAGGTGAAGTGAACCTGGAATCGGAAAGAATTATACTTGAGCCAACCGGGAACTATGAATCACTGGAAAGCATTGAAAACACCCTGATTCCTGTAGGAGATGGAAGCCAGGTGGTACAATTAAGAGATATTACCAGCATCAGGAAAGCTTATGTGGAACCTGCCAGCACCATTGTGCATGTGAATGGGCAACCTGCCATCTCTTTATCGATTTCACTAATGGATGGAGCCAATATCATTAAACTTGGCCAAGATGTAGATAAGGTATTAGCAGATTGGAACGAACGCTTGCCTATTGGCCTCGACGTTCAAAGATTGACTTCCTTAGATCACTATGTAGATAAAAGTATTGATAACTTTATCGGCAACCTGGTTCAATCTATCGTAATTGTATTGGTTGTAATGCTGATATTTCTGGGTTTGAGAACCGGTTTGATTATTTCCAGTCTGATACCAATTGTTACCATTATGACTTTAATGCTAATGGGTTTAATCAATATGGGTTTAAACCAGGTAACTTTAGCAGCTTTAATCATGGCGCTTGGAATGATGGTTGATAATGCCATCGTGGTTTCTGAATCTATTATGGTAAAAATGGAAAAAGGCATGTCGGTGAAAGATGCTGCTGTTTCTTCCTGTTCGGAGTTAATTGTTCCACTTCTGATTTCGACATTGACCACATCGGTAGCATTTCTCTCTTTCTATTTGGCCGAATCGACCATGGGTGATATTGTTGGACCTATTTTCGTAGTCATTACACTGGCGTTGATCTCATCATGGATTGTTTCGCTTACCATTATAACGATGCTTTGCTATTATTTCCTTAAGGTGAAACCTAAGGACGAGTCGAAGCCTAACTTCATGGATCGAATTTTTGGTACCCTAAAAGTATATTACAAATCGATTATTCTCTCGGCTCTAAACCGAAAAGGAATGGTAATTGGTGGCATTGTACTCTTATTTATTTTATCCTTAAAGGGATTTAGTTTGGTACCTTTCATTTTCTTCCCCGATAGTGATCGAAACATGATTACCGTTGATATCAACCTGCCATTGGGTACAAAGATTGAACAGACCGAGAAGGTGGTTAAAAGAATAGAAGGTTATATCACCAGTGATTTATTGGTGAACAATGATAGGGATAAAGGCATAATCGACTGGTCCTCCTTTATCGGTCAGGGTCCGGAATCTTATGACCTGGGTTACTCTCAGGATGAAGCAAATTCGAGCTATGCCCACATTCTTGTTAATACCAGCTCCTTCGAAGAAAACGCCGAAGTAATTCGAAAACTGGATGAATTTAGCTACCAAAGTTTCCCAAATGCTGATGTAAAAGTATCTGCCTTAGGATCGGGAGGTAGTGGCACTCCTATCGAAATAAAGGTAAAAGGAAATAATCCTGATATTCTTGCCGAGCTATCTGAAAAAATAAAATCGAAACTTTCACAGGTTCAGGGAACCAAAAATGTAAAGGACGATTGGGGTCCAAAAACCAAAAAGTTTGTGATCAATATTGATCAGAACAATGCACAAATTGCAGGAATTACAAACCAGGATATTGCCACATCTTTAAAAACCGTGTTGGATGGTTTCCAAACGGGTGAATATCGCGAAGAAGATAAAAACATTCCAATTTTATTGAGAGGTTTCTCCAGTCAGAATCAAAGCTATGAAACCATAGAAACCATGAATGTATTTTCGCAGAGCTCTGGAAAGAGTGTGCCGCTTTCGCAGGTAGCCAGCATTATTCCGCAATGGCAATATGCCAAAATTAAGCGACTGGATTTGGCCCGAAGCATTAATGTTTCCAGTGAAATAACCGAAGAGGGAAATGCATCTGCAATTATGGACGAAGTATTGCCATGGCTGGAAGAAGATGTAAAAACCTGGCCTGCCGGTTACAACTATGAGCTGGGAGGTGAAAGTAAGAATACAGCTGAAAATATGGGTGCTGTAATTGCTTATTTACCATTGTCGGCATTTTTAATCCTGCTTCTTTTGGTGATCCAATTCAATTCATTCCGTAAAACCACCATGGTGGTTAGTACCATTCCTTTGGGTGTAATTGGTGTGGTTATTGGTTTAATAGCCCTTCGCTCCTACTTTGGCTTTATGGCCTTTTTAGGTGTTATTTCTCTTGCCGGAATTGTAATTAACAATGCCATTGTATTAATCGACAGAATAGAAATTGAACTTACCGAACTCAAACGGACTCCACAAGATGCAGTGATAGCAGCTTGTTTGCAGCGTTTCAGACCAATTCTTTTAACTACCTTCACTACATCATTAGGATTAATTCCATTGTATCTTGGAGGTGGATTAATGTGGGAACCAATGGCTGCATCAATCATGATAGGGCTCCTGTTTGGTACAGTAATTACATTAATATTTATCCCTGCTTTATATAGTGTGTTCTATAAAGTAAATTACAAGGATTATGAATTTAACGAAGCTCTTTTAAGCGACTAAATAATTTACAAATTAGAAGCCTGTCACAAAACGACAGGCTTTTTCTTTATCCCATTTTTAACAAATCAATAACAAGCCAGATTATTCTGTTTCAACGATTAATGGTATATTTAATACTCACAAGTCTTATTTGTACATGATGATGAAACAACGATTATTTTACTTGTTGATTGTTTTAATATCCATTAGCCTAAATGGCAATTCCCAGGATTTTAAAACCATGGATTACGAAGCTTTAAAGCCAAGTTTTCATCAACAAAACGATACCACATATGTTATTAACTTCTGGGCCATGTGGTGTAAACCATGCGTGGAAGAACTTCCCGAATTTGAACACATCAGAAAATCTTACGAAAACAAAAAAGTAAAAATCCTACTGGTAAGTTTGGATTTTGGTTCGAATGTAAAGGAACGTCTCACAAAATTCCTCAAGAAAAAAAACATCAATGCCGAAGTGGTAATCCTCGATGACCCCGATTCAAACGCCTGGATCGGTAAAGTTGATCAAAGTTGGGATGGTGCATTACCGGCAACGGTTGTTTATAAAAAAGAAAATCGAAAATTCTTTGCCGGAAAAATTACCTACTCAGAACTGGCAGAGACCATTGATAATTTTAACAGATAAAATTTTAGTATTAACCAATTTTTATAAAAATGAAAAAAGTATTATTACTATGCTTCCTACTCATATCATCTGTAGCAATTATGGCTCAGGGATATAAAGTTGGAGATTCAGCTGAAGATTTCAAGCTGAAAAACATCGATGGCAAACACATTTCTCTTTCAGATTACTCTGATGCCAAAGGATTTGTAGTAATCTTTACCTGTAACCACTGTCCATATGCAGTGGCTTATGAGGATCGAATTATTGATTTCGATAAGAAGTATAAGAAAAAAGGCTTTCCTGTAATTGCAATTAATCCAAACGATCCTGCTGTTGTTCCAGGAGATTCGTTTGAAGGAATGCAAAAAAGAGCAAAGGAAAAAGGATTCACATTTCCTTATTTATTTGATGCAAAACAGGAAGTTTACAAGAACTTTGGTGCAACTAAAACTCCTCATGTTTACGTATTAAGTAAGGATAAAAGTAAATTAACTGTTGAGTATATTGGTACAATAGATAATAATTACAAAGATGCTTCTAAAGTGAGTACAAGGTATTTAGAAGATGCAGTTAATTCTCTGTTAATGAACAAAAAACCTGAAGTGACTTATACAAAGGCAATTGGATGTTCCATTAAGACAAAAGGATGAGTATAGAGTATTCTTAATAATAAAAAAAACACAGCCAATTAGCTGTGTTTTTTTGTCTTTAAATCCGAAACTTACTCCGTAATTTTCAACGACAATTTTCCAACTACTCTGCCCGATTCGCTATATTGATGCGCTTTTGCAATATCGTCTAACTCATAAGATTTATCGATATGGGTTTTTAATAAACCTGCATCCACAAAATCGGCCAATAGTTCAAGGTCTTTTTTGCTTTCCTGCACAAATATCTTTTTCATTTTCTTAGAGCTAACCATGTTATGAATAGAACCTAGTAAAAGAATATTAAATGAAGGCAAAGTTGTAACATAAACACCGCCACGTTGTAACAAGTGTTTTACTTTCGAATATTCAAGATTTCCAACAACATCGAAAAAAATGTCGTATTCTTCCTGTATTTCAAACAGATTCTCGTTTTGATAATCGACTACCCTATCGGCTCCCAACTCTTTTGCAAATTCTAGATTTTTCGTGCTACACACTCCTGTTGCCTTACACTGAAAAGCTTTTGCCAACTGCAAGGCAAACGAACCAACTCCTCCGGAACATCCATTCACCAATACACTCATTCCCTTTTTAATGCCGCCCATATCACGCAAAGCTTGTAAGGCTGTTAAACCTGCCAAGGGTAAAGTTGCTGCTTCCTCAAAATTCATATTCTGCGGCTTAAGAGCAAGATGATCGGGTGTAGTGGCAACATATTCGGCATATGCACCATTTTTAATGATATCTACCTTACCATACACCTCATCGCCAACACGATAAAACTGCACTTTTTTACCTACTTCCAAAATTCTGCCTGCAATATCGCCACCTAAAACACAAGGTAATTTTTTTCGCATGAACAGTTTCAGCATGCCTTTTCTAATCTTCCAATCAACAGGATTAACCGAAGATGCGTATACCTCTACCAATACCTGGTTGTCTTTTATTTTGGGTCGATCCAGATTTGCAATTTCCAACACATCCGGAGAACCATATTTCCTCATTACAATAGCTTTCATCGTCGTTTTCTTTCAGTTAGGTTGAATCTTTTGTAAGTATAAAACTCACTATTCAAGTTACGACAAGTTTGGCTCAATTTCAAGGCGTTAGAAGAACGCAAGCTTATTGTGTATCTAGCAGAAGATATGTGATTTCAACATGGTCCGTAAGAACAATAGGATCTGGATTTGTGAATGATTGTGCCCCAGTGTATCCGGCCTTATCCATTCTCATTTCAGCCATATGCTGTTTAGGACCGTAAATGGTTTTTACCGTTCCGTAATTAATATTCTGAATGCTTCCCAATTGTACTTCTGCTGATTCGGCCAGCACCTTAGCTTTTGTTTTAGCATCCTTTACGGCCAATGCAATCAACTTGGCTTCTGTCGATTTAATCAATTCAGGACTTAGGCCATAGTTGGCATTATAATTCAAATCAACATTCGCCGATTTTAGGACTTCAAGGCATGAATGAATGGTTTTAGGCTTCGCTTCCAACTTCAGCTTAAGGCTGTAAATAACCCGATAGCCATCTGGTATTTGTCTGCCCGACTGGTAGGTTCTCTCTTCATTTACTCTCTGGCCTGAGTCGAAAATTTTCAAACTTTTAATTTTAGCAGATTCCAATGACTTTTTCAAACCATCCACATCAGAAAAGTTTTTATTTAAACAAGCCTCATATTCACTGGCCTTTGTACTTATAGTAAGCGATATTTCAACAATATCAGGCTGTTGAAAAATCTTACTTTCCCCTTTCACATGAAGTGTTGGCATTTCTGATTGGGCTGCAGCAGCAATCGCTATAAATAGCATAAATACAATTGGAATTAACTTTTTCATCTCTTATTTTTTATTGATTTATTGCCTCATTATCGAAGTCAAATGAATTATTACATAAAAAGCCACATCAATTAAAGATGTTTTAGTCTTTTTTTCATTATCTTGCGCCTTCTTTAATTCAAAATCACGATTGAATTAAAATTGATAGAAAATATCACATAAATTATCAGCAAAAAAGGCTCTTCTTTGGAGAGCCTTTTTTATTTATCTCATTTTCTCCCAATCGCCATCAAACAACAATTGGGCCAGATTTTTTCTATCGCGTGTTGGCGATTCCATTTCCTTCATACTATCAGGTAGTTGATCAGGATCACCCAAGTACCCAACAGCAATCATGGTAACAGGCTCAAAATCCTCAGGAATATCGAACACCTCTCGCGCTTTTTCGGTTGAAAAACCAGCCATCTGATGCATATACAAATCCATACTCAAAGCCTGTAGTGACATGTTGCCAATTGCCAGGCCTAAATCGTGTCGGGCATGATCGTTCGGATTTTGATTTCGCCCAAACTTTTTGGAAACAACGGTTAAAATAATCATTGGAGCGGTCTTCACCCACATCTGGTTAAACTCGCCCAAACATGAAAACAGCTGATCGTATCGTTCCGGATAATCTTTTGTAGCGTATACAAAACGCCAAGGCTGCTCGTTGAAACATGATGCAGCATAAGAGGCTGCCTGAAATAGTTTTTCTATTTTTTCCTCATCAATGGACTGATTCGAAAATGCTCTCGGACTCCATCTTTTATCGATTAATTCGTGTATTTGTTGTGTCATATGAATTGATTTAATGAAATCTACTCGGTTTTTTATAAACAAATCACAATTGCCATTTGTTTCAATCTTAAAATCTATTTTTTGTTGCCCGATAATGAATATAGCTCTTTTTTAACAATTATTAAGGACTAGGTAGTATTTTATTCTATATATTTGGAGCTGATTTAGAACAGATTGAAGGAATCTTTGAAACAAGAATGAGAGCAAGCGTTTATTTGTTAATACCTCTACTATTATTTATGCTGCTGGTTGATATTTATACCTATCGTGGCATAAAACCTCTGATTGCAAGAATTAAGTATTCATTTGCACGACACACACTAACTGCTTTATTTTGGGGCATATCGGTTTTTATTTTTGCAGCATTTACCACATTCATGTTTGGTATTAAACATGTACAAAAATCCGAGGCCTACATTTATTCAGGCTACCTGGTAGCAGGCTTTGCCTTGTTCTATTTTCCAAAGTTCATATTCATATTTTTCGTCTTAATAAAGGATATACAAGGGGCGATAAGAAGAACCATTTCCTGGTTCAGAGAGAGAAAGAATAAAAGTGTACCACAGTTTAATTCGAAGAGAAAGATGGAGAGATCCGAGTTTTTGTACCAAATGGGATTGATATTGGCTGCCATTCCGTTTGCATCTATCCTTTATGGAGTAACCAAAGGGAAATTCAATTATCGGGTAATGCGCGAAAGAATTAGTTTCAACAATCTTCCGAAAGCATTTAAAGGATTAAAAATTGTTCAGATATCTGACATGCACCTGGGAAGTTTTAACAAGAACTTCGAGAAGGTAGAAAAAGCCGTTGAGTTAATTAATGAACAAGAACCAGATTTGATTGTTTTTACCGGCGACCTTGTAAATAATTTTGCCGAAGAAACCGACGGATGGGCTCCTGTTCTGGGCAAGATGAAAGCTAAAATTGGCAAATATTCCATTTTGGGAAATCACGATTATGGCGATTACTCCTATTGGCGATCGGAAGAAGATAAGGCCAAAAACCTTGCTGCCATTAAGCATTTTCACAAGCAAATGGGTTTTCGCTTGTTGCTGAACGAAACAGAAACGATAAATATTAAAGGTGAAGAAATTGCCCTGGTTGGTGTCGAAAATTGGGGTAAACCTCCATTTCCGCAGCATGGCGATTTAAACAAAGCAACCGAGGGCAAAGAGCATTTGCCTTTTAAAATATTATTAAGTCACGACCCTTCGCATTGGGACGAAGAGGTAATTAAAAATTCGGATATCGACCTAACCTTCGCAGGACACACACATGGAATGCAGTTTGGAATTGAGCGTGCCGGAATCAAATGGAGTCCGGTACAGTACAAATACCCACGCTGGGGCGGATTATATCGCGAGGGAGATCAGTACCTCTATGTAAACCGAGGCTTTGGATACATCGGTTTCCCGGGTAGAATAGGAATGCCACCGGAAATTACTGTGGTAGAATTGGCATAGGAAATAAATAAATTAGATAGAATAAGGACACGTTTTTTCGTGTCCTTTTTTTGTACCATCCCTTTCTTTTAGAAACTACAACACTCTTATTTTTAATGATAATGAATTAGCTCTACCATTATTACAGTAAATATTTTATAGTTAAATTTAACTGTATTAGTTCCTAATCCCTATCCAATGAAAACAATCACATTTTTATTATTACTAATTTCAACATCATTAATTGGACAAGAATATCAACCTAAGCTTATTGTATTGGATCCATATGAAAAAGTTATAGATGAAAAGTTCGAAAAGGAAATTAGAAAATATGAAATGAAACTAATTACCACTCCCGAGTACGATGAAAACATTCTTTCTTCAATAAAACAAAAAGCCAAGCAGGAAAATGAAGTTGTAATGGAATACAAAGACTATCTTTTTGCTAAAGAGATGAATTATTTCTCTAGAGTTAGTATTGGATTTTCGGGCTTTATCACTTATAAACTTTACAATTACAATTCTAATTGCCTGGTATTCTCAGTTCATGAATCATCGAATGAAAGTATCGAAAACTATAAAAACATCACCAAAAAACACAAGGTAGATTGGCTGATCAATCCTATTTTGGTGAGAACATATATTGACGAAGGACAAACGTACACCGATATCCGAATCCAGCTTTACAATCGAAAAAAGAATAAAATCCAATTGGATTGCACTTATACGGGTAATTCAAAAAATCCTGGTTTTGAATGGGCATGTGAAGATGGATCGATTAATTGTACAGTAAATAATGCCCAAGCCCAAGCTATTAATGAAATCATGAAATTTTTAATAAATAAATAAATAAATGTGGCTTACTGATAAGATCATTCATATCTTGAGTTCCATTATCCCAGAATACAAAATAGAGCATCAAATTTTGGGAAAGAAAGAATCATGCCATTGTAAGAGTGGTGATCTATATTGGCACTGTTGTCATGATCGCGATACCCAAAAAAATGTTAAAGCTGTAATTGTTATCAAGACAAATATCAGGACAAATAATTCCAAGCAAACAGTCAAATTATTCCCACTTCCCAGAAGAGGTATATTACATGTAAAAAAAGGTGATATTAACCCTCTTAACAAAAGAGGGAATTATCAGCAAATTGGAATAGATAATGATTATTGATAATGTACCAGCAAATCAGATTTGTAATTGTAAACTTAATATGCAATAAACTCCATTTGTAACTTTTACCCCAAAATCTATGAAACGTTTTTTTTACCTACTTCTACTTTTCTCTGTATTATTCAGTTCCTGCGATGAAGGTTGCGATAAAATTGACCTGACATTAGTCAACTGGAACGGATGTGGAGACTTTATCGTTTTTGATACGATCACACTTCCAAATCATGAGTTTACCTATATCAATGTGACTGTTGACCGGGAAAAATTGAATTTAAGTGGCAACTATAAGTCTTTCGAGATTCATCAAAACGAACACATCTTTTCGGATATTACGAAGTACAATAAGCAAAGTCATGATTTCTGTAAAGATTACCCGGTGGACGGACTAGAAGTAGAAAACCTATGGTGGACCAAAGAAGGTACAGTTGAAATCAGGATTGTTCACGACAAAAATGAGTGTGAAGACAACTATGTCGTCACTTTAATTCTTAAAAATGTGACCTATATCGATTCTAATGGCCATGAAATAATCCTTAAAGAAAAAATAATTGAAAATGTTCTTGCAGGATATAAAGTTGGATAAGCCCCTTTTACCAATGCATCAAATCAACTTCAAAACCTTCGAACTGATAGCCATTATCCTCACCGTATTGGGAAAATTCCTGTTTATGGATTACCTAAACTGGCGTTTCCCCTTTGTGTTGAGTGCAACGATATTGTGGTGCGCCTACATTTGGTACCGAAGCAAAACAAATAAAGGCATCTTAAAATACTGGGGCTTCCGAACCGATAATTTTACCAAGGTATTAAAAGTGGTTCTCCCCTTTGGTTTAACTGCAATTCTTGCATTCTTTGTGATTGGTGGAATTCAGGGAAGCATCAATCCTACCTGGCACATCATTCCAGTTTTGTTATTTTATCCTCTTTGGGGCAGCATACAACAATTCCTGTTGATTGGTTTGGTGGCTGGAAATCTGTACGACAATCCCAACAGAAAGCTTAGTAAGCATGCAATTGTTTTATTTGCCGCTGTTTTGTTTGCCTTGGTTCATTATCCCGATTATTGGTTAATTGGTGGCACTTTTATACTTGCCATCTTCTATGGCTATGTATACCTAAAAGAGAAAAATTTATACGTATTAGGAATTTTTCATGGCTGGTTGGGTGCACTGTTTTACTATACGGTCTTAGATCAAGATCCTTTCCTAGAAATCTTTGGAAAACTTTTGAATCTATAGATGTTTAGTATTTGTAAGAATTAAAGGTTTATTTTCTCTTTTAATTCTTTTCGATACGACCTCCCTATTGGTAAAGCAATATCGCCAAGAGAAAGTGTATTGCCTGATATCGATTCTATTTTTCCTATTGGCACAATAAACTGTCGATGAATACGAATAAAACGATCGGAAGGAAGCAGTTCCATTAAATGAGACATGGTTTCACGACTAATGTATTTCGTATCATCACACCTGCAGATGGCGTAATCTCCAAAACTTTCGAAATACTTAATTTTATGCAAGGACAGACGCACAATCTTTTTATCTACTTTTAAATTAATTACCTCTTCGCTAGGCGAGCAACTACCTTCAGTAAAGCCATTTTCCCGATAACGGTCGTGATAACGATTTACGGCCCTCGCCATTCTCTCGAGCGAGATGGGTTTCATTAAATAATCAACTACATCTAAATCAAAAGCCTCAACAGCATAATTTCGATAAGCAGTGGTAAAAATCAGTGCAGGTGGATTTTGTAATGATTTCAGGAATTGCAAACCATTTATCTGCGGCATTTCTATATCAGAAAATATCAGATCAACCTCGTTCCCTCTCAAAAAACTCATTGCTGGTGGTGCAGAATGAAAACATCCAACTACTTCAATTTCGGGGAAGTTTTCCAGGTGTCTTTCAATAATTCTGATGGCAATGGGCTCATCATCCAATAACAAACATTTTACCTTTTGCATGTCTTTTAATTTAATATCATCAGGCTCAATTCAACCTCGTAATCTTGTTCGCTTTCGCGGATTTCCAAGCCATATTGCTCAGGATAAATCAGATCCAGGCGCTTCCTCAAATTGTCAATTCCAATTCCTCCATTTTTTTGACTCTTTCTTCCCAATCCAAGGGGATTTTTAATCTGAAATATCAGGCTGTTATCTACTTTCATACGAATTGATATTTTGCTTGCCTCATTCTCTTTACGGGCAGCATATTTAAAACAATTCTCAACCAATGGAAGAAAAAGCAATGGTGCAATCGAGAGATTCAATTGCCTGGCTTCATGCATATCAATTTCTATGTCGAAGGAGTTAGCAAACCTTCCCTTCTGTATGGCCGCATAATTCTCTATTAATTCAATTTCCTGATTCAGATCTACAAAATCGGAAGAACAACCATAAAGCGTATAATCTAAAATCTCGGAAAGCAGCATGATCATTTTTGGAGTTTCTTCCGATTTTTCAAGACTCAATCCGTAAATACTGTTCAAAGAATTGAACAAAAAATGAGGATTTACCTGTGCTTTTAATAAACTCAATTCTGCCTCTTTTAATCGAAGCTCTGTTTCCACTTTCATTTTATCCTGAAGCTCGCGCATTCTTTGTTCATTTAATATTCTCTGAAGTTGTCGGTAGGCTACTCCTACAATAATAATAAAGTACAAGCCAACCAGCAGAAAGCGAATATCCATTGTTGCCGGGTCGATTCCTACAAGCGAATAATCCCAAACCAATATAAAAAGCCCGGCAATAATTAAAGTGGCAAGCCCAAGGCTAGCGCACAAAAGATAAAAAAGGAACAGCCAAAACCTGAAATATCTCTTTTTGAGTAGGTATTTGGGTATCAGGAAATCGTTTAAAAAACGGGTACAAACATAAGCTAGTGGCACAAAACACAAGCAGAACACAAAGGCCGAGTAGTAATCCTGACTCGAAAGTCCAAAAAATACAGTGACAAATAAAATTGCCATAGACCAGCTCGAGATCGGTAGAATGATCTTCCTCCAGATTTTTGCTGCTTTTATTGTAAGTACCGTGTTTTGAGTCATAATCATTACGAAAATAAATAAATTAAAAATAAGCACACCTCTTTCTTTTTGATATACGATAAACAGTTCAAATAATGCGATAAATGACCATATGTTTTTGCTTCACAAGACAAATCTTAATATCGTTTCTACTGATATAACAGGCATTTAGAAGCATAGCACAGAAACTTTCCAAAGAATGAGATCTTTGTAATGATCATTGAACTGAAATCCCCTGTCGTTTATCGCAAGTATAGATCTACTTATCGCATTTAATTTGAAAAGAAAAGAACAGCTAATAAGTTTGATTTGTATTTTTGTTTAACCAAAACCTATTAAAACATGTTTGATTTTATTATTGAAGGTGGTGTTATTGGAATGAGCACCGTTATGATATCGGGATTAGGAGCAATTGTGTGGTCAATTATTTCGGCTGCAAAATTTTCGAAAGCAGGTTGTATCACCAAAAGACACCTCGATGCCATTCTTTTTTTGGGAAGCTTAAGTTTTTTCTTAGGAGTACTATGGCAAGGTGTTGGACTATCCCAAGCCTTAAGCGTTATCCAGGAATATCCAGGAATTTCGCCTGCAGCCATTGCCGGAGGAATTAGGGTAAGTATGATTTCACCACTTACCGGGGCGGTTCTGTTTGCCATTTCCGGAATTTTCTGGATGAGCCTTCGTTATATGAATGCAAAAAAAGCTGAATCTTAAAATGATATTTGTCTTGTAATACCTATAAAGCCACAACCTCTGTTTAGAAATTGTGGCTTTTTTATTGTGATAAAATGACTTTAGTAAGCTGTAAGACTAAACGAAATCAGGAAGTCAGCAAAAACTCCTTTACTTTGATTTTCATAACCAACACGAACCCCCAAATCAACAGGAGCTGAAAATCGCAAAACATGCAAATCAGTTCTTAATTCAAGTCCACCAGATATAAAGTCATCTTTAAACTGGAACAGTCCTTCTTCGTTTTCTATCCTTCTGTCCTGATATCCATAATCGATAAAGGCATTCATTTTTAAACGCTTAAAATATGCCAATGGTCCAAGGTTCCAGTCCGGATAAAAAAGTGGCATGGCATAATCGGCACCAAGTGTTCCGATGTGTTTTCCGTACAAATCAAACATCCCTCTCGGACTTTTAATACTATTGGAAAATCTTGAGTTGTTTAGCGATCTGTACTGATACCCTCCATACAATTTAATTCCATGATGCTTTACAAAGCCCGGGAAATACAAGTGAGCTTCTGCCGACCAGGTATTGCCCAAATCTCTATCTCCCCAAGGAGTATTACGATAGTTCAGCTCAAAAATTTGCGCCCATTGGTACTGCACATCTCTGGGTGCTGTTCGGGCAATATTGTATCCAAAAAGCTGGTACTCCATAATTTCCTGCGTAAACGACTCATCGATAAAATTGTAATTGCCCAATCCTAATGAATTGTTTGGAGTTGTTGCCAGGGCACGCGTATTTAAATCGGCAAATTTTACAAGACTGTAGGTGAATTTTGGAACGAGTTTTCTGCTATACTGCCCACTCGAAAAATTAAATGGCAAACTAATGCTGTTTTCCCACTCCCATTGTCTCCACTCTGTATTTACCTGTAGGGTATCAACCTGCTCAGGCTGCTCACGTTGTGCCAAAGTAAGATAAGTACTGTTTCGGTCGCCAATAGAAAATTTCGAATCGACAATTGGAAACCATCCACGATAGGAAAGGTTGGCATACAATTGTCCGTTATCGAATCCCTCTTCACGCTTGTACCCAATCGTACTAAACAAAGTGCTTAATTTATTCTGGCTTGCAATGGATACACCTATATCGGCTTCAGCCTCCAATCCATCGATAAACACTGGTGCCCATGAATGGAAGTGAAAAAGGTTTGCAAGCTTCGAGTAGTTTTTAACTTCGAAACGATCCAGATTACTCGTATCAGCCTTCAATTTTCCCTCTTCTTGTTCAGAAAGTTTTTCCGCAATTGGATACTCATAATAGTCACCATTCCATTCTTTCCAATTCTCTTGATTGACAACAGTTTTTGCGATAAGATAACCATCCGATGTATAATCAGAATAATACAGCTGCTGATCTTCTCCGACAAAAGCATCTCTTGCTCCAAATCGCGAAGAGCTAAGCTGATAAAGCTTATTTGAACCTAGTTGCAATGCAAACAGGTTATCAATACCAGCAAATGAGGCATTAAAATAAATGGTATTGCCATTAGGCACAGGGCGCGACATATCGGCAAAACCCGAACTAAAAAGCACTTCCTTTTTTTGAGTGTTCAAATTCATTTTCACCAGGTGTTTTCCCTGCTGATTCAACAAAATTAAAACCACATGCTCATTATCTATAAAGCGAGGCGATTGATAATATTCATTTTTACCCGCCAAAATCCTTTGCCCAATTAATCCAGTTTCGGTGTCAATGGTCAATAAACTGTTATCGCCTTTATGATCGGAACCTACAGCTACAATCTTTTTCCCATCTCTGCTAAATGAGGGCGAGAAAAGAGAGATATTATGCTGATATGTCCTCCTCTCTTTTGAATTGATATTGTAGCTTACAACAACACTCTTGTCAGCATGTTCCCATCGGATATCTTGTTTGTATTCGGCCCACAACAAATGATCTTTTCTTGCGTCGAAATCAGTATTCGATAAATAGCCTGGCGTAAACAACTTTTCTGTTTTTCCATCAGGAGAAAGCATTTCGAAATGCATCTCATCCGATAGACCTTGTTTTAAATATATCAGTTTACCTTCGCTTATTGAAGTAGGAATACGCTTGTTTGTATAATACTTTTCTCTCTCGCTTAACAGTTGTACTTCTGACAATTGCAATTCAGAATCTTTTATTTTCCATTCAAGCAATAACTCCTTCATACTATCGAAATAGAGCATCAATTTGCCATCGCTATACTCATTGGTATACTGTAGCGATTTTAAATCGATACCTTCAATCTTAAACTTCGCAGATTCCAGTTTCTCCTGCATTTTCAAATAAACTTTCTCTCTTTTATTTGTCATACTTTCTTTAATACCATTTGAAAAAGAGACAATGCCAAGAGGTTTACGAGCAACATTTGTAAGTGTCTTCTCCCAAATCTGATCGCCATAATTAATTCTGGCTTTAGAAACCAAATAATATCCCAACTTATATCGGTCTGTGACATAATTTTTATAGGACCCATTTATGGCCTTATCGTATGAAAATTCACCTTTCTCCAGCAACTGAGCTCTTAGCTCCTGTTCAAATTGCGGCAACCTGCCCCTTCCCGAAAAACTCAAAGATGTTTCAAGACCAACTGCATCGCCTTCCAAAAACCACGGAGGAAGATATAAACCTACAACAACAGCAGTTGCCTGCTGACCAAATATATAGTTTAATACTCGTGTAAAACCTTGTTCGATTTTATCCAATTGTACCACATGACGATATTCATGAGTAGCAAGGTGGTCCAGCCAAATCTGTGCATCATTATCTGCCGATGATGTTGTATACAACTCTATACGCTTTGGAGCCCAGGCCACAAGACCATTTGAAGTACTACTATGAGTATGAAGTACAACTGAAAATCTTTTTGGCTTTCTTTGAAGACTTTCTCCACCTTTTTCCATTAAATCTTCGAATAGTGCTGCCACATAACGTGCCTTTTCTTCCGATTCTTGTGGGAAAATAATTTGAAAATCGTCGGTTTTGATTTGTTTCCATTTGATGGAAGCAGGATCTTGCCCGGTATTGAAATATTGCGAATATCCAATGAGAGATAACAGTGTTAACAATACTGATATGGTCAAACTTTTAATCATAAATTCAGTTTTTTATTGAACGCCTTAAAATACCAAACTAATACACTGTAAACAAAATTAATTTACGGATGTTTTATACCTGTAATTTGATAAGTAATTTTCCATTTGCAAAAGTCAATTGCAATGCAGACCTTTGCCTCCTTAATAAAATTGATTAAATATATCTGAATAGATTTACACTATGGGTAAAATTGTAATCAAAACACCGGAACAAATTGAAGGAATCAGAAAGAGTTCCCAATTGGCCGGTAACACTTTAAAATATATCAGTAATTACGTTGAAGAAGGCGTATCAACACTTAAGCTTGATCAATTAATCGAAGAGTACATTCGTGATCATGGAGCCATTCCTGCTCCATTAAATTATCATGGGTTTCCCAAATCGTGCTGTATCTCATTAAACGATGTAATTTGTCACGGTATACCGGATGAAAAAACCATCCTGAAGGAAGGCGATATTTTAAATATTGACGTAACTACCATTTTGGATGGCTATTACGGTGATACCAGCACCATGTTTACCATTGGTGATATTAGCGAAGAAGCTGCACGATTGGTAGAAGATACCGAACATGCTTTGTATTTGGGCATTGAACAGGTTCGACCGGGCAATTACTTTGGAAACATTGGCTTTATGATTGGTCGTTTTGCGCAATCGAAACGATACAGCGTTGTGTATGAATTTTGCGGTCATGGAATTGGTTTAGAATTTCATGAAGAACCACAGGTAGAACATATTGCAGCAAGAAATTCAGGTCCAAAAATGAAAGAGGGCATGATTTTTACAATCGAGCCAATGATAAACCTTGGCAAGGCACGTGCTGTAGTTGACGAAAACGATGGATGGACTGCCAGAACCATTGATCAAAAGCTTTCGGCTCAATTTGAGCATACCATTTTGGTAACAAAAGATGGGTACGACATCTTAACAGATGTTGGTGATTATGAAATCTTCAGATAGATAAAATTTCCCACTTATTGGAATATAGACCGTCTTAAATAAAATTTGGGACGGTTATTTTTTTTCACTTTCGCAATGAAAGAATTTGTATTAATTTAGCTCATCACTAAACTTTAAACTATGAAGAAGGTTGCAGTTCTGTTGGCAGGCGGAAGCGGTAAAAGAATGGGAAGTGCTCTACCGAAACAATTCCTTACAATTGGAGATAAGCCAATTATTCAACACAGCATTGAAGCATTCGAAAAGCACGATAATATCGATGAAATTTGCATTGTAATTCATGCCGATTATCATTCTGAAATAAACGAATTAATTTCCAAATACAACTACTCCAAAGTTCGCTATGTTTTAAGCGGTGGCAAAGAGAGAAGCGATTCGAGCCTGGCTGCAATCAATGCATATGAGCGTGAACAAAATGTTTACCTCATCTTCCACGATGCTGTTCGTCCATTTGTGTCATCTCGCATTATTAATGATGTAATTAGCGAATTGCAATCAGGCAAATCAGTCGCTGTTGCGATTCCAACTACCGATACCATCTTCTGTCTTACTCAGGATGAAACCATCGAATCGGTCCCGAATCGTAATTTATTAAGAAGGGCGCAAACTCCGCAGGCTTTTTCGTATAAGGTCATAAAAAGAGCGTACGACATAGCCATGGCCGATGAAAATTTTGTGGCAACAGATGATTGTGGCGTTGTGCTTAAATATCTACCAAAAGAAGCCATTCATATTGTTGAAGGTGATGAATCGAACATCAAAATTACTTTCGAACAAGATTTGCTGCAAGGCGCACAAATTGCTGATAAAAAATAGACCTTTCCCCACAATTTCAGGATTAAAGCCAGAGCCTGGTTTAATTTTTGGTAAAAAAAAGTACCTTTACGCCTATTAATCAACAAACAGATAGCAGAGATGGGCAAAAATCAGATAATCGTATATACATCAGGCACTTTTGACATGTTTCATAGCAATCATTTAAAAATGATTAATTATGCCAAAGGACTAGGTGATGTTTTAATTGTAGGCGTAAGTACCGATGAGTTGGTAAGTTCGTATAAAGCTCCTCCTATTGTACCATTCGAAGAGCGTCTGGCCATTGTCGAGGGACTTAAAAATCCTGATATTGTAATCCCGCAAAGATCTTTAGATCACAAGGAAATCGTCAAAAAATTGCATATCGATATTTTTGTTGTTGGTGACGACTGGACAGGAAAGTATGACTATTTGGAAGAATATGGAGTAAAAGTATTCTATTTTCCATATGGAGCAGGAACCAGTTCAACTGCACTAAAAAAGAAAATCTACGATAGTTATGCCGAGATTAAAAAACGCATTGATAATCATGCAAATCCGGACATAGTTCCAAGTAACGGACAAACGAAATAATTAGATCACCTCATAATACACAGCATATGAAATACGCTTTTGTTAGCGGTTCTACCAAAGGAATCGGAAAAGCAATTGGTGTAAAACTTTTAAAGGAAGGATATTTCGTTTTATTCAATTACTCGAATTCAGAAGAAGCTTCAAATGCCTTAAGAAAAGAATTGAATGTCGACTTCCAAGGTCGTTTTGAAATTTTAAAGGCAGACTTGTCGGATGTACTGAAAATAAAAGAAGTAGGCAATCAAATTAGCGAGATTTTGCCACAAATAGACCTTTTGGTTTTTAATACAGGCCTAACCGATAGATCCCTTTATGGAGAAATAGAGATTGAGAATTGGATGAAAGTTTTCAATGCCAATTTAAATGTTCCATTCTTTTTAATGCAGGAACTAAAAGAGAAAATGACGAATGGTTCCAACATCGTTTTTATAGGTTCGATGCTAGGAAATATCCCACACTCGGTTTCTATTGCCTATGGTGTCAGCAAAAGTGCAATCCACTCCTTGGTGCAAAACATGGTTAAATTTCTGTCGAAAGATCAGATTCGAATCAATGCCATTGCTCCAGGCTTTGTAGATACAGATTGGCAAAAAGATAAGCCTGACTGGTTGAGAGATAAGATAAAAGGAAAAATTGCCCTGAACAGATTTGCAGAAGAAAATGAAGTTGCCGAACTCTGTTGGCACATCACGAATAATCAATATCTAACCGGACAAATAATTCAAATGGATGGTGGATATTGCAGTGCATAAAAAAAGAGGGCTAAACCCTCTTTTTTTATGCTCTTATTTCATGTTGCTTCATCTTAGATGCATTTATCGAATGAAGATTTTCCAATAAATCCACCATTCGAACCGACACCTTTCCGTCTACAGGGCCAATAATTTCATGAGTACATTCTGCTCTTCGATCCTTGTAGTTACAAGGATTTATTAATTCCTCTTCAACAGCTGCCTTTAGGTCTTTATAACGCCAGATGTTCTCGCCCAAATTTCGAAACTGATCCATAGCTGGTTCCATTCTTTTCTTGAACTTACGTTGTCCAAATAATCTATATGTAAGTCGTAATTTCAAGAAACGATTCAGAATCACAGGTTTATCCAATGCTGCAAATTCAAATACCACCGAAGACTCATCAGAAATCAACAGGTCTGCCAATGCATAAAATGGTACAATATTGTAATCGTCGAATCCAGCCACATAAACATTATCATACTTAGCCCAATGCTCCAGCTTTCTTCTTTGGTTCTTATATTTTTTGCGAATATAAGAGAAGAAATGAGGTTTAATAATCAGGTTATAGTCTTTAAATTGCTCAGGAAAGTTATCAGGCATTTTTTCCAAAGAGCTTGGATAAAAGGTAGGAGCATAAAGAATCGTCTTTTTGTTCTGGTCTAAACCGTAATGATTATACAGTTTCTTAATTTCACCAGGTTTGTATGCCAAAACATCATCCAGCTTTGAAAAACCAACATTCTCCCATATGGTTTTTGCATCGGGGTAGAGTTCATTCAATCTTCTTAAACGAAAATCTCCTTCAACAAATCGAATATCAAATTTATTTTTCTCTTCGGTAAAAGCACTTAATTTGGTTCCAATACCATGAACAATTAGAACTGATTTTTTGTACGAAATATCAACATTTGGGTGTTCATCTCCCCCACATATTAGATATTCAACATTTGCATTCTCTAATCCTTTTGTTCCAAGTTGAAAAGGCTGATTCTCAAGTTCGCATATCTTTACAATTTTACTGTTCTGATCAAAGATGTCTCTACTGGTAGTTCCCTTCAAAACAATTAAATATGATAAGCCTCGCCTTTGCAACTCTTTAGCCACAGGTAAAAATTGTGGCAAAAAGTAAATTTGCTCAGTATAAAACACTGCAAAATACTTTGTCACACTCATAAATACGTTAATTAGTTGTAAGTAAGCGATCTTTCTACAAAGCATTCAGTATTAAATTCATAAGTAGTCGGATCGGCCCAAAGATAAACAACTGATTGAATATATTACATTTTTGTTTCCTTTTTATTGCTCTATGGCCTTAATTCAATCGGATTTTAAATTAAGAAACTGTCTCGATAAGTTATTTATAGAAGGCTTGCGGAGTTTAATAATTAAATTTTGAGATTGGAATTATTAATTAATAAATCACTTATATTTGCAAGCTTTAACACGACAAACATAAATTGTATTTAACAGAATTACATTCGCATATGAATAAAAATATTAGCGTATCACTTTTAATTACCACCTACAATAGCCCAAAATTTTTAGACCTGGTTTTTAGAAGCATTCTTAAGCAAACTGTTCAGCCTGATGAAATTGTAATTGGTGATGACGGATCGAAGGAAGACACAAAAGAGTTGATTGATTCATACCGAGAAAAGTTCAGCTGTAAATTGAAACATGTATGGCAGGAGGATGATGGCTTCCAAAGGTGCAGAATCTTAAATAAAGCAATAGCTGCGGTTAGTTCTGATTATATCCTTCAGCTCGATGGAGATGTAATGCTCCACCCTCAATTTATCGAAGATCACCTAAGTGTTGTTCAAGAAAAGCAATTTGTGTGTGGCAACAGGTGTTTTGTATTAAAATCTAAAACCGAAAAACTGGTGGCAGGTCCTTCTGATATTGGTTTAAACCTATTTAATATCAAAAAAAGAAAAAGATTTTTCAGAATTCCTGCCCTGTCACCTTTATACAGAAATAAACGAAACAATACCTCCAGAAAAGGGAATGTGGGATGTCATATGGCTTATTGGAAAAAGGATATGGTTGCAATAAATGGGTACAACGAAGATTTTGTAGGCTGGGGATATGAAGACATTGAAATGGTGGAAAGATTGATGAATTCAGGAGTTAAAAAAACAACATTATTGATGATGGCTCTTCAATATCATTTATGGCATCCAAAAAGTTCACGTGCTTTTTCTGCCAAAAACAAAAGCATGTATTACGACTGTAAAAACAATAAACTAGCTCATTGCCCAAAAGGAATTGACCAGTATTTATAAAGTAAATAGAATTAAAAAAGCGCTCCAAGGAAGCGCTTTTTTTATGTCTTTTGCTCAATAATGAGAACATCTGTTGGGTGAATTAAAACAAAGGCTCATCCCAAAAATTAGATGATCTTTTACCCTTTCCATAAACATGAAAATGCTGATTTTCGAATAATCGATGTCCGCTAATTCTCTCAAACCACATTAAAAATCGCTCTTTCGACTTGTAGTTTTTTATTTTGGGATTGATATCGACTTTCCAGTCGATTTGCTTCATGCGATCTGTCATTACCGAAGGGTGTATTCCATCATATTCCACCACACAATCATAATCCCTACTAAAATCGAATTCGCTTTCCTGTACCTTTCCTTTTCCCCAGAATCTCTTGTTCCAAAGCGAATTGTTTACCTTTTTCTTCATCAGTTTAGGCGATCGTACCCATCCATAATGATATACAAAAGCCTTTAATGGAACACCTATTGGTTTTTCTCCATCAACTTTTCGAAAGCCCTGTGCATCGTGCCACGAACGCACTTTTTTGTTGTTTCTAATGATTCTGGTATCCCTGCGATACCACTTTCGTCCGTAAGCCAGGTAATCGTAACTTCCCCAAAAATGCTTCCAATTGAATAAGAATCCATCTACTTCTAAATCATCTTTGTATTTTTCCATGGCTTCCCTGATTTCCGAATAGTCATCTTCATGAAGTACCTCATCGGATTGAAGATAAAGACACCAGGTATAATCATCGCTAATGCGATCTAAAGCTTTATTGGTTTCATCGCCTAAAAAGTGACCATTTTTATTATTGGTAGGCCAAACCGAATAGATGTATTCAATTTTATCTGACTGAATGCTGCGAATTAATTCTTCAGTTTCATCATCGCTATCCCCAAGGGCAACTACGAATTTATCTACCAATGGCAAAGCCGATTTTATCGATTCCAATACCGGATAATCATACTTAACTGCATTCTTAACAATTGTAAATCCGCAAACTTTCATAGGGGGTGTGATTTTAGGGTAAAACTTCTTCTTTCTGCTTATGCACTATCAACGATAATTCATGTATTATTTGAGTCGGTGATATCTGAGATATAAATTTATCAACTTCAATTAAACTGTTTTCATTCTTTAGAAATCTGCCAAAATCCACTTTGGGTTGAACCGTGCAAAACGGACTGGTTGAACGTCCTAATAAAACTATAAATGGGATATTACACGCTGCAGCGATGTGCATTCCGGAGGAATCAACAGTAATTAAAGCATCTGCTGCCTTGATAAGATTAATGTGAGTATCCACATCGGTTTTGCCAGAGTAATTTCTCACATATTTTTTATCTTCAACAGATAAATTAGATTCGTACTCATTGTTCCTTTCTGCATCTTTTGCATCTCCAACAAATACCAAATTGTATCGCCTGCTCTTTACCAATTGCTGAATTAATTCCCAGGACAGCTTTTGGGGATAGGCACGATTCATCTGTGCATCATTTCCTAAGCTCAAGGCAATTACCGGTAAATTATTGTCAAAATCCCATTTTTTAACCTCTCCTCCATTCCAAACGCGAAGAGCCGGTAACTTTTTGAATTTATTATTAAGATAATTATTTACAAGACCAGCAAATCTATTGATATAGTGAATATTGCGATCCAATACAAATGAGCTATCTAAAAGAATGCCTCGAAGATCATTTTTATAGCCCACTAAGTTTCGAATTCTGCAGAAGCGAAATATAATGGCATTGGCAAGGCTATTTTGAAAGAGAATTCCAAGCTCGTATTTATTTTTTCTTATTTCTTTGATTAAACGAATGGCTTTAAAAATTCTATTTCCACCATTTTTTGTATCGTCAATAATTACTCTTTCCAGATTGGGTAATTTCTTAAAAACATCCTTTATTGGAGCTTTACAAACCAGGGTCAGACTTGCATTTGGATAATTCTCTAACAACAAGCGTATTGCAGGGGTAGCCATAATCGAATCACCCAGAAAATTAGGAAGTCTGATAATAATTTTATTTGCGCTATGTAATGGTTTTTTATTGCCCATTGCTTTTTTTCGAGTTTCGTAGTTTTGCTTTCAAAGCCAGTTTCTTGTTAATTTTGGCTTTGTGCTCCTTATCAAACTGGATTAATAGTCTTACGGCTTCCTCTTCATCTTTATCATTCAGTTTGGCATATTCTCGCGCCACAACCTCTAACTCCTCTTCACTTGCCCATATTTGAGAAAAATTCTTAAGCCCTTTAAGATAAGGCATCTTCTCAAACTTCATTCTATTAATGTCAACAACACTAAATCCATATCCATCTTCTTTTTTTGATATCAGGATATTACCTCTGGAATAGTCCAAATGGTGAATGCTGTTTTTGTGTAATTTCTGATATGTATATTCAGCAAAATATTTCAGTATATTGTCCTTATCCGGGAACTCAAATCCTATTAAATCACGAATGGTAAAGTCATATTCATGATGAATACTCACATAATAACTTCTATTAAACAATCCATTTTTAAGAGTTTCAACACAAGCTACAGGCTCTGGTGTATCAGCTCCCAGGCGGATCATTTTCATGGCATACTCAAATGAATGCTTTGCCTTCGATCCCCTAATCCAGGCATAGGCAATTTTGTTAATCAAATGTGGAATTTTAAAAGACTTCACATTCAATTTTATCCCATTGCAATGGAAAACCTTTATTTCGTTTCTTCCTTTGTAAATCGACTCACCTGTATTTTCAAAGTTTTCAGGCAAATTTTTCACAAAAGATTCCAGCGATTTATATTTAGGGTTAAGTACTATTCTCATTATTGCTTTGAATTTACAAAAGCTTTCACAATTTCTTTCATCGACACAGAACCAATCTCATTCAATGGAATTTCTTCTGGCTGATAAAATTCGAAAGCAGAAATATCATCTTTGGCTTGTATGCTCTCAAAAGAATCGATTTGGCAGATAAAAGCCAAATCTGTTGTGAAAACCGATAAACCACCAAAGACATATTCATTTGGAAATGACATAAAATAATTCATCTCCCTGATCTTTAGATTTAATTCTTCCTTTATTTCTCTATGTATTGCGTTCTCCGCTGTTTCCATTACGTCTACAAAGCCCCCTGGCAAATCGAGCATACCAAACTGTGGCTCGATGGCTCTGCGGGTTAGCAACAACTCTCCTGCTTCATTTACAATTAAGGCAGCAACCGCTGCAGCTGAATTAATGTACAGGTGAAACGAACATATACCGCACAAAAAGGAGTTATCCCTATTAAAATTAAAATCGATACTCCCACATTTAGGACAATATCTTATTACTTTTTGCGGAAATGTTGGACTCATAATTAAGTTTGTTACTGTGGAACAGAATGTTAACTTGACTGCACAACCTAAAATTCATCTATCCTAATAAATTCAGGCATACAAAGAAAAAGCAAATCTAACTTATTGTGATTTCTTTCCCAATATTCAGTCCTTAATTTTAACAGAAATCGATAAACATCGTGAATTATTCTTGCCAAAACAGTACTCAAATTTAGTGTTCGAGCTTATTTGGATTAATCCCAAATTACCTTTTAAATCGATTGCAAGACTTTGATTATACCAAAATCTTATTACTTTTAGTGCCGAAGCAAATAACAATGGGTAGGGCTAAGCTTAACAATCAAATATCCTGACGAAAAAAAGCTTATATCTTATTCAAATCAAATGGTCGCTAATTTTACTTGAACAAGGTATCCAGGCCTCCCATTAATTTTGATTCTAACCCAAATACCATATATAAAGAGAGGCATTTCGAAATGAAATGCCTCTTTTGTTTTTAGTATCCACTTGCCTTGCTATCCTTGTGTCGAAGTGTATCGGCCGCTCCAATTCGTATTTCTCCTGGTTTTACGGAGATATTTGCCATCATACCAATCCTGGACTGATCGGCAATTTTATGACCCGCTTTTATCAGCTGATTTCTGACCGAATCAGTTAATAAATCCTTTTCGGCATATATTTTATCGGGTAGCCATTGTGAATGAACTCTTGCTGCATTCACACACTCCTGTGGCGACATTTCAAATTCAATGGCATTTATCACATTTTGAAATACCGAGGTAATAATTGTTGAGCCTCCCGGTGATCCGGTAAGCATAAAAAGCTTGCCATTTCTTTCAATAATTGTTGGGGTCATACTGCTCAACATCCTTTTTTCGGGTTGAATGGCATTGGCCGTTCCCCCTACCAAACCATATTGATTAGGAACTCCAGGTTTAATGCTGAAATCATCCATTTCGTTGTTCAGGAAAAATCCTCCTCCGGCTACAATTACCTTACTGCCATAATTCCCGTTTAAAGTCGTAGTGATTGCAATTGCATTTCCCCAACGATCTACCACCGAAAAATGAGTTGTTTCAAAGCTTTCAATAATTTCAACATTTCCGGCTTTTATATCCTGAGAATCCGATTTTTTTTCTAGACTGATATCCGAAAATCTTTCATCTAAATATTCATTGCTCAATAGTTTTTCGCATGGTACACAGCAATAATCGGGATCGCCAAGCCAGGTTGCTCTATCTGCATATACTCTTCTTTCCAGCTCTACCATTAAATGAATGTGTTCAAATGATCCAAACTCATATTGACTGAAATTAAATTTCTCTGCTCCCTTTAACAATTGAATCAAGGCTATTCCACCACTCGAAGGAGGAGGCATTGAAATGATTTTACAGTCGCGATATTTTCCATTGATTGTAGGGCGCCATACAGACTCATATTGCAATAAGTCTTCTTTAGAAATTAAACCCTTTCCTTTTTGCATTTCGTTTAGAATAAGCTGGGCGGTTTCTCCTTCATAAAAACCGCTTCTGCCTTCCTCTTTAATTCGTTCTAATACTTCAGCCAATTCGGTGTTAACAATCAACTCTCCTTCTTCAAAATCTGATTTGCGCACATAGCAACAGCCCTCTTTATTGGCGTTTACTTTGTAAATTCTCTCCCTGTAGGCATTCAGTTTCTCAGCTTCCAGTTTGCTTAAGCGAACACCTTCCCTGGCTAATTTTACTGATGGTTGAACAAGATCTTCCCAATTCAATTTGCCATATTTTTTGTGCAAGTTTACCATTCCATCAACACTTCCGGGAACTCCTACTGCCAAATGACCAGTTTCGCTCAAATCCTCAATAACATTTCCCTTACTATCTAAATACATCTTCTCCGATGCTGTTTTTGGTGCTTTTTCTCTAAAGTCCAGACTCGTTGTTTCGCCACCGGCAGTTCGAATTACAGCAAAACCTCCTCCACCAATATTCCCGGCTCTAGGATATACCACCGCCAGGGCAAATTGCACAGCAACTGCTGCATCGAAAGCATTGCCTCCTTTTTGTAAAATTTCATTTCCAACTTCGGACGCTACAAAATGTGCTGTAACTACAACGCCATTCTTAAAAGCATTTTCCGACTTCGATTTGTTAGGTTGGGTACATGCTACAAAGAATATCATAGCAAGAAGTACCGTAAGAGTTTTGTTTAGCTTCATGGGTTTTAAGTTTGTGAAGCATAAAGATAGAAAAGATCAACTTATGTATACAAAAAAAGCGGCTGCAATTGCAACCGCTTTCTATATTTATCTGAAATGATTTTAGTTAAAAATATAACGCAAACCTATTTGTAACTGCCACTTCGATCTTACAGAAACATCATCAATGTATGAATCCTGTAGGTTCTTATCGAACTGCATCCAAGGTGTACCGTTATTGTCAACTCCGTTAACTGTAATTGGACGAGTTGTAGTTGCAAACTGACGAACTCCCCAATCAGAGCTAATCATATTTCCTAAGTTCAGAACGTCAATTGAGAATTGAAGTGTATTCTTCTTGCCTCCAACTTCAAAATTATAATCCTGCATGAAACGGAAATCTAATTGTCCGTACCAAGGTAACATTGCACCGTTTCTTTGGGCATATTGTCCTCTGCGATCTTTCAGGTAATCATCCTGGCTAATGAAAGCATCTAATGCCGCCCATTGTTCAGCTGCATCAGCAGCTTCAATACCATTTCCACTACCATCCAGTGTACCAAAGTTGATATCTGCAGAGTTTCTCGGAACATAAATCAGGTCATTATTGCTAATTGCATCGCCGTTTACATCGCCTGTGTAGGTATAAGAATAACGATTTCCTTTACCTGCTTCGTAGAACATTGCAAACGAAGAAGCAAATTTACCATAGTTCACTCTATACATTGCAGAAGCAATAACTCTGTGCTTTAATCCGTAACGAGACCATGAGTAAGCAGGGTTGTTAGGATTGCCTACAACAGGATTTCTTTGGAAAGCATCTGCAGCAATTTCTGCAGGAATAGAGGTTAAATCTTTTGCGTTCAAATAGGTATAGGCCACATCTGCCGATAGTCCCCAATCCCATTTCTTGGCCAATTTACCTGTCATTGTAAATTGATATCCTTTACTTGTGTTATCCATTACAATGGCACCAGCATCAAGAAAGGCTTCAGAACCTGGATCTGCAGAATAAATATTTACTTCGTTAAAACCTGCGAATCGCTGGCGGTTGTCACCAGTACCCGTTAACTGACCTGTTGGAGGTAGCATGTTATAGTTTCTATGAACTACAGCATTTACATCTTTCGAATAAATTCCCTCAACAGTTGCCAACCAACCATCGCCAAATTTCATATCCATAGCCACATTGTTTTTCCAAACTTGTGGGAATTTGAAATTATCAGCCGTAGCGTTTAACTGGAATTCA
This sequence comes from Marinifilum caeruleilacunae, assembly GCF_013141825.1. GTDB lineage: Bacteria > Bacteroidota > Bacteroidia > Bacteroidales > Marinifilaceae > Marinifilum > Marinifilum caeruleilacunae. The sequence continues at coordinate 59,000 of NZ_RZNH01000020.1, forward strand.
TAACCTGCATCAATTCTCGCATTCGACGATTGGTTTCCTAACCATACAAATGGGATACGACCAGTAAAGATACCAGATCCACCTCGCAATTGCATGGTGTTATCGCCTTTTACATCCCAGTTGAAACCAAATCTTGGAGACCACATTACTTTTGAATCCGGCCAGGTTGCAGGATCCAGTCTTACAGAGTTTCCTTTTTCATCAACCCATCCGTCGAAGTCTCTACCTCTGTTGGTAGCTTCGTCTTGTGGAATATCATTATAGTATTTAGGAAGATCTACACGCAAACCAAGAGTCAATTTTAAATCGTCGTTTACCTGGAATTCATCCTGGGCGTAAAACGCGATTTGTGCCACATCAACATCCGACCATGCATATGCATTCTGGTTCGCATCTGTAACATCCTGATTCAGATCATTAGTAGGGTTTCCTACGAAATAAGCAAAGTTATCATCCAGGAAGTTCTGAGCACTAAATGCTGTAACCCAAGGATAGTAGAATAAATTAAACGAGTTTTCGAACTTGAATCTTTCATAGTTAAAACCAACCGTAATGGCATGACGATCTGAATAGTAAGTCAGGTTATCGGAAATTTGCCATACATCCTGGTTCAATCGGTTGTGAGTAGAGAACATTTCAGAACCAGCTGTTAATGCTACATTTCCACTTGCATCAAGAATATCAATTACTGGGAATGGTTCTGAATGAGGATTACGCTTATCGCGGAAAGCGGTAAAACCAACCATTAACTTGTTTGATATTTTACTTGAGAACATAGAGTGCAATTCTCCAACCACCGAATGAATTTTATTAAAAATTCGATAGGATGAGTTCTCGAAAGGCAGACGGAAACTTGTTGGTCCACGACCACCTACTGCCTCAGGGTGAGGAAGAATATCTTTCCAGGCATCCAACATGTTGTAACGAATTACCATATTGTGTTTTCTGGATAAATTTGCATCCAGTTTAATCAGGAATTTATCGTTAGAAGTTTCATGATTGTATCCCTGGTAAGCTCCCGGATCGTAACCCCAACGGTTAATCAAGTGTTGCTGAACTGCAATTGCATCAGCTTCCGAAACGCTGGTTGTATTTGAGTTTCCAGTATTCGATCCGTTATCGGCAACAAAACCATGAGCCAATTGATCTCTTCTTTCCTGCTCGTAATTCACGAAGAAGAACAATTTATTTTTAATGATTGGACCTCCAAGACTAATACCATATTGCTTGGTGCTAAAATCAAGATTTTCAACTTTCAGTCCACTTACTTTATCTCCAATCATATTTTCGTTACGGAAATAATAGTAGGTAGAACCTTTAAATTCGTTGGTACCCGATTTTGTTACAGCATTTACACCAGCTCCGGTAAAACCACCCTCGCGAACGTCAAATGGAGCAAGAGATACCTGGATTTGATCGATTGCATCCAGCGAAACTGGCTGAGCGTCGGCCTGACCTCCAGGAGTTGCAACATCCAATCCAAAGGAGTTGTTGAAAATCGAACCATCCAGTGAGAAGTTGTTGTACAAGTTGTTTCTACCACCAAAGCTGTTTCCATCCGACTCAGGAGTTAACCTGGTCATGTCCGACTGACTTCTGGAGATGGTAGGTAAAGCAGCAATTCTTTCACGATTCACATTGGTTTGTGCACCTGTTCTGTCCTGACTGATCACATCGTTTTTATCGTAAACAACAGTGATCTCATCAATTTGAACATTGTCTTCGTGAAGAATTAAATTGATTTCCGCAGATTTATTCAACTGCAAGTAGATGTTCTCCTGCTTGGTTTCTTTATAACCAATAAAAGTAACTGTTACAGTGTAAGGCCCACCAATTTTCATGTTTCGAATATCGAATCGGCCATCATCTTGCGTAATGGTACCATATTGTGTACCTGTTGGTGTATGTGTTGCCACAACAGTTGCCGCAAAAACTGGTACATTCTGAGGGTCAACAATTTTTCCGCGCATAGACGAAGTTGTTACCCCCTGTGAAAAGGCATTGGGCAAATAGGCTGCCAATGCCATTACAAGAAATAAAAATTTTAATTTCTTCATTTGAACAAAGATTAGATTATAATTAGGTAGGCCTCAAAAATAGAAAAAATCGAAAAACAAACCTAAAGGTCTGTTAAGCAAATTTATTAACAATCAACACAATAGAGGCTTCTAGGATTATCTTATTGTTCAATTTGTAGATTTTTCAAAAACAAAAATGTTAAAATTTGTTAAAGAAATCAGCGCATTACAAGACATGAACTTATCTTAAGTATAAGTTCAAAATTTACATACTGTTATATGTATTTTTTTTAATTCAAATCCAGAAAAATATTTGTAGCATTTCGATTATTCCGACCAAATTTTGCTTTCCTGATTGATGTACCAGTTTTTTCCACTTTCACCTTTAATGGATATTAAAAATTGTCTGCTGGTGGTTTCTATGCTAATCTCATGATCCGAAGTAATCTTATCGAAGTACTTGCCATACTTTTTAAACATTTTTTTCTCTAGATAGTACAGCCTTATCAACTCCTTCTTTGTAGGATAATCCAAATCTTTTTTGGGAGACATCGATTTTTCCCCAACAGCCTGGTCCGAAAACTCTACATACCCCCAGGTTTCTGGCTGATGCATAGCTATTACCCCTTGTGGCGACCACACCCAATTGTGCTCGGGATAGGCTTTGCCAGTATCTGGATTGATTTTTTTCTGATATTTTCCATCTACAATTTCAATATCCCAGTTCACACGGGAAAAGTTCACTCTCCATTGCTCCCCCGATTTTGGCTTTCTTCCCTGGTAGGCACATTCTTTAAGCACCTGCCATGGAAATGCCATTTCGATGCACCATTTTTTATCCTTATCCGAAGGGTCGTTAAGCGTACCATAAACTTTTACAGCCGATTTCATCCCTTTAATATCCCAGGCATTAATGGCTGGAGCACCATCTCTGTATGGCTTGGCAATCAACAAATCCCATATGGTATTTAAGGCATTTACCTCAAACTCATAATAGTTGTGGTTATCTCCTTGCGGATCAATAAAAACCTCAAAATCGTTATCGTAAAAAATCACGGTATCTCTTTGCTTTAGTTTGGCCCAAATATGAGGTTCCTCAAGTTCCGCTGCGATATAAAAGTAGTCCTCATCCCACAGCATTTTTACCCTGGTTTTATAGGTAGGCTTGGGCTTGGCATCTCCTTCAATATCTACAAATTTATTTGACCACTTTGCTTTTCCCCACTCTTCCTGCGAAAGCAAACCATCAATTTTCATTTCGGTATTGGTTTTAAAACACATATAAGATTCGGGATAATCTTGTGCACAAACACCAAAGGCAACAAGTATCAAAAACATTGAGAAAAAGCGCTTCATAAGTCTATTTTTTATCAGATTTAGGATAAAAATAATGAATATTTTCTCTTCTCTGTCATGAGACATTGCCATAGAAAGATGTATTTAGAACATACGATTTCTGTACCCTTAAAACTAAACAGGTTTAGTTTATATTTTTTATTTTTGAAATGATTTAAAAGAAAATTACCATGCTTGATATATTATACAAAAGAAGAAGTGTAAGAAGGTTTACATCTGAAGAAGTAGAAAAAGAAAAAATCGAAAGAATTTTACATGCAGGCCTACTGGCTCCATCGTCAAAAAGCAAATATCCATGTGAGTTTATTGTTTGCGATCAAGCTGAGCTTAATCAGAATTTGGCTGCAAGCAAACCCGGTGGTGCCAATTTCTTAAAATATGCACCTGTATCGATAGTAATTACCGGCGATGAGGAAAAAAGTGATGTGTGGATAGAAGATTGTTCCATTGCTGCCGCATACATGTTGCTTCAGGCAGAAAAGGAAAATCTGGGTGCCTGTTGGGTGCAAATCAGAGAACGAAAATACGACGAAGATCAGTTGGCGGAAGCTTACATCAGGGAAGTACTTCAAATTCCAGAAAACCAGAAGGTATTGGCCATTATTGGTTTGGGAAAGAAGGATGGTGAGAAAGAAGGCAGAGATGAATCATTCCTGATGAAAGAAAAAATTCACTGGAATAAATTCTAAAGGCAAATATTATAAAAGTAAAGCTTGTGGAAACCGTGTTTTTCACAAGCTTTTTTTTATGAATTTATTGTTTGGATCTTTTCAATAAGGGTAGATAAAGGGTAAAGTGTGATACTTGATAGGAAAGTAAAATATGAAAAATAAAGAAGTTCATAGAAACACAATATCGCAGTTCAACACCTAAACCAATCAAATCATTTTTCTCATCTGTATGATTTTTCATTAAAATTATTTATTTTGAGTGTTCAAATTTTCTTGCAGCATGATCCGAATAAAGCTCCTGATATTTACACTCTTTTCCCTTATCATTGCCATTTCTTGTTCAAGAAAGAAAAGCGATATTTTAACCTTTAAAGAGCGTCAGTGGCTGGAAGATAATCCGCATGTAACAATTGCCATTTCTTCAGTTTTCCCGCCTTTTCAATATCTCGATGATGAAGGAAAACCAGTTGGAATCTCCATTGATATCCTAAAACTATTAGAGGAAAAACTCAATCACAATTTCGACAAAATTGTATTCGACAATTGGAAAAACATTTTGCAGGCTGGCTACAACAAAGAAGTTGATATCATACTGGAAATTCAGGAAACTCCCGAAAGGCGCAAATACTTTTTCTTTACTGAACCCTTTATATCGATCCCACATGTGATCTTTATGCGTGATGATGCACCGGATCATGTTAAAATTGAGGACCTGGAAAATTTAAAGGTTGGCGTGGTTGACCATTACGCCATACAAGAGCACCTAAAAGTGATGTACCCAGAGCTAAGTTTGGTACCAGTAAAAGATGATTTAGAATGTCTTCAACAACTATCTGCAAAAAAAATTGATGCGGTAATTACCCAGCAAGGATATGGTGTACAAATTATACACAACAAATTAATTCCCAATGTAAAAATTGTTGGCGATGCTAAATACGACAACAAACTTGGCTTTGCCGTAAGAAATGATCAACCCATGCTGGCCAGAATCATTTCTAAAGGCCTTGCTCAAATTACTCCTCAAGAACAGAGCCAGATTTACAATCATTACATCCAAATTAATTCCAGACCATTTTGGCAAAAAGCAATATTCTGGATTGTGATTGGAATTGTTGTTTTGATACTTGGTTTAAGCCTCCTGTTTATGTGGATATGGAACAAAGCCCTTAGAAGAAATGTTGCCAAACAAACCAAAGAACTGCAGGAAGCAAAAGACAAAGCTGAGGAGAGCAACAAATTAAAAAGTTCATTTTTGGCCAATATGTCTCACGAAATCAGAACTCCTTTAAACGCCATTCAAGGTTTTTCTGAACTTTTAACAGCCAAAGATTTAAATCCTGAAAAGACAGAACTTTTTGCAAATATTATTAAGACCAATTGTCATGATTTAACCCATTTAATCGACGAAATCCTTGACCTTTCAAAAATTGAATCCGGACAGATCAACCTGATCAAACAAAAGTTTGATCTCGTTCAGTTAATCCATGAAATTATTGAAGTACAAAGTAAAAACATCCCTGAAAATAAAGAGGTTAAGCTTTTATTTGTGAATCAGCTGAATGAAAGTGAATTTTATATGACTGCCGATCCGATTCGCTTGAAGCAAATTTTTAACAACCTGATTGAAAACGCTATTAAATTTACAGCAAACGGAAGCATTAAAATTTATGCCAATTACAACAGCAGCAGAGAGCTTATTTTTTGCGTAGAAGATACCGGAATTGGAATAGAAACTTCTTCTTTAAATTTTATTTTTGACAGGTTCCGTAAGGTAGAAATTGACAAAACTGTTCTCTACCGTGGCTCAGGTTTAGGATTGAATATCTGTAAAAAATTACTGAATATTATGGATGGACAAATTTGGGTAAAATCCATATATGGAGAAGGCTCTTCCTTCTATTTCACCCTCCCCATACATTAAATTGCTTAGTTCGAATGCCTTTGTTCCAATAAAGCCACGACCTGTTCAAGACTGTATCCTTTTGCCGACAATAAAACCAAATAGTGAAACATCAAATCAGCCGCTTCACCCATAAATAGTTCTTCATTCTCATCTTTGGCTTCAATCACCAGCTCAACGGCTTCCTCACCCACTTTCTGGGCAATTTTATTAATTCCTTTCTGGAACAAACTTGCCGTATACGATTTCTCCGACAGATTCTTCTTTCTCTCGCCAATTACTTGTTGCAGCTGCAAAAGAAAATCAATGGAACTGGCCTCATTCTGCTCTTCCCAGCAGGTATCAGTTCCTTTGTGACAAACAGGACCAACAGGATCGACCTTAATCAGAAGTGTATCCTTATCGCAATCCAGGCTCAGGTCTTTCAATTCAAGAAAATTTCCACTCTCTTCACCCTTTGTCCACAAGCGCTCTTTACTTCGGCTATAAAATGTCACTTTTCCGGTTTCGATCGTCTTTTCGTACGACTCCTTATTCATATAACCCAACATCAATACTTTTTGGGTTTTTACATCTTGTATAATGGCAGGAACTAATCCATCTCCCTTGTTAAAATCAATTTGGTTTGTTAGATCTTTAAAATTCATTGCTTACAATATTTAATATGAAAATGCAGTCAACATGCATCTGTTATATTCTTACAGGTATATTTTTTGTTTTCAGATATTTTTTCAGTTCCGGAATTTCGATTTCCTTAAAATGAAATACGCTGGCAGCAAGGGCGGCATCGGCTTTTCCATCAATAAATGTATCCGCGAAATGTTCCATATTCCCCGCTCCGCCTGATGCAATAACCGGGATATTTACCATCTCCGAAATTCGGACCAATGTTTCGTTGGCAAACCCATTTTTCGTGCCATCATGATTCATGGATGTAAACAGAATTTCGCCGGCTCCTAACTTTTCCGCTTTACGAATCCATTCAAACAGATCAATTCCGGTTGGCACACGACCTCCGTTCAAATACACTTCCCACTTCCCATCAACACATTTGGCATCAACAGCCAAAACAACACACTGGCTTCCAAATCTTTTCGCAAGATCAGAAATCAACTGTGGGTTTCTGACGGCCGATGAATTAATTGACACTTTATCGGCACCAGCATTCAAAAGAATTCCAACATCCTCGGGCGTTGAAATACCACCTCCTACAGTAAAAGGGATATTCAATTCTTTGGCTACTTTTTGCACCAGGTCAACCAGGGTTTTTCTCTTTTCGTGTGTCGCCGTAATATCCAGGAAAACCAACTCATCGGCTCCCTGTTCTGCGTAGTAGGCTGCCAATTCCACTGCATCACCTGCATCACGCAAATCAACAAAATTCACTCCTTTCACAGTTCTGCCATCTTTCACATCCAGGCAGGGTATAATTCTTTTCGATAGCATAACTTACAATATAAATTCATTTACCAATTGATTCAAATCAATTCGCTCCTCGTAAATGGCCTTGCCAATAATCACACCCCAACAGCCGATTTCATCCAAAATCCGCACATCTTCGATATTGCTAACACCGCCACTGGCAATCAGTTCCAGTTCCGGAAATTCTTTTAAAATCCCCTGGTAAAGCTCAACAGCCGGCCCCTGTAGCATTCCATCTTTCGAAATATCTGTACATATAATGCTTTTCACTCCTTTAGCCTGATATTTTTCCAGAAACTTGTACAGGTGATAATCCGAATCTTTTTGCCAGCCAGAAATGGAAACCATCTCATTTCTAACATCTGCTCCCAGAATGATTTTTTCCGCTCCATACTTTTCCAGCCAACTTTCCATTAGTTCAGGATTCGATACAGCAATACTTCCTCCTGTTACCTGGTTTGCGCCCCACTGAAAGGCCAATTCAATATCTTTATCAGACTTTACACCGCCACCAAAATCTATCTTCAATTTGGTCCCAGATGCCACGCGTTGCAATACTTTAGCATTACAAATGTGTCCCGACTTCGCACCTTCCAAATCAACCAAATGCAGTCGGGTAATTCCCAATTCTTCAAATTTCCTGGCTACTTCCAAAGGATCTTCACTGTATACCTTTTCCGTGTCGTAATCTCCTTTCGTGAGTCTAACACACCTTCCCTTTATGGTATCTATTGCAGGTATTATTTTAATTTTTGCCATGCTTTTTTCTTATAAATTGATAAAGTTTTTGAGAATTTTCACCCCTACTTCACCCGACTTTTCAGGGTGAAACTGACAGGCATAAAAATTATCCTTTTGTAAAGCTGCACTAAAGGGCAAAATATAATCACAGGCAGCTATTGTTTCGTTTACAATGGGTACATAGTAAGAATGAACAAAGTAGGTAAATTCTGCTGCATCAATTCCTTTTAGCAAATCCCCTTTCAGTTCACTTAACTGATTCCATCCCATGTGAGGGACTTTCATTTCATTGGTAAATCGCTTTACCTTCACAGGAAAAATTCCCAGTGCCTTTGTATCACTTTCCTCAGTGCTTTCACACATCAATTGCATACCCAAACATATTCCCAAAACTGGTTGCTTCAGTTCCGGAATTAAATCGATTAAATCGTTCTCCCTAAGGGAATTCATGGCCCAGGAAGCTTCTCCTACCCCTGGAAAAATCACTTTATCAGCCTTTCTAATCAATTCTTTATCCTTGCTTACAACAGGTGTAATGCCCAATCGTTCAAATGCATATTTTACCGATTGTATATTACCCGCATCGTAATCTATGATTACAATATTTTGATTTTTCATTCTTTATAGTTTTCCTTTGGTTGATGGCAGCTGCAAACAGTTTACATCTCTTCTGATCGCCATGCGAATGGCTCGTGCCAATGCCTTAAATATGCCTTCGATTTTATGGTGTTCGTTTTGTCCTTCTGCCTTTATATTTAAATTACAAGCCGCACCATCCGAAAATGATTTGAAAAAATGAAAGAACATTTCGGTGGGCATTCCACCAATCATTTCGCGCTTGAATTCAGCCTCCCAAACCAGCCAGTTTCTTCCTCCAAAATCAAGAGCTACTTGTGCAAAACAATCATCCATGGGCAGAGAAAAACCATAACGATCCAATCCCAACTTCGAACCTAATGCCTGTTTAAAAGCCTCGCCCAGTGCAATGGCAGTATCTTCAATGGTATGGTGCTCATCCACCTCTAAATCACCATTTACTTTTACCGATAAATCTACACCTGCATGTTTTGCAATCTGATCTAACATGTGATCGAAAAATCCGATTCCTGTTTCAAACTGCCCTTTCCCTTCCCCATCCAAATCCAATTTAATTTCGATTTGCGTTTCTTTTGTATCTCTTGTAACTGTAGCAGTTCGCTGCTCCAATCGAAGATATTCGTATATCTTCATCCAATTGTCAGTTGCAAGTGAGATACAAGCCTCAAGTTCAGTCTTTGATTCTTTCAGTTCATCATCGCCAATATTTCCACTCGAGGTGATAAAAATGGCTTGAGCTCCCAGGTTTTTCGCCAGTTCTACATCGGTCCACCGATCCCCAATTACAAAAGAGTTTTCCAGGTCATAATCTTGCGAAAAATATTTTGTCAACAAAGCAGTTCCCGGCTTTCTTGTAGGTGCGTTTTCCTCTGGAAAAGTTTTATCTATGCAGATTTCATCAAATTCGATTCCTTCACCTGAAAATGTTTTCAGCATCTTATTTTGTGCGGGCCAAAAAGTTTCTTCAGGATAAGATTCAGTACCCAATCCATCCTGGTTGGTTACCATCACCAATTCAAAATCCAACTGATCAACAATTTTCGATAAGGCTCGAAACACACCCGGGTAAAATTCAAGTTTTTCCAAACTATCCACCTGGTAATCTACAGGTGGTTCTAAAATTAATGTCCCATCCCTATCAATAAAAAGAACTTTCTTTTTCGATTCCATAGTTTACGATTTTGAATTGTATTCAATTAATGATTCACACAAAAGTTGATTTTCCTTTTCGGTACCTATGCTGATTCTCACACAATTTTCAAGTCCGGCAATTTTTGAACGATCCCTGATGATTATTCCCTTATCCAATAGAAAACTGTATAGTAGCTTTGCATCATCCACCTTTACTAAAATAAAGTTGGCATCCGATTCGTACACTTTTTGTACACAGGATAAACTCGCAAGAAATTCACTCATTTTTACCCTGTCCTTTAGAATGCCATTTACCTGATTCAAATATTTCGCCTCATCATCGAGCAAATCGAGAGCCCTTTCCTGGCTTAATGAATTCACATTATAAGGAGGCTTGATACGATTTAAAATCTCTATAATTTCTTCAGAGGCAAAGCCAATCCCAAGGCGAATACCTGCCATTCCCCATGCTTTCGATAAAGTCTGGAGAATTACCAGGTTGGGATATTTTTCAAGTTTATCGATGAGTGATTTGCCTGGCGCAAAATCAATATAGGCCTCATCTACAATCACAATACCTGGGAAAGTCTCCAGCAAGCTAATCATTTTGTCTTCATTATAAAGATTGGCTGTTGGGTTATTTGGAGAGCATAAAAACAGCATTTTTGAATACTCATTCATGGCTTTTTGTACTTCCTGAACATCGGGCTGAAAGTTCTCATCCAATGCCACCTCTTTTATTTCTATTGCATTAACTCCTGCGGCCACCTCATACATTCCATAAGTTGGAGTGCAGATGACCACATTATCGCGATTGGGCTCACAAAAAGCCCTAAACAAAAGGTCGATTACCTCATCGCTTCCATTGCCCAATATCATTCTGCTTGGCGAAATTCCTTTAATCTGAGTCAGGCGCTTCTTCAATTCATTTTGCAAAGGGTCCGGATATCGGTTCACACCGTTTTCATATGGGTTTTCATTGGCATCTAAAAAAACAGAACCATTACCCGAAAACTCATCACGTGCTGAAGAATAAGGAACCAATTGTTTCACATTCTCCCGGGTAAGTTGGTCTAAAGAAAATATCGAATTCATAATTAAGATTGCTTTTTTAATTTTTGTAAACGAACACTTACCGCATTACAGTGAGCATCTAACTGCTCAGCTCGAGCCATTACCTCTATAACAGGTCCCAACTCCAGAAGGCCATTCTCACTAATTTTCTGAAAAGAAATGCTCTTCATAAAAGATTCAAGATTCACGCCTGAATAGGATTTCGCAAAACCATTAGTTGGCAGAGTGTGATTTGTTCCCGAGGCATAATCACCAGCGCTTTCAGGCGTATAGTTTCCAAGGAAAACCGAGCCGGCATTGGTAATTTTATTCACACAAGTATCTTCATTTTCCACCGAAACAATAAGGTGTTCAGGAGCATATTCATTAGATAATTCCAAAGCCTCTTCAAGAGAATTCATAACAATGATTTTGGAATTCTTCAAGGCCAAGGCAGCAACTTCCTTTCTCGACAAATCTTGTAATTGCTTTTCCACTGCCTCCTGAACTCTTGCCACCAATTCAGGCATCCAGGTCACCAACACTACCTGGCTATCTGCACCATGTTCAGCCTGCGAAAGCAAGTCTGCAGCAATAAATTCAGGATCTGCACTTTTATCGGCCAAAACCAACACTTCTGAAGGACCTGCAGGCATATCAATGGCAACTCCAAGTTTGTTTACTCTCTGTTTTGCAGCTGTTACATATTGATTTCCCGGACCAAAAATCTTATATACATTGGGTATACTTTCAGTTCCAAATGCCATTCCTCCAATGGCTTGAATGCCTCCTACCTTAAACACTCGATCAACTCCAACCAACTTGCTGGCGTATAGAATAGCCGGATCTATTTTGCCATCTTCGCCCGGCGGTGTACAAAGAACGATTTCCTTACACCCTGCAATTTTGGCAGGTATTCCAAGCATTAATACAGTCGAGAACAAAGGCGCACTTCCACCAGGCACATATAAGCCAACACGTTCGATAGGTGTAGATTTTCTCCAGCAATTCACCCCTTTGCTTGTTTCAATTTTGTCCGATTCCTGAAATTGGGCAGCATGAAACTTTTCCACATTCTTAGCAGCAATGGCTAAAGCATTTTTTAGATCTTCACCAACAAGGCTCTCTGCTTCCTCCATCTCTTCCTCACTCACCAGGAGGTCATCCACTTTTATCTTATCGTACAGCCATGTATATTTTTTCAATGCCTTGTCGCCATCAATTTTAATCTCATTAAAAACCTGGCTCACCACTCCTTCCAACTCCTCTGTATCAATCGTCGGTCGTTCGAGAATAGTATTCCATTCGGTCTTATTGGGGTAGTTTATTACTTCCATGATTAAATAAATTGCAGTTAACAGTTTGTTTCAAACAAGAATTACAATACCATTTTTTGAATTGGAATAATCAGAATTCCTTCAGCACCATTCAATTTAAGCTGATCTATTACTCCCCAAAAATCATTTTCATTGATAACGGAGTGCAATGAACTCCAACCTTCTTCGGCCAATGGCATAATGGTTGGGCTTTTCATTCCTGGCAATACCTCAATGATATCATCAATTTTATCATTTGGTGCATTCAGCAATATGTACTTGTTATTTTTTGCTGCCAACACCGATTTCAATCGGAATAGAAGTCGATCCAAAATGGCCTGCTTAATCCCATCTATATTGTTATTGGCTACCAAGCATGCCTCAGATACAAGAATTTCTTCTACCTCTTTCAAACCATTTTTAAACAATGTACTGCCCGAGCTTACCAAATCACAAATGCCATCGGCCAAACCAATATTTGGTGCAATTTCTACCGATCCCGAAATAACGTGTATTTCACTATTCAGATTATTCTTGTCTAAAAACTGTTGCAAAGAATTCGGATAAGAAGTAGCCAGTTTTTTACCATTGAAATACTCCAAACCATTGTATTCAACATCTTTAGGAAGAGCCATTGCCAATCTGCATTTCGAGAACCCGAGCTTTTGTAGAATCTGCAACTCTTTCTGCTTTTCGATGATTACATTTTCACCAACTATGGCAATATCTGCAACTCCATCTTCCACATACTGAGGAATATCTGAATTTCTAAGATACAAAACTTCCAATGGAAAATTAAAAGCACTGGCTTTTAGTTGATCTTTTCCATTATCGATAGAAATTCCACACTCTTTAAGGATTTTTAGGGAATCTTCTTTTAATCTTCCCGATTTTTGAACAGCAATCTTTAATTTTTCACCCATGATTTAAAATTTTGAGACCACCTGATTCGTCACGGGTAAAAAAAATGCCCACCTGAATCAGGCGGGCATTAATAATGTTAGTTAAATATCTTTTAGATTAAGGCATAACATCGTCAGCTCACCTGTTGGTAAGTAAAATGATGATGACGATGATGTAATGCAATAAACTTCATTTTTTTCTTCTTTAATCTGTGGCAAAGATTAGCATTAATTTGTTTCCACGCAAATCTTTCTTAAAAAAAATAAAACTCATTTTTTCCTTCACCCATTAAAAAACACCATGTCGTGAAACAACAATTTGCATTTTTTTGAAATCAGGTGTCATTTTCAACGGGCAAAAAGTTTAAAAAAGAATATTTTTTCCATGCACCCCCTCTCCGAAAACGTTGCAAATTAAAAAAATGCAATTTTTCAAACATTACCCCCTCTTTTTTATTGCTTCGTTTTAATTTTTTAATACTTTTACGAAATCAACCCCTAAATATGGCGGTTGGATTTTAAAATAATACACTTTTTTACAAAACCACCCCCTTATTATTTAAAAGGGTATCGAAAAAAAGACCATTTATTACTAACTATTATAAAAACCAAAATTAAACCACATGAAAGTCAATTTTCTTTCCTCACATGAAAAAGCTCTCATGCTTTTGATGAACAAACAAGAACAAAAAATTTCTTCAATTTTTCGACAACGGTCGAATTTACGCTTGGTCTAAACGAAACCCGGGATTCCTTAATCCGGGGGATCCCGGTGTTTTAAACAGCAGAAGAAAAATCGTATAAAAACCTAATAAACAAACTAGTTTATGAAAAAGATCGAAGCAATTATTCGCAAAACAAAATTTGAAGACGTTAAGAAAGGCCTACACGAAATAGGTATCGACTACCTAACATTCTGGGATGTAAGAGGTGTAGGAAAATCGGTAGAAGAAAGAGTATACCGTGGTATTAAATACGATACAAGTAGTATCGAGAGAACACTGGTCTCGTTTATTGTAAGAGACAAATTTGTAGACAGTTGTATTGTAAGCATTCGCGAAAATGCTTTCACAGGTGAAATTGGCGATGGAAGGATATTCATTTATGATGTTCTTGATGCCTATAGAATCAGAACGGGAGACTCAGGTGATCGCTCATTGTACGACGAAGAGTAGATCGACAAACAACTATTAGCCACTTAAAAATTTTTATCATGGAAGAAACACTTACTTTACATACAATTGAATCTACAGTCGCAGCTACAGGCCATTCTCTGGATGTAGTATGGGTATTATTATCTGCTGCATTGGTTATGTTTATGCAGCCTGGCTTTGCAATGGCGGAGGCTGGTTTTACGCGAGCAAAAAATACAGCCAATATCTTAATGAAAAACATGCTTGATTTTGGAGTTGGATCCATTTCATTCTTCTTAATCGGTTACGCATTGATGTTTGGAACCGACCTAGGTGGCTTCATTGGTAAATTACCTTTCCTGGAAGAGTCAAGCGCAGAAATCGACTACTCTTTTTTAATGTTCCAGACTGTTTTTGCAGCAACAGCCGCAACCATAGTTTCGGGTGCTGTAGCGGAACGAACAGAATTTAAAACCTACTTATTCTTTAGCATTATAACAACAGCTCTTATTTACCCGATATCAGGACACTGGATTTGGGGTGGCGGATGGTTAAGCGATTTGGGATTCCATGATTTCGCAGGGTCAACGGTAGTTCACTCAGTGGGTGCCTGGATGGGATTGGTAGGAGCAGCACTAATTGGACCACGTATTGGAAAATACAACGGAAAAGCAAATGCAATACCTGGACATAACTTAACTTTTGCGGCTCTGGGTGTATTTATCCTGTGGTTTGGATGGTTCGGTTTTAATGCTGGGTCTCAGCTGGCTGCGGCAGGTAAAGAAAACACTGTTGCCATTTCTCATATCTTTCTAACGACTAACCTGTCGGCAGCTGGTGGAACCCTTGCAGCACTTGCTGTAAGTTGGCTAAGGTATAAACGTCCGACTTTATCTCTTACTTTGAATGGTGCATTAGCGGGTTTAGTAGCCATAACAGCAGGTTGTGATATTGTAAGTCCACATGCTGCAATCATTATTGGAATTCTTGCTGGGATCACTTTGGTATTTTCTGTTGAATTTATCGATAAGAAGTTACGCATTGACGATCCGGTTGGTGCCATTACAGTTCATGGTGTAAACGGAGCTTTAGGCACAATCCTGGTTGGTGTATTTGCTACCGATGGTGGATTGCTTTACGGAGGTGGATTCGGCCTTTTGGGAATACAGGTACTAGGTGTAGTAGCCGTTGCTGCCTGGGCTTTGGGAACTGCATATGTCCTTTTCAAAATATTGGACAAGGCCATTGGTTTACGAGTTCCTTCAATTGTTGAAGAGGAAGGTCTGGACATTTACGAGCACGGAGAAAAAGCATACCATTAATTACTACACAATAAATGAGTTCGATAATTAATTCTATCTACAGAAAGTTAGCCTTGTAATTGAATACATACTCGTTTCTCAATTAAGATGATGTGAAGATCTTTCTTCCATCATCTTTTTTTTGCTTAAAAATACTTTGTAATTTCATAAATCGAATAATGGGCGCTAACCACAATATTTTATACAGATAACCCGTTCTTCGCAAAAAGTAAGAATCATTAAGAGCAAATAATATTTATTTTAAACCGATTATCATGAAAAAGATTAATGTTTTTCTATTAGCCTGCTTGTTTTTTACACTTAGCATTGGACAAACCGGATGTTACGGACCCTTTAGGTTGACCAAAAACCTACATGAATGGAACAGTACTGTTGGTGATAAGTTTACAAATGCACTTGTATTTTTTGCATTTGTGATTATTCCGGTTTACCCGATTGCAGTATTGGCTGATGGCATTGTATTAAATACCATTGAATTTTGGTCTGGAGATAATCCTGTTGCAATGAAAGATGGTGAAAAGGATGTACAAATTGTACAAAAGGATGGCAAAAAATACAGAATTACTGCCACAAAAAACAAATTCCACATTGAACAGATTAAAGGTCCGGACAAAGGCCAGTTTGCAGAATTGATATTCGATCCGATTACAAAAAGCTGGAACCTAAAAGATGGTGACAAAGAACTGCAAAAACTGGTTAGCTTTAATGAACAAGCTGAAACCATAGAAATCTACAAGCCAAACGGCGATGTAATTCTGGTGAATCCATACGATTATGATTTAGCCGAGCTCAAAAAGCAAATAAATGCCACGCCAGCAAACTGGGCAATGAAATAAAAAATGATCCCTGGTTACAAAATAACCAGGGATTTTTTTTGCTCTTATTTACTTATAGATGTAACTTTAATGAGAGTGTGTAAAATGCTGTTACTATGACCAAAACTCTCCGAAAAAACCCTTTTTATCATCTGGTTTTAATCCTGGTACTTCAATTGGCGTCGGTAGTTGCATTTGCCAATACAAGCAATAAAGTACCAAGTAACAGTAAAATTCGTGTACAACTTAAGTACTATCACCAATTCCAATTTGCAGGCTACTACGCCGCTCTTCATAAAGGTTTTTACCAAAACGAAGGTCTCGATATTGAATTAATTGAAGGAGGAACTGTTAATGCGGTTGACATTGTATTAAACGGAGATGCAGAATATGGAATCAGTGCTAACGACATTTTGATAGAAAGAATTAATAACAAGCCCGTTGTACTATTGGCTTCCATCTTTCAAAGTTCACCTTCTATTTTCCTAAGCTTAAAGAAATCGAATATTAATACGGCTCACGACCTAATCAACAAAAGAGTAATGTTACTCGACGAGTTTCGAGATCCCGAACTATTGGCCATCTTTTACAAAGAAGGAATCAAGCTGGATAATGTACTACGCATTACCACCACCTATGATATTAAAGACTTGCTGGAAGGGAAAACAGATGTTCTAAATGCCTATTCTACAAATGAACCTTATTTCCTAAAAGAGCAGAACATAGCCTACTCCATTATTTTTCCCCAGAATTATGGAATTGATTTTTATGGCGATGGAATATTTACCACCGAAAAAGAAATTGAAGAGAATCCTGAAAGAGTAGATGCTTTTCTTCGTGCCAGTAAACAGGGTTGGGAGTATGCCCTACAAAATCCTGATGAAATTATCGACATCCTGATTAAGCAATATGGTGTAAAAAAAAGTAAGGAACACTTACGATTCGAAGCTGAAGAAATCAGAAAACTGATCTTAAACGATTATGTGGAAATTGGGCACATTAATCCGGGAAGATTGGACAATATTGCCAGGATTTGCGCACAAATGGGAATGATTCCTCCCAATTACGACCTAAGTGGATTTGTTTATAAACCAGAACTTTTCAGAACACCAAAATGGTTAAAATGGGCTTTAATTGTTTCGATAATTATCATATCAATTATACTCATTATCCTATCCTATTTGTACCTTTTTACCAAACAATTAAAAAAAGCGGTTGATCGACAAACTGCTGATATTAGCAGAAAAAATGAAGAGTTGATTACATCTGAAAAACGATTTAGAGAGGTGATTGAAAATCTACCTTCGGGCGCTATTTTGGTGGAAGGCGAAAAGCTGTTTACCAACAAAAAAGTATTCGAAATTACGGAATATTTGAATGATGAAACACCTAATGTGAACACTTGGTTCAGCACATTGTACCATGAGAACAAAGATCTAAACTATCAGATCTATAAAAACAGCAAACAAGAGAATTTTAAAAGCCCTACAATCACGTCTATTAGAACAAAATCGGGACAAATTAAACAAGTAGAGTTTCACGCCTATAGTTTCGACAGCAAAGAAATCTGGCTGATGAACGATATCAGCAAAAGAATTGAAACTGAACAAGCATTAATTGCAAGCGAGTACAAACTACGAACCTACATTGACGAGTCGCCAAATGGGCTGGTGATTTTCAACAGCAATACAAAAGTGAAATTTGCCAACCCTGCATTCCTGCAACTTTTAGATATCGATTCAAGCACCGAAACAGAGTTCTACATCCGGGATTTCTTTTCGCCTCTCCAACTTGCCAAAAATATTGAGATGATGGAACAACTCATCAGCACTGGTAAAGTGCAAGGGGAAGTAATGGTTAAATCGATTCAAAACAAAAACTTCCCAGCTTTTATTAGTGCAGTTAAGTTA
Source organism: Marinifilum caeruleilacunae (assembly GCF_013141825.1). Taxonomy (GTDB): domain Bacteria; phylum Bacteroidota; class Bacteroidia; order Bacteroidales; family Marinifilaceae; genus Marinifilum; species Marinifilum caeruleilacunae. Next base: position 77,287 of record NZ_RZNH01000020.1, read on the forward strand.
CACGAAGATGAATTCCTGGGATTTGTAATGGATACCTCATCGCTGAAAAAAGCAGAAAACGAGCTTAAAATTGCTTTGGAGAAAGCAGAAGAGAGCGACCGGTTAAAATCTGCCTTTCTTGCCAATATGAGCCATGAAATTCGAACTCCAATGAATGGAATACTTGGCTTTAGTCAGCTATTACTTAAAGAAAATTTAGAACAGGCCAAGAAAGAACAATACATCGATATTTTAAATCAGAATGGAAGGCAACTCCTGGAAATCATTAATAATATCATCGATATCTCATACCTTGAGGTGAGACAACTCAAAGTCTTCAACAGTTCTTTTTCTATCGCGAAATTATTTAGAGACCTGGACACCTTTTTTAAAGTGGAGAAACAAAAGTATCATAAAGAAAAACTTGACATTAGCTTTACCAACAAAGTTCCGGAACAACTCGATATCATTGAATCTGATATTGGTAAGATTAAACAAGTGTTAATTAACCTTGTAAACAATGCGCTTAAATTCACCAAAGAAGGATACATCAAAGTGAGCGTGAACCTTATTGAATCAGAGTTACAATTTGCAGTTGAAGATTCTGGCATCGGAATACCAAAAGAGAAGCATGATATCATATTTGAGCGTTTTGGACAAATCGAAAATGTATACACGCGGCAATTTGGTGGCGCAGGCCTTGGACTCCCTATTTCGAAAGGAATTATAGAATTGATGGGTGGCAAGTTAGAACTTCGCTCTGATGAAAATAAAGGTTCTACTTTTCTATTTAATATCCCTGTAAAGGAAACTGAAATAGAAGTGCCTGCTAAAAGTGAAGAGCTTAATAAATTTGCCTGGAAAGGAAAAAACATCCTTATTGTTGAAGATGTGGATATCAACATTAGTTTTTTAGAGGAACTAATGGATAACACCAATGCCAATGTTAGCATCTGTAAAAATGGCAAAGAGGCAGTTGACTTATGCGAGTCGGGCTATCTGCCTGATTTAATCTTAATGGATATACAAATGCCCGAAATGAATGGCATTGAGGCCACAAAAGAAATTCGTAAAATTTTACCATCTACGCCTATTATTGCCCAAACGGCTTATGCGTCCGAAAACGACAGGGAGTTAGCCTTATCCGCAGGTTGCGACGAATTTTTCTCGAAACCTCTTAACTCCGATAAATTAATGAACAGGATGGATCAGTTCTTATTGGCAAGCAGCTGAACCTTTGATTTTCGTCCGTTTTTATGTCTAAAGCCACGGCGCTCCATTTTACCCCAGTTTCTATTCCCCCTGGCATATTGTATGTTCCCTTTTATGGAGAAAAAGAGTGATATTGGATGCAGGATAAATGGCTCAAGCACTGCTGCAATCCATAGTCTGAATACATCACCTTTTCGTTCGTACCTATGGAAAGTTAACTCCTCGTACAAGATGGCCCAGGTGGTAAAAAACAGGGCGAAAGTATACACAAAAAGAAAGGTGATTAAGATAAAGTTTAAGCTTAAATTTCCGGTGGCATAAAGTACAATTGCATAAATGATACCAATGAGCTCAACCAATGGAGCCAACCACTCAAACAAAAACCAAAATGGATAACCCAACATGCCCATTGCCCCATAACGCGGCGAAAAGAAAATTTTAGAATGATCGGTTAAGGTTTCGATGGTTCCTCTTGTCCACCTGCTTCTCTGGCGACCAAAAGTTGAAATATTACTTGGTGCCTCGGTCCAGCATAAAGGATCGGGCACATATTCAATTTTGTACTTTTCTCTTTGTTCCGACATGTAACGACGAATACGAACCACCAGCTCCATATCTTCTCCAATGGTATGTGCATAACCACCACTTTGCACCACCACATCGCGATCGAACATTCCCATGGCTCCTGAAATAATAATCAGACCATCGAGCTTGGCCCATGCCATTCGTCCCATTAAAAATGACCGGGTATACTCCAAAACCTGCATACGTGCCAATAAATTTTTAGGCACACAAACTTCTGCAATACGACCATTTTCTATCACACAAGAATTGGCAATACGTACCACTCCACCCGCAGCAATAACTCTCCTGTCCGTTCTTTCCAGGAAAGGCTTCACAAGCTTTAGCACAGCATCAGGTTCAAGTATCGAATCGGCATCAATGGCCATAAACAAGTCTTTATCCGAAACATTAATAGCAACATTCAATGCATCTGCCTTCCCACCATTTTCTTTATCAACAACAATTAAATTCGAATAAGTTTCAATTTTCGATTTGTAAACTCCACGAACCTCTTTGGTTTCAATTTCATGATTTAATGCGAAATTTACCTTCTCCAGATCGAAGGCTTTTTGAAGCTCTTCAAAAGTTTCATCAGTACTGCCATCGTTCACAACAATCACATCGAAATTATTGTAATGAATGGTGTATATCGATTCCACATTATCGACAATGGTTTTGGCCTCGTTAAAAGCGGGCACCAATACCGAAACCGATGGTGCAAGAGGAGAATCCAGAATTACGCTGTAGTCAACAAAACTATTCTTCTTTAGGTAATGATTTAAAGCAATACCCGACACAATACTTAGTGCTGTATAACTAAATACCAAGAGAAATGCATAAGATATAAATACCTTATCCAGAAAATAGCTTATAAATCTTATTAACTCGTCGTAATTCATATTCTAGGATCTAATACGTGGTTGATAATCCCTTTTAGTTCTTCATCGGCATTTACTGCCAATGCATTTAATCTATTTATTCCTGTTTCACCCAATTTTGCAATAGACTTACAGGCTTCCATTCTAATTTTAAACTCTTCGTTTTTTAGTTTGTCTTCCAAAAAGTTAAGCTCGGTATCCATTTTCAATTGACCGATAGATTTCAAAATATTCAATTGATTTGGCAATTCTTCGAGATGATAAATTTCTTTCAGCTTGGCAATGGCCTCGTAACTCTCCAGGTCTACAAGAGTTTTTATCACTTTTCCCTTCACATAATCATTGTCATGATTGATCAGTTCAAGTACATATGGTGCAGCCTGTTTCTGCTTCAAAATCCTAATCATATCCAAACTAAACATCACTACCGAATCGTTCCAATGATTGAGCCACAAATGAAATTCAGGAATCTCGATTCTGTTCTTTCGAATCAGGTCGAACACATTAATTTGCTCCCAAACCGTAAAAGGCTTTTCCTGCGAATCCAAAAAGGCAAAAGGAACAAATGGCAGTAATTTAATCAAGCCCATTTGCGATTCGATTCGTAAAATATCGTTATTCTTTTGTTGGAAGGATATGATTTTTTGATTCTCAGATTTAACCCTCATATGACTCAATTCGCGAATTCCAAAAATCTTCTTGTTCCAGGCAAACTTGCCCAGCTTTCGAATCGATTCCTTATCGAGCTTAAAATCCACATACAAGTTCCTGATTTTATCGCTCACCTCTTTATTTTCTGCCTTATCAATCGCCATAAGTACATCAATCAATACATTTCGATGAAAACGACTTGATTTCAGTTTTTCCTTATCGGCAACCTCATTCTCCTCTTTGCTCCCAATTAAATATCCGATCACTGCCTGTGAATACTTTACGTGCAATTTATTGTACTTGGTTTTTCTGTACGCCAGGTACAATTTAGATATAATAATGGTTGGCAAGAGCAGAACCAAAGCCACAAAGAATATCATGATCATGTAAATAATCATTCTATTCAAAGCATTATAAGGCAGTCTCTCGAAGGTATAGTTAATCACTGATTGAAAGAACTCAACAATGCCTTTCAGAAAATCTATGACAATAAACAAGAGATCAGGAGCTACTCTAAGCCATTCCTGCAATTCAATCTGGATGATATGTTCATTAAATATCAACATCTTACTTATTTCTCTTGTTCTTTATATTCAACTCTTTCTTCACAGCTTTAATTCTCTTGTGCGTAAACTTCTTTAATCCCGGCACAAAGGCTCCCGGGTCATTTTCATCTCCCAAATGCGAGTGCAGGTTTTTTTCAAAATCGGCATTGCTATACATTTTCATGCTGTCCTGGTATACAAACTTTCGAATCATAAGCGAAAGCCGATCAATTTCTGCACTCATCGCATCATCAGTAAATTTGCTTTCCAGTAATTCTCCAATGTATTTTGAATAAAAATCTCTGTATTTCTTTATCCCAAACAAGGTCTTCATTAAGGTATTCTCATACCTGTCGTTCAGGAAAAACACGCTTAAATTCTCAGCCTCGTCCATGGTAAAAACCGGACTAAAGGCACAAAATGCATAATTACCATCGTATGGAATCCATTCAAACCTATTATCATGAGTATTTTTATACAAGTAATAATTATGGCGATACAAGAGGTTCATGGCATCTATATTCATGAACAAACTTGTGATGGCAAATATTTTTAAACATTCCGGCACATTAAAGATCTGTTGAAAATGCTCCTGGGCATCCTCATCCATCTTCACACTTCTGTCCAGTGTTTTAATCAAATCCATTAACTCATGGTAATGATTCTCATCCTTCGATTTTAACTTGTAGGCGCGTGCATACTTACTTCTCTCTTCACCTTGATAAAGCAAAGTTGCCTTGGGTTCACCTTTAAAAAATGCTCCTGTTTTGTTCCCGAAATTTCTTTGCACAAAGCCCTTATTAATCTCCTCTACCAAAACATATAAGCCGAAAAGCTCACCGTTCACATACACATTCGCATATGCAGCTCTTGGAACCGGCAATCCTTCCGATCGCATAAAATCGAGGTACAATTTCTCACGCATAAAACTCGGGTCTTTAAAAGCATTGTTCAGGTTGATGGTTTTTAATCCATCCAATTTTTGCTTTTTCACGAACTCCCCAAAGTTTATTTTTATAGACTTCTTCCTTCCGGGATAATAGTCGTAAGACGACTCCCCTTTGATTCTAACTCCGCATGAATAGTACTTTTTCCCGTTGACCTCAACATTTCCCTGCAAGTATCTTTTTTTGCGCATTGAATCGCGCATCTCCTTATGATTCACCAATGAATCCCATGCTGAGCACTGCAGAAAACTTATCCTGATCTCATGCACTTTATCCTCTCCAAACAGTTCACTTCCAGCCATACTCTTCCCCTTATCCTCTTTGCCTGTAGCCAGCAAAACAGGAAGGAACATCGCAATGCATATTGATATGAGTACAACTTTCCGCATTATTCTTTAGAGTTGATATGATAATTTTATTGAAAGCGTTACAATTCTTCTTTTCTCATCCACCTGGTACTCTTCTTTTTCATAGCCTGCACGAAGCAGGTAGGTCAGGCGCTTGTCAATCAACTGATCCTGGTAAGCCAATCGCACTTTCCAGCTATCGTATTTATAGGTGTCAAAATTGGAAACATTGCCTCGAGCCTCATCTGGCGAAGTACCGGTTCCCAACTCCAGGCCTATGTATTGTTTTGCATCTCTCAAATACCTTCGGGTAATTAAAAACACCGATCTTGAAACATCGCTATCCTTTGGCGTAAAGTATCCTCTCAGGGAAAACCAGTAATTGCGATAATATTTTCCCACCGATCCGGTATAGATGTACACATTTTTATGTCCTGAACTCCCATCGAATCGTAAGAATCTCGCACCAGCCGACACTTCAAATTTGGCAGGTAATTTTTGATAGAATTCCGCTCCTGCACGATGCTCCGGGAACAAATCATCAGCCGAATATCCATAATTCAGATACAAATAATTGGTTGCTGATACTCTTGGATAGGCATCAATTTCAAATTGTTTTGAAATTTCATTCGACCATAAGGCTTCTCCATCTTTTACCAAATCACCAAAATTCACTTTCCCGGTAAGGCTTCCCCATGAATTTCTTCTTTGCAATTGAACTGAAGTAACATGCCAGCGTCTAACGTAAGGCTCTTCGAAATGTTCAAAATCATGTTTCAGAATCAGAGAATACTTTCTTTTAGCAGATTTATAGGCTTTAAAAAGTTTGATCCCTTCCTCGCTGCCCGGGTTAATTTCAAGAAGTTCGTTAATGGTTTGTAATGATTTTGCCTCCAGTCCCTTCTCCTGCTGTATCTTAATTTTCTTTAGCAGGATATCCTCTTCTCTTGGGTAGAACGACTGACCATAATCGCAATAAAACAGAGCCTGCGACAGATCACCAGCCCATTTTTCCAAATCGATAATGGCAAGTATTGCATCTTTATTGTCGTAATCATTCTCCAAAACAAGTTGCAGTTCTTTTCTTCCTTTCTCATAAGATTTCTCCCAGGCATGGGTTCTCCCAATTAAAATTCGGGCATCATGATAATTGGGATCTTCTTCCAAAATTTTATAGCAAATTTTCCTGGCTTCTTCTTTTTCTCCATTAAATGCGAGTTGTTGAGCTTTTCTAAATTCAAGCGTCACTGGTCGCGACTGAAGCGAATCAATTTCCTGTGCACTCAATAAATGTGAGCACAATAACAGCAGGCACAGGCTAATGGTTAGAGGTAAATATTTTGCCATATTAATGTAAACTACAATTTGGTTTTTATCTGGTTAATCCAGGTATTTTTTCTTTCTTTCTTGCTTCGCAGATATACTGTCCATAACAGTTTCCATAAAGGGTCGATAATATTTCCAGAAAAACATTTTTCTGTCTTTTACTTGGTTTGGACTGTAAAATGCACCACTAATGGTCTCAATTCCTCTGAAATACGATGAATAAATCCCCATTGGATTATCCGAAAAATCGCAGGCAAAATACAGGAATCGATAATCCTTATCGTGCTCGATAATCGCAGGGAATTGACTTGGCACTTTTAAGGAATCCATCAATTTTCTGCCATCGGCATTCACATCAATTTCGAAATTTGCCAGCACATGATTCCTTTCATCCGTACTGTTAATATCGAACCAATAAGGATAATACACTTTCTCAGGAACATTATATTCGAGTTGAGTACTCAGCTCCGATCTCAAAATTGGAAATTTATCATTCAGATGAGTTTTATCCTCAAGAATAATGATCCGTTCCCTGTTATCCACCAATACAATTCCTCCCTTTTTGAAATTGTACTTTTCTTTATAATTCTTTTCATACAAATCCGGAATCCATTTCGGAATCTCAGGATCCAAAACGGTATCCAATGTTGAGTAGTATTTTCCGACCCAACCAGTCCATTTTACACCCAGCAATTCCTCGGTTTGTCTTCTAATTACCGAAGAAGTTGGAGATGCAAACAAATTAAATTCAGCAATAATGGTTTTGCCTTTTCGCTTTAATTCCCTCAAAAGATTAAACTCATTGGCTTGCAATCCTCCATAAAACAAGGAAATTGTATCCTTGCCATAATCGGGATGATCTTTCCAGTTGGAATTGTAAATGCCATAAGTATCAGCAAAAAACACTACATCCAGCGAATCTGCCAGTCTTTCACTGCTTCCTTCACCATAAATTTTCAGGTCCTTAATTACGTATTCTCCATCCTTATCGGGATGAAAACCAAGAAAATCTTCCGCAAAATCGTACTCCTCTCCCGTGCTCTTCACCCATTTGTTTTGGTTGGCAAGCCAGAAAAATGACAAATGCTCCGAAAAGTTCTTTTCCGGAGTGGTTTTATCGATTACGAGCAAATTGATGGGAATGTCTTTCTCCATCTTCCAGACAATCCATGAGATGACCGGAATAAGTAGAATCAGAAAAACAAATACCCTGACTAACTTCCACATTCGCGTTTTTTACTTTAAAATTACTTATTATTCACCCTTATAACGGGAATGGCAACAAATAAGTTATACTTTTTTGATAAGTATTTTTAATTAATCCATATAATGCCTATTTTCCTATTTGATTAGATTGACAGATTTTTTATAACTCTCAATTTTTTATATGAATATTACTTTTTGATTTATTAATTAAAATTAATCATCCATGAAGAAGTTTTTAATTGTTTTTGTGATTGCAGGTTTTATCTCTACAATTTCATTCGTAAATTGTAAGGCGAAAGAAGTGGAAAAACCAAAAGGTCAGACAGAAATGGAACAGGGCAAAAAACTCGCTGTAGTTTGGACAAGTGGCGACAAGGAAGTTGCTGAAAAAATGGTATTTATGTACACTTTTAATGCTAAAAAGTTTAATTGGTGGGATGAAATCAATTTTATTATTTGGGGACCTTCCTCTAAACTTTTAAGCCAGGACAAAGACTTACAGGAGTACATTGCCAAAATGAAAGAAGTTGGAATTAAGGTTTATGCCTGTAAAGCTTGCGCTGATATGTATGGTGTTTCCGCAGATTTGGAAAAAATTGGAGCCGAAGTAAAATACATGGGAAAACCCTTAACAGAATACCTTCAGAGCGATTATAAGGTAATTACATTTTAAAAGAATAATTCAATGCTTAATCAATCAATACTTGATTTCTTAACCGAACTGAGAGAGAATAACAATCGTGAGTGGTTTCATGCCAACAAGAAGAAATATAATGCTGCAAAAAAGGATTTTGAGCTCTTCGTTGAGTTAAGCATCGAGCAAATTAAGGCTTTCGATCCGGGCATATCAGGTGTGAATGCCAAAGATTGTTTGTTCAGGATTTTTAGAGATGTCCGCTTCTCGCAAGACAAGCGTCCGTACAAAACAAATTTTGGCGCTTTTTTAGCAAAAAATGGCAGAAAAAGTCGCTATGGCGGATATTACATACACATCGAACCCGACAATTGCTTTCTGGGTGGCGGTTGTTATATGCCTGAATCCAATGTTTTAAAAGCCATACGTACCGAAATTTTTCATCACCCTGAAGAATTCAAGGGCATAATCGAAAACCCTAAATTCAAGAAACATTTCCCAGAGATGTACGGCGATAAACTAAAAACTGCTCCACGAGGTTTTCCTAAAGATTTTGAGCACATCGATCTACTGAATTACAAACACTATGCAGTTGGTAAAATGATCTCAAATGAGATTGTACAGTCGGATCAATTTGTGAGCGAAATTGATGAAAGTTTCAAAGCACTTTATCCATTGAATCGATTTTTAAACGAAATTGTTCAAGATTTATAAAACAAAATAAAAAAAATGTCGTTTCAATAGCGAGACGACATTTTTTTTGATTTGGATTAACAAAGAATAACATCTTTTAAAACATTTCATTTTTTTGTTTCCACGATCATTCCTTACTTCGCAGAGTAATACTTAATGAATGTATCAAAGCAGTAAATACATAGCAAAAGTAGAAGAGTTTGTGAGTGAATTACTTTGTGATTTGCCGGATAACCTGTGCTATCACAATTTAAAGCATACAAAGGAAGTGGTCGAGGCATGTAAAACCATCGCTAAAAACTGCAAATTGTCTGCCTCTGATACCGAAATTGTTATCATTGCCGCCTGGTTCCACGATTCGGGACATGCTATAACCTATTTTGGGCACGAGGAGGCGGGAACAAAAATTGCCACAGATTTTTTACAGGAAATCAATTATCCAGGTTCAAAAATCAACAAAGTTGTGGATTGTATCCTGGCTACGCATTATCCTCCCAAACCCAAAAACGAACTGCAACGCATCCTGTGCGATGCCGATATGTATCACTTGAGTCTGGAAGATTACGAATCGCGTAGTTTTTCGCTTTTAAAGGAACTGGAAACCGTTACATCTACCGAGATTCCAAAGCAATATTGGTGCGATAAAAATGTAGAATTCCTGAAAGATCATTGCTACTTCACCAATTATGGTAAAAAGGTTTTACAGTTCCTGAAAGAAAAAAACATCAAAAAATACTTCACTTCTCATTGTAAAAATTGCTGACCCCCTATTCATCAAGGTTTCAGAATGACTGGATAAATTAGGACAATTAATCTAAATTCATTCTTAAAGCTTACTTTACTATATTATCCGCATTGTAAACTAAGCCTAAATCTTAATGAAAAACTTTACTATGATTAGAACATTCGCCCTGGCGATCACGATTTTTTTCGTGAGTAACCTGGCTATTGCCCAGAAAGCCCCTATTAAATACGGCAAGGTTAGTATGGATGAACTATTAATGAAAACTTATGAGAAAGACACCTCAGCCGTTGCAGTTTACCTGTGTGATTATGGTGTAAGCGAAATTCCGTTTATGACCACTACTTTCAGTTTCGATTACAAACACACCCGAATCATGAGAATTAAAATCCTGAAAGATGAAGGTCTTGACTATGGTGATTTGGAATTCTCCTTTTACAAAGGCAGTTCAAATGTAGGTTCGGTTAAAGCCTGTACCTACAACCTGGAAAATGGCAAAATTGTAAAAACAAAAATCAGTGCGAAAGACAGGATACTGGAAAAGTCTTCGGATGATGTTTATACCTACAAACTGGCATGCCCGAATGTGAAACCAGGCTCGGTTGTTGAGTTCATGTATTCCATTTCTTCGGATATTCCACCATATAAAATGGGTCCTTGGTATTTCCAAAAAAGTATTCCAATTGTTTGGAGCGAGTTCAGGGTAAATGTACCTGAATATTTCCATTACAAAAAAAATGGAAAGGGTTACCTGACTTTTGATGTAAACGAACACACTTATGGCAACGGAAGTATTGCTCCACAGGAGCAATTTAGTATCGATAGATATCGCTTTGTGGTAAAAGATGCACCAGCATTTAAAAAAGAGCCATATACCACATCGAGCAAAAACTACATGTCGGCCGTAGAATTTGAACTTGCCGGCGTACAGGAGATCAGAGGTCCATATCACGATAGAATCGGTAGCTGGGAACAAATCAATAAAGATTTGATGGAGAATCAATACTTTGGTGTTCAGCTAAAATCTGGTGGTTTCCTAAAAGATGTTGTAGCCGAAATCAGCGCCAAAGCAGAAACAGATGAAGAAAAAATTCTGGCTGCCTTTAACTATATCAAGGCAAATATGAAGTGGAACGATTACTATGGCAAGTATGTGACAACCAGTTTACGAGCTGCCTTTAAAGAGAAAAAAGGGAATGTTGCAGATATCAATCTCATGCTGGTTGTTTTACTGAATAAATTAGGTCTTAAGGCCGATCCGGTAATTCTTAGTACCCGAAGCAATGGTTTGTTAAGCTTGTTCTCGCCTAGCGAAAGAAAGTTTAACTATGTAATTGCCAGCTGTAAGCTAGGCGAAAACAGAATTTACCTGGATGCTACAGATGCAAACTGTCCGTGTAATCTTTTGCCGGAGCGTTGTATCAACGATAAAGGTAGAGTTATCAGTAGTGCTGGTTCCTTTTTTGTAGACATCGAATCGAAAAGTGTTTCGAAATCGGCAACCATTGCAAAATTAAACTTGAGTGAAGATGGAATGGTTAGCGGAAATGTAGATCTATCGCTGAATGGATTTACTGCACTACAGTTTAGAGATGCTATTCAAAATAAGAGCGAAGACGAACTTCTGGAAACCATGGATGAAGCTTATGAGCTGATTGATGTTGAAAGTGTAGAGCTTGAAAACCTTAAAAATGTTGAAAAAAACGTGGTTTCAAAAATGGAAGTGGAACTGAGCGAAGAGGTAGAAAGTGTAAATGACCTGATTTACTTCAATCCTTTTGTTATCAACAAAATTGATGAAAATCCTTTCACACTGGAAGAGAGAAAATACCCAGTTGATTTTACCTATCCAATGGACAGAACATTTATGCTTGAACTTACTGTTCCTGAAGGATACACATTGGAAAGCAAACCGGCTCCGGCAAGAATTAACCTTCCTGAAAAATCAGGTCAGTTCATGTATTCAGTAAATCAGACTGGTAACAAAATTATGGTAGTAAGCCGTTTTAAAATTAACAAACGCACCTTCTTTTTTGACGAATATGCCAACCTGAAAGAGTTCTACAATCTTGTTGTAGCAAAACATGCTGAAATGCTTGTTCTGAAAAAAATCTAATTAAATAATACTTCATGATATCAATGCTTGGGCTTAGGCTTAAGCCTTGATATCATTCAATTCATAGCCCAACTAAGCCTAAATTTAAACTATGAAACTACATTACTTTTATTTCCTGATTGCCGCCTTGTTGTTCTCAACAAACCTATCGGCAAAAAAAACACCCATGTACCCGGTGAGCGATATCCCCGAAGAATTAAAAGAAGGTGCCAATGCGGTGATTCGTTTAGACAGAACCAATATCAAAATTAATTCGATTTACGATATTGACTACAGGCACGAAACCGCCATTACAATTTTGAACGAATCTGGCGATTCTTATGCCGATGTGATGGTTGGATACAGCAAAACCATATCGCTTAGCAACCTACAAATTGCTTTGTACGATGCACAAGGTGCATTGATTGAAAGGATAAAAAATCATGAAATTAATGATTACTCTGCCTCTGGTGAATCCATGTTTTCGGATGACAGGGTAAAACACTATGAACCCATTCAAAAGAATTATCCTTATACCATAGTGTATTCGTACACCCAGAAATTAAACGAATACACAACTATCGCTGGTTGGTATCCATATGCAGGCTCTAAATGTTCTGTGCAGAAAAGTTCGTATACCATTAGTTCGGCCAATCCTGAATTGTTCAAGTACAAAATGTACAATTCAGATCAAAAACCAATTATCCGTAAAGCAAGTGGAATCACTAACTATTCCTGGGAAGCCAATGATTTGAAAGCATACAAATATGAACCCTATGCATCTCCGTACTCATTAAGAGGTCCGTTTTTGCGTGTTGCTCCTACCACTTTCCAATATGATAAAATCAATGGAAGTACGGCATCGTGGAACGATTTGGCAAAATGGTTTTCAAAACTAAATGAAGGAAGAGATGTGCTGGATGAAAATACCATCGCCGAAGTTAAGAATATGGTAAAGGACTGCCCTACAGATTTCGAGAAAGTGAAAAAGCTGTATGAATACATGCAGAATAAAACCCGCTACGTGAGTATACAGGTAGGTCTGGGAAGTCAGCAGCCTTTCCCTGCACAGTATGTGCAAGATAAATCGTATGGAGATTGTAAGGCACTATCGAACTACATGAAATCCATTTTAAAAATTGTTGAAATTCCTTCATACTATACCATTATTACTTCGGCAAATAAACAAAGAGATCTTGACACAACCTTTGTTCGTAACTTTGGAAACCACATTGTACTGATGGTGCCAATGCAAAAAGATACGGTTTGGCTGGAGTGTACCAGCAAGTTTAGCCCCTGTGGTTTTCTGGGTTCAAGTACCGACGACAGAACAGTTCTTGCCATTAATGAAAATGGTGGGAAGCTTGTAAGAACATCGGTATATAAAATGGAAGACAATACCCAGGAGAAAAGAGGTGAGATTATCGTAAAGGCAGATGGTACTGCCGAGGCACACATCACCGAAGTATGCAGAGGTCTTCAATATTCATACCTGGCCGGCATGTCGCACCTGAGTCCCGAAGACCAGAAGAAAAAGATTTACAGCGACCTGGAACTTCCAGACTTCAAAATTAAGAGTCATGCGGTATCGAAAGAACTTACAAGGATACCAAGCTCAACTCTGGAACTTGATTTAGACATTAGAAATTATGCTTCCAAATCGGGAGACAGACTCTTCATTCCTCTGAACCTGATCAACAGGAGAAGCAATGTTCCCAAAAAAGTGAAAAATCGAGAAACAGACATTTATTACAAACGCGAATATTGCGATACCGACACCATCCATTTTAGCCTTCCTGAAGGTTATGAAATGGAAAGTATACCGGAAAAAAAGGTGATTGAATCAGATTTTGGAAGCTACACGAGCGAAGCAATAAAGGATGGCAATAAAGTCACCTATATCCGCAAGATGGTCTACAAAAAATTCGAATACCCGGCAGAACGCTACGACGAGCTCAGAACCTACATCAAAGCAGTGGTAAGAGCTGACAAGGCGAAGTTGGTGTTGAAGAGAAAAGTCTAAAAGTCCAAAGGTCAAATAGTCTAAAAGTCCAAAGGTCGAATAGTCGAATAGTCGAAAAGTCTATGGGTCCATTGGTTGTTGATAGGTGACTAAAAAATAGAATATTAAAAAAGCACAGTGCAAGTCGTAAGATTTTGCATTGTGCTTTTTTTTTATTTGTTAAGGTTTTGCTCAAAGCTTATTAAAAGCCGCTGTGAAGGCAGCTAGTTTAAAAGGTCCAATAACTTCTCGCCGATATTCGCTGATTAATTCGCAGAGTTTCGCAGAGTGGCATCCGAATTGCACAACCAAGGGTTCCTGAGCGGAGTCGAAGGACCCGGTATAAACTACTAGAATCAACAATTAAGAGATGTAGAAGTTCATAYTGAATTCAGGCTCATCAATGGTTTTAAAGGTACAATAACTTCTCGCAGATATTCGCTGATTAATTCGCAGAGTTTCGCAGAGTGGCATCCGAATTGCACAACCAAGGGTTCCTGAGCGGAGTCGAAGGACCCGG
>NZ_RZNH01000118.1 GCF_013141825.1 Marinifilum caeruleilacunae
CCCTATTAGCTTTATTACCATGCACCCTTTTCCAGAACAGTGACGCAAAAGAGAAGTTTCTATTTTGGGTTTATTGTATTGAGAAAATACTCCACAAACACTGTTATTGATCAAAAATGAGTTGTCATATTAATATACATTTACATATGAGGAATTGTATTTATATCAATAGAATAACATATTTTATTTCATTTTCTTTACTTTTTAATGTCTATGGAATTTCGTTCGTAAAAGCTTCTCTCTATTTTGGAATAGCAGTGTAAATACCGTCCTTAGATAGAGCACTGGARATAGCTGGTCTCAATCTRGTRGAGTACCATGGRACACCAGTGATRACTCTGGTGACTTGTTCAGCTGGAATACCAGTCAACATGGTGGTGAAGTCACCATAGTTGAAAACAGCTTCAGCAATYKCAACTGGGTAGGTCTCASTTGGATGAGCTGCTTGAAACAAGTAGTATTGRGCCAAATGAGCTCTGATATCGGAGACGTAAACACCCAATTCGACCAAGTTAACTCTTTCGTCAGATGGAGATAGAGTGGTAGTGGCTGGGGCAGCGGCAACACCAGCAGCGATGGCGGCGACACCAGCAGCGATTGAAGTTAATTTGACCATTATATTTGTTTTGTTTTTTAGTGCTGATATAAGCTTAACAGGAAAGAAAGGAATAAAAACATATTCTCAAAGACATACAGTTGA
>NZ_RZNH01000119.1 GCF_013141825.1 Marinifilum caeruleilacunae
TCCGGGATTTTCTTCTAACCACTATTTACTAACCTAAATCTAATTCTATGAAAAAACTTCTCTGTTTTGTACATTACAAATGTAGGTTAGAAATGTGCTAAATGCTTTAAATAAAAGTTAATGAAGCTTAAAAGTGCAGAGAATTTAGTCTTTCATACTTCGGTGCTCTGCACCTAATTAAAAAGATTGGCCTATGTTTCTATCAATACTTCGCAGCTCTGCTGCTTTACCAGTAAAGAGTTAAGGTGCGTAGCACCACAGTATTTATAGCAAGATGAAAGGTAGAGAAAAGAGGTACAGCGTACCGAAGGATTTGTATTTTATGAATGCCCAAGCTTTAAATCATTGGTAYAAAAATCTGCACAAACTATTTCCCTTTGTTATCAGCTTTAGCTGAGAGCGGACTATATACAAAGAAAAATCCCGAACTCATGAGCCCGGGATTTTCTTCTAACCACTATTTACTAACCTAAATCTAATTCTATGAAAAAACTTCTCTGTTTTGTACATTACAAATGTAGGTTAGAAATGTGCAAAATGGTCTGAACAAAAGTTAATGAAGCTTAAAAGTTGGGGTTTTGGTACTATTTTATATCACCCCTTCGCCTGTCGGCACTTCCCCTAAAAGGGGAAGTATAAATGTTTAATTTTGCGGAAAATTACGGGTTGTTTCCCTTGAAGGGAAACTGTCGATAG
>NZ_RZNH01000120.1 GCF_013141825.1 Marinifilum caeruleilacunae
ACGTGCCATAACTTTCCGCAGCCCGTTTGAGGGTCAA
Organism: Marinifilum caeruleilacunae; assembly: GCF_013141825.1. Lineage (GTDB taxonomy): Bacteria > Bacteroidota > Bacteroidia > Bacteroidales > Marinifilaceae > Marinifilum > Marinifilum caeruleilacunae. Next base: position 38 of record NZ_RZNH01000120.1, read on the forward strand.
AACGGCTGAATTTGAGCCCAAAAAAACGTGCCATAACTTTCCGCAGCCCGTTTGAGGGTCAAAACGGCTGAATTTGAGCCCRAAAAATTGCGCCCCCTATTCACCGCCCATTATGGTTTMTGGGGCTTTCCGAAATGGTGCTATGGGCGACGTAGTTCCTCACGGTTCAAAAGTTATGAGGTTTYCAARTTTARMCTCGTTTTARGSTAAGAAAAAATTAAAAAATAAAAAGGGGTGCAACACGAGGACTTCCCGGGAGGTCAYCCATCCTAGTACTACTCTCGCCCAAGCACGCTTAACTGCGGAGTTCTGATGGGATCCGGTGCATTAGTGCTGGTATGATCGCACCCGTCAGTACATCACTCTCGTTTCTATATATCMTTTTCCCGGCCAATCCAAGTGTAAGGCCGTGGGRCCCACATGATTTTCTTGCCGTTTTGTTTCGAGCGAAAAAGTGCATCGAGGTTAACGGCGTTAAGAAAGCATCAAAAACACCTTGAGAATCCGCTTTCGATCTTTTTTACGTGCCATAAYTTTCCGCAGCCCGTTTGAGGGTCAAAAMGGCTGAATTTGAGCCCGAAAAATTGCGCCCCCTATTCACCGCCCATTATGGTTTCTGGGGCTTTCCGAAATGGTGCTATGGGCGACGTA
>NZ_RZNH01000121.1 GCF_013141825.1 Marinifilum caeruleilacunae
ACCTGTTCGAAGATCACCCCGCCGCACTTATTGTTTTTCAAGTAGGAGCAGATTGTCCTTTCTAACCCTAGATTCTTTGCTTACTTTCTCATCAATGGAGAAAGTAAGAGCCATGCGGCTTTAGCTTTAAAGTAAAATCATAAAAAAAGGCCRCCTCAAAWGAGGCAGCCTTCTATATATAATCGATATTTCTATCGGATTACTTCAAGTTTGCTTGAGCTGCAGCTAAGCGTGCGATAGGCACACGGAAAGGAGAACATGATACGTAATCCAATCCTGTTCTGTGACAGAACTCAACTGATGATGRCTCACCCAACAGAGATTGCGCTCACCACAGATACCTATATTGCTCTGTTTCTATTTTTATYTAACCACTCAAGCCGTGAGGCTTTTACTTTTCTCCTTAGATGAGAAAAGTAAACAAAAGAATCAAGTCAATCCGATACTGTGCGCTCCTCCTAATTAACTGTGTAACTCGAATCGCGTCGGATTGACGGCWCCCRTTCGTAAATGAATGCCGAAAAACTAATACAATAAAAAAGGCCGCCTCAAATGAGGCAGCCTTCTATATATAATCGATATTTCTATCGGATTACTTCAAGTTTGCTTGAGCTGCAGCTAAGCGTGCGATAGGCACACGGAAAGGAGAACATGATACGTAATCCAATCCTGTTCTGTGACAG
>NZ_RZNH01000123.1 GCF_013141825.1 Marinifilum caeruleilacunae
ATCTCATAATGAGTTGGCCACTAAAGGTTATACCATGAGGTATAGACCTTGGGAAATTCTATACACAGAATCATTCCATACAAAACAGGAATCAATGAAAAGAGAGAAGCAATTGAAATCTCATCAGGGAAGAAATTTCATTCGTGGATTGATTAAAAGGAATTATGGAAAGTTAATATAATAATGGCAAATTGGCAGGGCTCATATCCGGCAGCCGCCGGACGTCAGTTCGAGTCTGGCCCCCGCTACTAGAACAAGCCGAAAGTTTATACTTTCGGCTTTTTTTTTGTAGTTTGGTATGCTATGTTTGATGTGTATGTTCTTTATTTTCCCCAATACGATAAAATTTATATTAGATATACTAGTGACTTGCAGGCGAGGTTTTTATCTCATAATGAATTGGCCACTAAAGGTTATACCATAAGGTACAGACCTTGGGAAATTCTATACACAGAATCATTCCATACAAAACAGGAATCAATGAAAAGAGAGAGGCAGCTGAAATCTCATCAGGGAAGAAATTTTATTCGTGAATTGATTAAAAGGAATTATGGAAAGTTAATATAATAATGGCAAATTGGYAGGGCTCATATCCGGCAGCCGCCGGACGTCAGTTCGAGTCTGGCCCCCGCTACTAGAACAAGCCGAAAGTTTATACTTTCGGCTTT